>NZ_JBFHIA010000157.1:0-7597 GCF_041596715.1 Phaeovulum sp.
GGGTGGGAATAGACCTCGAAACTCGCGCCGCGCACGCGCGCGACCAATGTGATGCCCGCCGCCTCTGCCTCGGTCACCGCCAGCGCGGTAGGGGCCGATGCGCCGATCAGCACCCGCGCGCCAATCATCGCGGCCTTCTGCACAAGGTCCACCGACAGCCGCGAGGTCAGCACCAGAATGCCCGCTGAAGGCGACGCGCCACCTTGCACCAGCGCACCCGCAAGCTTGTCGAGTGCGTTGTGCCGCCCGACATCTTCGCGCACGGCCACCAGCCCCACGTCCGCCAACCACAGGCCCGCCGCGTGGGTCGCGCGGGTCTGCGCGCGCAGTGGCTGCGCGGCGGTCAGCGCCGCCATTGCCTGCGCCACCGCATCGGGGGCAAGCCAAGGGCCAACCTCATCGGGCGCGGGCGGCAGTGGGCGCAGCGCCGCCTCGATACTGTCGATGCCGCAAAGCCCGCACCCAACCGGCCCGGCACTCAGCCGCCTGCGCGCAGTCAGCCGCGCCGAGGCTTCCGGCGCAAGCCATCCCCGCACCTCGATGCCGCGCGGTTGCGCCACGATCTCGGTGCCGGTCAGCTCGTCGGGTGCGTCGATCAGCCCTTCAGTCAGCGCGAAGCCAAGCAGAAAGTCGTCCAGATCCGACGGCGTCGCCATCATCACCGCCTGCGTCGTGCCGTCATAGACCAGCGCAACCGGCACTTCTTCGGGCAAAACCCGCTCGGTTGCGTGCCATGCGCCGGACCACGCCCGCACCGAACGCGCAGTTGTGCGCGCCCGATTGCTCATTCGGCGGCCGGTGCGATGCGCCGCGCGGCGCTCATGAGGGCGGCATATTCGGTTTGCCATTCCGAGGGCCCGTTCGAGGGCGACACCTGCACCGCCGTCACCTTGTATTCCGGGCAGTTTGTGGCCCAGTCAGAGTTTTCGGTGGTGACCACATTGGCCTGTGTGCCGGGGTGGTGGAATGTGGTGTAGACCACACCGGGTGCCACCTTCTCGGTAACATCGGCGCGCAGGCTGATTTCGCCAACGCGCGAAGCCAAGCGCACAAAATCGCCGTGCTTGATGCCGCGCACCTCTGCATCGTGGGGGTGGATTTCCAGCACGTCTTCTTCATGCCATGCGACATTCTCGGTGCGCCGGGTCTGGGCACCAACGTTATACTGGCTCAGCACCCGCCCGGTTGTCAGCAGCAATGGAAAGCGCGGCCCGCTGCGTTCGTCGGTGGCAATGTATTCGGTGCGGATGAACCGCCCCTTTCCGCGCACGAAGCCGCCGATATGCATGACCGGGCTGCCATCGGGGGCAGCATCGTTGCAGGGCCACTGAACCGATCCGCGCGCATCCAGCATGGCATAATTCACCCCGGCAAAACCCGGCGTCGTGGCAGCGATTTCATCCATCACCTCGCTCGGGTGGGTGTAGGCCCAACCACCGCCAAGTGCATTGGCCAGCAGCTGCGTCACCTCCCAATCGGCAAAGCCGCTTTTGGGGGCCATCACCCGGCGCACACGGTTGATGCGCCGCTCTGCGTTGGTGAACGTGCCGTCTTTTTCAAGAAAGGTCGAACCGGGCAGGAACACATGCGCGTAGGCCGCGGTTTCATTCAGGAAGAGGTCATGCACGATCACGCAATCCATCGCCGCAAGGCCCGCCGCGACATGGCGCGTATCGGGGTCCGATTGCAGGATGTCTTCACCCTGAATGTAGATCGCGCGGAACTGGCCTGCGACCGCCGCATCAAGCATGTTCGGAATGCGCAGACCCGGCTCGGGGCTAAGCTGCACACCCCATACCGCTTCAAAGATACTCCGCACCGCAGGGTCCGACACGTGCCGATACCCCGGCAATTCGTGTGGGAAAGAGCCCATGTCACAAGAACCTTGCACGTTGTTCTGCCCGCGCAGCGGGTTCACACCCACGCCGGGGCGGCCAATGTTGCCGGTCATCATGGCAAGGTTGGCAATGGCCATGACGGTAGTGGTGCCTTGGCTATGTTCGGTAACGCCCAGACCATAGTAGATCGCACCGTTCGGGGCCGCGGCATAGCTGCGCGCCGCCCGCCGGATGCTTTCAGCAGGCACGCCAGACAAGGCCGCAACCGCCTCTGGCCCGTTTTCGGGGCGGGCGGCAAACTCCATGTAATCGGCAAACTCATCCCAGTCGCAACGGGCGCGAATGAAAGCCTCGTCGTAAAGCTTTTCGGTCACGATCACATGCGCCAATGCCGTCAGCACAGCCACATTGGTGCCCGGGCGCAGCGGCAGGTGGAGCCCCTCGCCCATGTGCGGGGTGTCCAGCAGGTCGATCCGGCGCGGGTCGATGACGATCAGGCTTGCGCCCTCGCGCAACCGCTTGCGAAGCCGGCTGGCAAAGACGGGGTGCCCGTCAGTCGGGTTGGCCCCGATCACCAGTGCGCAATCAAGCTGCTCGACGCTGTCGAAATCCTGCGTGCCCGCCGAGGTGCCAAAGGCCTGCTTCAGCCCATAGCCGGTAGGCGAATGGCAAACTCGGGCGCACGTGTCGGTGTTGTTGGTGCCAAACACCGCGCGCGCGAGTTTTTGGACCAGATAGGCTTCCTCATTGGTGCAGCGCGACGAGGTGATGACACCCAGCGCATCCGGCCCCGAATCGGTGCGGATCGCGGTCAGGCGCGCGGCGGCAAAACCTAGCGCCTCGTCCCAACTGACTTCGCGCCACGGGTCGGTGATGGCCTCGCGCACCATCGGCTTCAGGATCCGGTCCTGATGCTGCGCATAGCCCCAAGCAAAGCGGCCCTTCACGCAGGAATGGCCGCGGTTCGCCTTGCCCTCTTTCCACGGAACCATGCGCACCAGCGTATCGCCGCGCATCTGCGCCTCGAAGCTACAGCCTACGCCGCAATAGGCGCAGGTGGTGATGATGCTGCGTTCGGGTGTGCCGATCTGGATGACCGAGTTTTCCTGCAAGGTTGCCGTGGGGCAAGCCTGCACACACGCACCGCAAGAAACGCAGTCAGACTCCATGAACGGCACGTCCTGCCCTGCCACTACGCGGCTTGCGAACCCGCGCCCGTCAATGGTCAGCGCAAAAGTGCCCTGCACTTCTTCGCAAGCGCGCACGCAGCGCATACAGACGATGCACTTTGCGGGATCATAGGTGAAATAGGGGTTCGATGTGTCTTTGGGCCGCCATTCCGGGTTTGGCGCTTCGGCCGTGCGCTGCGCAAAATGGTTGGCACCGGGGGTATAGCGCACATCGCGCAGGCCCACCGCACCGGCCATGTCCTGCAATTCGCAATCGCCGTTGGCAGCGCAGGTCAGGCAATCCAGCGGATGGTCAGAAATGGTCAGTTCCATCACCCCGCGCCGATGGCGGGCAAGAGTTTCGGTCTGGGTGTGCACCACCATGCCGGGGGCCACGGGTGTCGTGCACGAGGTGGGCGTGCCGCGACGGCCTTCGATTTCGACCGCGCAGAGGCGGCAGGCACCAACGGGCTCTATGCTATCGGTGGCGCAGAGTTTGGGGATGCGTATCCCCGCCTCGGCGGCGGCCCGCATGACAGAGGTGCCCGCTGGCACTGTAATCGGGAAACCGTCGATGGTCAGGCTGACCGGGGCACCTTGGCACGCGGGGGTTCCCATGTCGCGACCGGGCAGGACGAAATCTTTCATTCTACAGCCTCCTTTGCGCGCGCAAAATCTTGCGGAAAATGCTCAAGCGCGCTCAGCACCGGATAGGGCGCAAAGCCTCCAAGCGCACAGAGCGACCCGAGCCGCATCGTCGTGCAGAGGTCGTGTAGCAACGAGGTCGCCGCCGCATCTCCTGCGGCAATCCGATCAAGCGTTTCGACCCCGCGCACAGAACCGATCCGGCAAGGCGTGCATTTGCCGCAAGATTCGATCGCGCAAAACTCCATAGCAAACCGTGCATAGGCCGCCATATCCGCAGTATCATCTACCACAACCAGCCCGGCGTGGCCAATCAACCCGCCCGCAGCGGCGTATTCTTCATAGCCAAAGGCTGTATCGAACAGCTTGGGCGGAAACCATGCGCCCAGCGGCCCACCGACCTGTACCGCCTTGAGCGGGCGGCCAGTAGCGGTGCCGCCGCCGATATCGTTGACAATTTCACCCAGAGTCAGGCCAAAGGGGGCCTCGAACAGCCCGCCAAAGCGCACATTACCTGCCAGTTGCAACGGTATGGTGCCGCGCGAACGCCCGGTGCCATAGTTACAGTACTGTGCCGCGCCTTGCGCAAGAATCATCGGAACGGTTGCGAGGCTCAGCAGGTTGTTGACCACGGTGGGTTTCGCCCAAAGACCGTGCAACGCGGGTAAAGGCGGCTTGGCGCGCACGGTGCCGCGCTTGCCTTCGATACTGTTCAAAAGCGCGGTTTCCTCGCCGCAGACATAGGCACCGGCACCGACGCGCACTTCCATGTCAAAGGCGAAGTCGCTGCCCATCACGGCGGGCCCGAGCAACCCCGCATCCCGCGCCAAGCTGATCGCGCGTTCCATCACCGTGATCGCGTCAGGGTATTCAGAGCGCAGATAGACATAGCCCCGGTCGGCCCCCACGGCGATACCTGCGATCACCATACCCTCGATCAAGCTGAAGGGGTCGCCTTCGATCAGCATCCGGTCGGCGAAGCTGCCGCTATCACCTTCGTCAGCATTACAAACGATATACTTCTGCGGCCCCGGCGCGTCGGCCACGGTGCGCCATTTGATGCCCGTGGGAAAGCCCGCACCGCCACGCCCGCGCAACCCGCTATCGGTCACTTCGGCGATGATGCCTTCGGAGCCAAGTTGCAGCGCCTTGCGCAACCCGGCAAGGCCGCCATTGGTCTCATAATCCGCCAAATCGAGCGGGTCGATCACGCCGACGCGCGCAAATGTCACCCGCGTCTGGCGCTTCAAATATGGGATTTCCTCGGTCAGGCCCAGCGCCTTTGGGTGCGTGGCGGGTGCATCGAAAAGCGCCTCGGCATCGGCGGGGGCGAAGGGGCCAAAGCCCTGCCGCCCTTGCGGTGTTTCAATCTCGACCAAGGGTTCGAGCCAGACCATACCACGGCTGCCGTTGCGAACGATCTGCACCGCAATGCCGCGGCGTTCGGCTGCGGCAGCGATGGCGCTGGCTACTGCATCGGCACCCAACGCGCGGGCGGCTGCATCTGCGGGCACATAAATCTTCATGCGCCCGCCTCCGCCAGCATCTCGGCCAGTCGGGCGGGGTCCACCCGCGCGGCCAGCACACCGTTCAACATCGCGGCGGGGGCGGCGGCGCAGAGGCCAAGGCAAAAGACCGGCTCTAGCGTCACCCCATCTTCCGAGGTGCCATGCCAATCCACGCCGAGATGCGCCTTGGCGGCATCGGCCAGGGCATTTCCGCCCATTGCCTGACATGCCTCGGCGCGGCAGATCTTTAACACATGGCGTCCGGGCGGTGCGGTGCGGAAGTCGTGATAAAAGCTGACTACGCCCTGCACCTCGGCCACGGTAACACCCAATGCCTTGGCCAAGACTGGCAGCGCCGGTGCCGGAACATGGCCAAACTCGGACTGCACGGCGTGCAATATTGGCAACAGGGCTCCTTCTCGGCCCGCGTGTTCGCGACAGATTTCGGCGGAACGGGCGGCGATGGCAGTATTGGGCATGGCAGGCTCCTGGGTAGGTCGAGCGTGGCCTAAAGTGTGACGAGGGAGAAATCAAATCTTTGCTTTCCTCGGCCTTTCATCGCGCGCCAGCGACACAGAAGCACGAAGCCCTGCGACAATTTGCGGGATTGTCGTGCCCTCTTGTCACGTTGCTGGCGAAATTGTCTGGCGCAACTTGCCGGGCCTTTGCGGGCCGCCTACATCGGTGGAATGGACCTCAGACAATTCATCCCCCCGTTTCGCAAAGGCCCACCGCGCGTCGCTGTCGTGCGGCTGCAAGGTGCCATCGGCGCAACCCGCCCCGGCGCTTCGGGGCTTTCTGACGCGGCGCTGGCCCCGTTGCTGGAACGCGCTTTCAAGCGGGGCAAGCCCGCCGCCGTGGCACTAGTGATCAACTCGCCCGGCGGCTCACCCGTGCAAAGCGCGCTGATCGCGGCGCGCATCAGGCGGCTGGCCGAGGAATTGAAGCGCCCAGTGCACGCTTTTGTAGAAGATATCGCGGCATCGGGCGGCTACTGGCTAGCCTCGGCAGCCGACGACATATGGGCCGATGCAACCTCGCTTGTCGGCTCGATCGGTGTGATTTCATCCGGGTTCGGGTTTGCCGGACTGATCGACCGTTACGGCGTCGAACGGCGGGTGCACACCGCAGGCACCGCCAAAAGTTTCATGGACCCGTTCCGGCCCGAAAAGCCCGAAGATGTGGCGCGCCTGAAAGCGCTGCTGGAACCGATGCACGACGCATTCAAGGCACAGGTCGTGGCGCGCCGGGGGGCGAAACTGGCGGAGGGGCGCGATCTTTTCACCGGTGATATTTGGGTGGGAGAGCAGGCGGTTGAAGCCGGCCTGATCGACGGCATAGCGCATCTGGTCCCAAAATTGCGCGAGCTTTACGGCGAGAAGGTTCGGCTTTTGCCCTATGGAATCCGCCGCCCGCTCTGGCAGCGGTTCGGGGCGGATGCGGTAACACAGTCTGCCTTGGGCGCGGCGTTTGATTTGGCCGAAGAACGTGCGCTTTGGGCGCGCTATGGCCTTTAGTCGATGGTAAAAGCAGTCAGCCTTTTTTTAGTGGTGATGGTGGCACTTGCACTGTTTGGGCGGCTGCGCCTGCCTGCTGCGCTACGGCGGCAGCGCTGCCCTGTCTGCAACCGGAGCCACCGGGCCGATCGGCCCTGCCCTTGCGGCACGAAGGGACGAGGCACCTAGATGGCGATCGACTTGCTTTCGCTCGCCGCAGGGTTGGTGTTGCTAATCTTTGCAGGCGACGCGCTCGTGCGCGGAGCGGTCGAACTGGCACACCGATTGGGCATCCCCGCGCTGGTCGTCAGCCTTACCGTAGTGGCTTTTGGCACCTCGGCACCTGAAATGATGGTTTCAGTCGTCGCGGTGCTGGATGGTGCCCCTGCCTTGGCGCTGGGAAATGTCATCGGGTCGAACATTGCCAACGTGCTTTTGGTTCTGGGGTTGCCTGCCTTGCTGGTAGTCATCCGCACCGATGAAAGCGATTATCACCGCGATTATCTTTTCATGATGGGCACCACCGCCCTATTTATCGCGCTGGCGCTGGTTGGGCCGATTCACTGGCCGCAGGCGCTGTTGCTGCTGGGTGTCTTGGCCGTGATGACAGGTTTCACGGTGCGTGAGGCGCTGGCGGTTCGCGCGCGCCGCTCGGCACCCGAAGAAGAAGATGATGACATCGATGTGCCTGCCAAAGGCCCCCAGATGCCCGGCTGGCGCATGGCGGCTATGCTGGCGGCGGGCCTTATTGGGCTTCCGCTTGGCGCGCATTTTCTGGTCGAGGGGGCCACAGGCATCGCCCGCGCCATCGGCATTTCCGAGGCAGTGATTGGCCTGACACTGGTAGCGGTTGGCACGTCGCTGCCAGAACTTGCAACTTCGGTGACTGCCGCGGTCAGAGGGCGCGCAGATGTGGCGCTGGGCAACGTGATCGGGTCAAA
>NZ_JBFHIA010000158.1:0-7568 GCF_041596715.1 Phaeovulum sp.
CGGTCAGTCTCGGCCCGCGTATTCTGCGTGCCGATACGGCAGCGGTTGCCGCGCTGGTTTTGTGGCAGGCAAATCTGGGGGATTGGCGATGAGCCTTTTGCGCCCCGAGGCGATGACGGTTCTGATGCGCTGGCGCGAGGTTGGGGTTGCTGCGGCGGTTCTGGCGGCGGGGCTGTGGCTTGCGGCGCGTGGTGGCTATGTTTTTTTACCTGCCGGGGCGTTTCTGGCCCTTTTGGGCGCGGGTTGGGGGGTGATTGCGCTTCGCCGTCTGCGCTTTGCACGGCCCGTTACCCTTCCCGGTTGGATCGAGATAGACGAAGGGCAACTTGGCTATTACGGCCCCGGTATTGGCGGGTTCATTTCGCTGCGTGACCTGACAGAGATTCGTCTGCTGGTGCTGCGCGGCGTGCCGCATTGGCGGCTGAAGGCCGCCGATGGGCAGGCCTTGCTTGTGCCGCTGGCCGCAAAGGGCGCTGAACAATTGTATGATGCCTTTGCTACACTGCCCGACATCGACATGGCGCGCCTTGCCGCAGCCGCGGCGATGCGCACATCCGCACAGCCAACTGTGCAAGTGCTCTGGAAAAGGCCGCCGACGCGGGCTTGACTCGGCGACGACGTAGCGCCACCTAAACTTTCCTGCAATCGTGCGAAACCGGAGCGCCCAATGTCGATACCACAACAAGGCGGCGGTGCCCCGATTGAGCGGATCTCGCAACTGGTCGAATACATCGCCTCGGGTGAAAAGCCGCGCGCGGATTGGCGCATCGGAACCGAGCATGAAAAGTTCGGGTTCCTGACCGACAGCCTGCTGCCATTGCCCTATGACGGGCCGCGTAGCGTGCGCGCGATGCTTGAAGGGCTAGAGGCGCGGTTCGGCTGGACACCAGTTCGCGAACAAGGCGCGCTGATCGGACTTTCGCGCAACGGTGCCAATGTCAGCCTCGAACCGGGCGGCCAGTTGGAGCTTTCCGGTGCACCGTTGACCGATTTGCACGCAATTGCCGCCGAGTTCGATGCGCATCTGGCCGAATGCGCCGATGTCGCGCGCGATATTGGCGTTGCCTTTGCTGGCCTTGGCACCGCACCGATCTGGACGCACGATCAGATGCCGCGCATGCCCAAGGGCCGTTATCGGCTGATGACGGATTACATGGGCAAGGTCGGCACGCATGGCACGCAGATGATGTACCGCACCTGTACGGTGCAGGTGAATCTGGATTTTGGGTCTGAAGCCGACATGGTGCAAAAACTGCGCGTGGCGCTGGCGTTGCAACCTGTCGCCACGGCGCTGTTTGCCAGTTCGCCCTTTTTCGAGGGTAAGCCCAACGGCCACAAAAGCTGGCGCAGTCGCATCTGGCGCGATCTTGATGCCAGCCGCACAGGTATGCTGCCCTTCGCGTTCGAGCCGGGCATGGGCTATGAACGCTATGTCGATTGGGTGCTCGATGTGCCCATGTATTTTGTCTACCGTGATGGCCGCTACATCAGCGCACTCGGCCAGTCTTTCCGCGACTTCATGGCGGGCAATCTGCCCGCGTTGCCGGGCGAGTTGCCAACGCTTAGCGACTGGGCCGACCACATGACGACCGTGTTCCCCGAGGCGCGGGTGAAGAAATATCTTGAAACGCGCGGCGCCGACGCGGGCGATCGGGACCATATGCTGGCGCTTCCGGCGCTTTGGGTCGGGCTGCTTTATGACCAGAGCGCGCTCGATGCCGCTTGGGATCTGGTCAAGGGCCTCAGCGCCGAGACGCGCGAAGGGCTCCGGGTTGCCGCGTCGGTTTCGGCGCTACAGGGCGAAGCGGGCGGTGTGAAGCTGCAAGATCTCGCGCGCGAAGCAGTCGCAATTGCCCGCGCCGGTTTGACATCAAGGGCGCAGGCCCTCGGCGGCGCTGACGAGGGGCTTTTCCTTGACGTGCTTGAACCCGATCTTGCCACGGGCGAGGTGCAGGCCGACCGCTACTTGGCCAAATATCACGGCGAGTGGGGGGGCGATCTATCCCACATCTATGCGGCAGCAACGCTCTGACCACTATATATTCTTGACCTGAAGGGGGCCAAAGCTCACCCTGTCGCTTGTATGGGGCGTGTAATCCCATGCGTGCACTTGTGACAGGAGGAGGGAATGCGGGACTTTTTCATCAACACCTTCGAGATTCTTGTCGGTGTTATCGTCGTGCTGTTGTGCATCGGCATCGTGGCATTTGCAGGTATCACGGCCTTTGGCGGCAACGAAATGATGGGGCCGGGTGCGCCCAGCGGCCCGCTGATGGGCCTTGGCATATTGATCGGCGGCGCGATCTACGTGATCTTCATTGCCGGGCTGATGTATATGGGTCTTGGCATTTACCAAAACACCAAGCGCACCGCCGAAGCGGTCGAAAAGCTGGTAACGCGCTAAGCGACTGGCGCGCGCGGCGATGCCGGAACGCTGCGCGCGTCAAACTTCCAGCGGGTCGGGTCCGAAGCGGTTTTCGCCTCTGACGCCGCCGGTAGCATACCAGACGATCAGGATGATCCATCCAATTACCGGAATCAGCCAAAGCAAGACCCACCAACCCGACTTGTCGAGGTCATGGAGCCTGCGCACCGTCACCGAAAGCGAGGGAAGAAAGACCAGCAGGCTGAAGACGCCGCTTAAAATTGTAGTATCGGTCGAACCCGAGACGCCGCCGCTATATGTCGTCGTGGTGCCAAATACCGCGATATCGACCATGCTGAGCAAAGCCGCGCCAAGCGAAGTAAAAAGTAGGAACCACCAAAACTCAGACCGCTGCGCGCGGCCCGAAAAGGTTGCGTATTTGGATAGGCAAGTCTTAACAGATTCTTGGAATGTCATGGGTTCACCGCAAGTTACATAAATACGGGCGAACGCTACACGCGCCAGGTTCGGGCGGCAAGCGCCACATGGTGCTATCTATCGGGCGTTACTTCTTGCGGCCGATCCGCGGCTCGGTGCCTGCGGCAAGCCGCGCGATGTTGCTGCGGTGCCGCCAAAGCACCAGCGCCGCCAGAACCGCGGATAGAAGCATCATTTCAGGCCGCCCAAGAAACCAAGCAAATGGCACCGAAGCCGCCGCCGCCACTAGCGCCGCAAGCGAAGAATAGCGCGCCAGTGCTGCCACCAAAAGCCACGTGGCGCAGACAGCAATCCCGACCGGCCAAGCCAGCGCCAACATGATGCCGATGAAAGTTGCTACACCCTTGCCGCCCTTGAACCCCAGCCAGACCGGGTAGAGGTGGCCCAGAAATGCCGCGGCACCCGCCAGCTGCGCCGCATCGTTCGCCAGCAGCGCGCGCGCGATCAGCACCGCCACGGCACCCTTTCCGCCATCAAGCAGCAACGTTGCAAGTGCCGCAGCCTTGTTGCCGGTGCGCAGCACGTTGGTGGCACCGATATTGCCAGAGCCGATCTGGCGCGGGTCAGACAGCCCCAGCAGGCGCGTTACCACCACCCCGAACGGGATTGACCCGGCAAGGTAGCCCAGCACCGCCACCAGGGCCATCGCCCCAAGTCCGCTTTCCAGCATTGGCATCACTGGACCCCTCCAAATACCTGCTTGCCCGCGACGAAAGTGGCGATCACGCGCCCTTCCATCCGCTGTCCGTCGAAAGGCGTGTTCTTCGACTTCGAATGTAGCTTCGCGCGGTCCAGCAGATAGGGAACATCCGGGTCAAAGAGCACAAGGTCAGCAGGTGCACCTGCCGCCAGCCGCCCTTGTGGCAGCCCAAGTCGCCGCGCCGGGTTAAGCGCCATTGCGCGAAACAGCATCGGCAGGCTGAGCGCGCCTGCGTGGAACAGCCGCATCGCCGCAGGTAAAAAGGTTTCCAGCGCCACCGCGCCCGCAGCCGCATCTTCAAAGGGCAGGCGCTTGCTTTCTTCGTCTTGCGGGGTGTGCATCGAACAGATCACGTCGATCAGCCCTTCGCCCACCGCCGCCACCACAGCCAGCCGGTCCTCCTCGGACCGCAGAGGCGGGGACAGTTTGAAAAAGGTGCGATAATCGCCCACGTCAAACTCGTTGAGCGTCAGGTGGTGGATAGAGACACCCGCGGTCACATCAAGCCCGTTTGCCTTGGCGCGCACCAGCGCGGGCAAGGCCCGCTCGGTGGTGATCTGGTCGGCGTGATAGCGCACGCCGGTCAATTCCACCAACCCAAGGTCACGGTCCAGCCCGATCCGTTCGGCCAGCGCCGGTGCGGCGGGCAGGCCACGCAGGCTGGCGAACTTGCCCGAAGTGGCCGAGGTGCCGCGGCTGAGCCCGGGGTCTTGCGGATGGCCCACGACCAACGCGCCCAAGCTGCGCGCATAGCTGAACGCACGTGTCAGAACCCGGGTGTCTTGCACCACATGGTCGGCATCGCTGAAGGCAACCGCGCCCACATCGCGCAGAAAGCCGATTTCGGTCATCTCAAGGCCAGCACGGCCCTTGGTCAGCGCCGCCATGTGGTGAATACGGACGGGGGCTGCCTCGGCGGCGCGGCGGGTGACAAACTCCAGCAGTTCGGGCGTGTCGATCGCGGGCATCGTGTCTGGCCGCGCGATCAGCGTGGTCACCCCGCCCGCCGCAGCTGCCATCCCTGCCGAGCGGAAACTTTCGCGGTGCCGCTCGCCCGGTTCGCCCACCTTGACGCCCCAATCGACGATGCCGGGCGCAAGGCATTTGCCCGCGCAATCTATCTGCTGCGCGTCTTTCGGCGTGGGCCCGTTCACCGCGGTGATTTGGCCTGCGGTTACGGTCAGGCTGCCCAAGCTGTCGGTCAGCGCCTCGGGGTCGATCAGGCGGGCGTTGGTAAAATGCAAGGATTTCATCGGGCAGCTTTCTGAATGTCGCGCATCAGCGCAAGGACGTTGCGCGCGTCTTGGATACGTTCGAACCCAAGCGGCACCTGCCGGTCGCGCTTGTTGATGCGGCGCATTACGGATGCGAAAAACACCGACCCCGGCTCTTCGCCTTCCAGCGATAGCACCGTGTCGGGGGTGATGGGGTAGGCCGCCAGCGCGCGCCCCGAAGTCAGCGTGTCGGTGGCGATGAAGGCGCGCCGGTTGGTCAACGTGTACCACGTTCGCCGCAGCCGATAGCTGCGCCAGATCGGCCCACCTGTGCCAATCGCCACGCCGACCGAAAAGTGAAGCAGGCCAAACGCCCAAAAGAACCCGCCTGCCTGTGCCGCAAGGATCATCCAGATCAGCGCAAAGCCCGCGAATACAAGCCCGAACAGCCCCGCCGCCAGATCGCGCGCGTTGAAAGTAAAGCCT
This sequence comes from Phaeovulum sp., assembly GCF_041596715.1. Lineage (GTDB taxonomy): Bacteria > Pseudomonadota > Alphaproteobacteria > Rhodobacterales > Rhodobacteraceae > UBA6213. Next base: position 5,264 of record NZ_JBFHIA010000158.1, read on the forward strand.
GGTTCGGGTTGACCCTGCCAAAGGATCGCCTCGTCTTTGTCAAGAATACCTTCCCAACCGGGTTGGGCGTTGGAGCTTGCCAAAGTCATGGCACCACCTTGGCGCGGGCGGCGCGCTGCGCCTCAATCGCGGCCAAAGTTGCCGCGCTATCGGCCTGATGCTTGATAAGGTGCTTCGTGCCGTCTTTGGTGACAAGCTGCACATCGCCCATCAGACGCCGGAGCGCGGCGATTTCCAGCAACATCACCTGCCGCCCTTGCGGGCCGATCAGCCGCCGCTCGGTCAGTTGCCAGCGCCGCGCAAACGCCTCTGAAGCAAGATAGGCACCCCGCAGCGCCACTGCTGCCGCCACCGCCAGCAGCGCGACCGGAATCTGGTCTGCTCGCCCGAAAAACGGCAACACCACCGCAACCACCACAGCCCCCAGCCCCGCCATCGCGGCGTGATCGAGCCAGTAGCGACGGCGGTCTGCCGCAAACACGGCCAGCACGGTTTCGCCCGCTTCCAGCGGCAATTCCGACGCCGGGCCGGGGCGGTAGTTCTGCACCGGATCGCGGATGAACTCAGGCATAGGTGATATCCATCACACCATCACCCCGGTTGCCTTGCGCCCCCGGTCCGCCCGCAGGTTTTGCGCCAAAAGGTCCATGCAGGCCATGCGCACCGCCACGCCCATTTCGACCTGATCCTGAATCACGCTGCGGTTGATGTCATCGGCAAGCTCGCCGTCGATTTCAACGCCGCGGTTCATCGGGCCGGGGTGCATGACGATGGCGTCGGGCTTGGCATTAGCAAGCTTTTCGGCGTCTAGCCCGTAGCGATAGTAATATTCGCGCTCAGACGGAATGAAGCCGCCGTCCATCCGCTCTTTTTGCAGCCGAAGCATTATCACCACATCGGCGCCTTCCAGCCCCTTGGCCATGTCGTCGTAAATCTCGCAGCCAAACTCGGCGACGCCGGCGGGCATCAGCGTTGGTGGCCCGATCAGGCGGATGCGGTTTTCCATCTTGCCAAGCAGAATGAGGTTCGAGCGCGCCACCCGGCTGTGCGCGATGTCGCCGCAGATGGCGACTGTCAGGCGCTGAATGCGGCCCTTGGCGCGGCGAATGGTCAGCGCATCAAGCAGGGCCTGTGTCGGATGTTCGTGCCGCCCGTCGCCTGCGTTCAGCACCGCGCAATTGACCTTTTCCGCAAGTAGGTTGACCGCACCCGAGGCCGGGTGGCGCACCACCAGAAGGTCGGGGTGCATCGCATTCAGGGTCAGCGCCGTATCGATCAGCGTTTCGCCCTTTTTCACGCTCGATTGCGCGACTGACATGTTCATGACATCGGCACCCAGCCGCTTGCCTGCCAGTTCGAAACTCGACTGGGTGCGCGTCGATGCCTCGAAGAACATGTTGATCTGCGTCATGCCCGCCAGCGCATCGGAATGTTTGATGGTGCGGCGACTCAGCTCGACATAGCGTTCAGCCAGATCAAGAACGGTACGGATGTCTTCGGGCGAAAGATGCTCGATGCCCAGAAGGTGGCGCGCGCGAAAGGCCATGGCTGCCAAAGTCCCCCGATTTTTTTCTGCTTATTGCAAATGCAGCGCGAGGCGGCAATCGGATTGCGCGGCAGTTTACCTTTGTCGCAGCAAAGCCTAGGTTTGCGCCATGCAGCCAGACACCTTGCCCCTTACGGAAATCGACTTTGAAACAGCCTTCGCGCTGCTTGAATGGCAGATCGAGTTCGGCGCTGATGAGGCGATGGGCGATGCACCGATTGATCGTTACACGCCACCGCCCGAACCCGCAGAATCCGCCCCCAATGCGGCCTCCGCAGCGGCTGCACCGCAGGCCGAACTGGCCGCGCCGCCGCAGGTTGCACCCGTTGATCCGGTGGCCGAGGCAGAGCAGCTGGCCGCCGCGGCACCCGACCTTGCCGCATTGGCCGAAGCAATGCGCGCATTCGAACATTGCGAGTTGAAGCGCGGTGCGCGAAACTTTGTCTTTGCAGATGGCAACCCGGCGGCGCGGGTGCTGATATTGGGTGAAGCGCCGGGCCGCGAAGAAGACCTTGAAGGTCGCCCTTTCGTTGGCGCTGCGGGGCAGTTGCTTGACCGGATGCTGGCGGCGATCGGACTTTCGCGTGAGGCACCCGACCCTGCGGCGGCGGTTTACATCACCAATGTGCTGCCTTGGCGGCCACCCGCCAACCGAGACCCAGATGCAGCCGAGATCGCGATGTTCCGCCCCTTCATCGCCCGCCATATTGCGCTTGCCGCGCCCGATTTCGTGCTGCTGATGGGCAACTCTGCCTGCGA
>NZ_JBFHIA010000159.1:0-7552 GCF_041596715.1 Phaeovulum sp.
CTATCTTTCCAACGCAATCGAGGTTGATGTCGATGCGCTTTGCGATGGCCATTCGGTGCATGTCGCGGGCATCATGCAACATATCGAAGAGGCTGGCGTGCACTCGGGCGACAGCGCCTGTTCGTTGCCGCCGCACACGCTTTCTGCCGAAACCGTCGCGGAACTGAAACGCCAGACCGAAGCGTTGGCACTTGGGCTAAATGTCGTCGGCCTGATGAACGTGCAATTCGCGATCAAGGACAGCGTGATCTATGTGCTCGAGGTGAACCCGCGCGCCAGCCGCACGGTGCCGTTTGTGGCCAAGGCAACCGACAGCGCCATCGCCTCTATCGCGGCGCGGCTTATGGCGGGTGAGCGGATGGAAAACTTCCCGCTCCGTGCAGCTTACCCCCCTGGCGTCGGGCCCGATTCGACGCTGCCGCTGGCCAATCCGATGACGCTCGCCGACCCCAACACGCCTTGGTATTCGGTGAAAGAGGCGGTGCTGCCATTCGCGCGCTTCCCCGGCGTTGACACGCTTCTTGGCCCTGAAATGCGCTCGACCGGCGAGGTGATGGGGTGGGATCGCAACTTTGCGCGGGCGTTTTTGAAAGCGCAGATGGGCGCGGGGACGATCCTGCCGGATAGCGGGCGCGTATTCCTTTCGATCAAGGAAATGGACAAGACAGAAGAGCTGGCAGAATCTGCCAGAACGCTGATTTCCATGGGCTTTTCACTTGTTGCAACGCGTGGCACCGCGGCGTTTCTGGAAGCGAACGGCGTGCCTGCCGAGGTGGTGAACAAGGTCTATGAAGGTCGCCCGAATATCGTGGACCGGTTGAAGAACGGCGATATTCAACTGGTGATGAACACCACGGAGGGGAATCAAGCGGTTTCAGACAGCCGCGAAATCCGCGCTGTGGCGCTATATGATCGCATTCCCTATTTCACCACGGCTGCGGCGTGCATCGCCGCCGTTGCTGCCATGCAATCGCGCAGCGAGGGTGAGATTCAGGTGCGGCCGTTGCAGGCTTGAGGCCGGGGTTCTTTGGCTTGCCGGGGATAGTTTGATATTAAACTATTCCCGGCGCGCAGCGGATATTCGCACTCAGCCCCAGTCTTCAACGAATTCGCGCCACTCGCCCTTGCTCATGCCGCTCATCTCTTGCGTCACCACCTCGCCGCGCAGCCGTCGCTGCAAGACCTCGCGCGCCCGCGCTGATAGCTGCACCCCGCCCAACCGGTAGTCTTCAAACGCGCCATAGGCCAACGGCACCCAATCGCGGGTAATCTCGGCCATCTTTTCGGCATAGACACGAATCTCGTATTGCGCGTGCATGTCGGCGCGTAGGCGCAGAAAGTGGAAGAGGTTGTGCAGGTCCGTCTTCCAATACCATTGGGTATAGGTGTTCATCGGCAGGTTCATGCGCGCAAGTTCGCGCGCCAGCCCCTTTTGCCCATCCTGACTCAGCATATCTTCGTAATGGTCAAAGTTGCGCATCGCATCGTCGCGCAGGATGTCGAGCACGCGCTGCGCCTCGTCGCCCTCCAGCAATTCGCCCCTGCCCTGATTATTGACGCTTGATTGCGCGGCCAAGGCATCGGGCGCGGGAATGTAGAACTCGCGGTCGAGAATGGAATAGCGAGCCGAGTATTCATTGACGTTTGCAGTGCGGTGCCGGATCCACTGGCGCGCCACAAAGACCGGCAATTTGACGTGAAACTTGACCTCGCACATCTCGAAAGGGGTCGAATGCCAGTGCCGCATCAGATAGCGGATCAGCCCTTTGTCATCGCTGACCGCCTTGGTGCCGCGCCCATAGGAAACGCGCGCCGCCTGACAGATCGCGGCATCATCGCCCATGTAGTCGATCACCCGCAAAAGCCCGTGGTCAAGGATCGGATGCGCCAGATAAAGCTGCGCTTCCATACCGGGCGAGACGGCACGCAGCGTTTGGCGCGGCGTGGCACGCGCCTCGGCAATTTCGGCGGCCTGTTCAGGGGTCAGCGGCATGGCGCACTCCGGAGCAAAAGATTCGCGGCTACTTTAGCTGGCTTCGGCGGCCCCGGAAACCTAGATGAGCGTTGCACACAGGACTCACTGGCGCGGCCTTCTGTGCGCGGGAATTGACGGATTCCAATAATTTCGCCACATTGCGGCGTGTTTTTCATGTTGGGAGTGCACTATGTCGAGAGTTTGGTTGCCGTTGATGGCGGCGCTGGCATTTGCCGCGTGCAGTTCCGACGAAACCGATGGCGGCACCGGAGGCGGCACAGGAGGCTCAACCGGCACCAGCCCCGAGACCCCGGTCGCGCTGAAGGTGAACGTCAACGAGATCGTCTTCAACGGCACTACGTTGCAGGTGAGCATTGATTCACTGGATTCGACCCCGGTTCTGGTCGATTATGTTCGCGATCCAAGCCTCGATGTCGGCGGCTACCTTGCATTCCGCGTGCAGGAGGATGCACTTGACCGGCTGTTCATCGCGCTGGCGAAGGAAAGCGACGACGGCGCGGTTCGGGCGGTTACCGCGGCCGACGGCGGGCAGTTCAACCGATATTTCGCCGGGGGTGTCTACGAACGTACCGGCGATTTTCTACCCCCGACGATCGGCACCGGCCCGGGTGCCGGGCAGGTTTCTTACGCGGGGAGTTATGCGGCGGTCACCAACGTCAGGGTCGCACGCGGCGGCCCGACCGATGTTGCAATTGATACCACGGAAACGGGCGTGCTCGTTCCGGGGCAATCCAGTCGAGTTTCAGGCGATATCTTTTTAAACGTCAACTTTCTCGACGAGTCGATCAACGGCGCAATCTACAACCGCGTGCTGATCGACCAGAGTCTGTCCCTGGCCGACATCGTTCTTGTAAGGGCTGACATTGCAGAAGACGGAACATTTCTGGGCAGTGCCGAGTACGACGATCCTAGCAACACCGTGGTTGGCACCTATGGTGGTATCTTTGGCGGCGTTGACGCCAACTCCGTGGCGGGTCTTGTGAACCTCGAAGAGTTCAACGATGATTGGGAGAATGAGCGCGAGCACGGCGTTTTCGTGCTGACGCAGTGCGGGCCAAGCAACACCCTGCCGATTTGCAGCAGTGTCGCTCCGTTCCCATGAGCACGGTGTGATTGCCAGTTATTTCGCGGCGGTTCTAGCGGCGGTTCTGTTGACGCTGACACCCGCTTGGGCGGCGACCCTCGATTCTGGCACCGCCCAAGAAGCCGCACTGCAAGCGGCCAGTGAAGGCCGCAACGCTGAGGCGCTGGCGCTGGCGCGCGCGATACTCGAGGTCAGCCCGAACGACCCCTTTGCCCATTACGTGATCGGCACGGTCATGCTGTGGCAGGGTGATCTGGCCGCGGCAGAGCGCGCCGGGAAAAACGCCTATCGCGCGGCAACAAGCAAGCTGCAAAAGCACGAGTCTGCCCGCCTCGTAGCCACGGCGGCCTTTGCCTCTGACGAGGCGCTGAGCGCGCGCTACTGGTTGCGCCATGCCGCCGCAACCGCGCCGGACCCAACGCGCGAAAGGGCGGCGCTACAGGCGCTGGCTGCGCTGCGCGAGGCCACGCCTTGGGGTGTGCAACTGCGGTTCTCGCTGCAACCATCAAACAACGTCAACGCGGGTGCCAGTTCGCGGTTTAACGTGATCGACGGCATCCCGGTGGTCGGCGTGCTAAGCGACGATGCACTGGCGCTGCCGGGTGTGGTGGGTACGCTGGATGCGCGGCTGAGCTATCGGCTACGCGCCAACGAGACCAGCCGTAGCGAGGTTTCGGCGCTGCTCTTTTTGCGCGCGGTTGAACTGGCGGGCGATCCCACGACCAGCACGTGGAGTGCCTCGGAAGGCTGGGTGGAAACCGAAATCAGCAACGCCGCCTATGGCAGCGCCGCGTTCGAGATTGAGTTTGGGCATACGCTGGCCGCAACCGAACGGCGCGGCAGTATCGGCCTGGATGCCGCAGTTGGGCGCACATGGTCTGGCGGATCTTTTTCTTATGATTATCTGCGGCTTGGCGCAAATGTCACGCCGCGGGCTGCGGGCTTTTTTTACAGCGCGGCACTAGAGGCGCGCGCCGCCGATGGATCGCTGCACGATGCAACGATTGCCAGCCTGAGCGGCGGCTGGCGGACATCGCGCGCCAATGGCGACCACATCACGCTTAGCCTCGGGCTGCGCAATGTCGAATCTCCGCGCGCCAATTCTCGCGGCACCACCGCGTCGGTGCAACTGCGCTATGCACCGGCAAAGACGCTGGGCCCTGTTGCGTGGCAGGCCAGCGTCGGTTTTTCTCAATCTGACTATCCCGACTACACGACGGGCCTGTTCATGGTGCCGGGCGGGCGGCAGGAACAGCTGGGTTATGCCGAGGTCGATCTTTGGCTGCCAAGCGCCAACTTCGCAGGTTTTGCACCGCAACTGAAGCTGCGCGCGCTGGAAACCCGTTCCAACGTATCAAGCTTCGAGCGGCGAGAGCTATCAATCGGTTTCGGGTTCCGCTCGCAATTCTAACCCATTCCAGCCCACGGAAAATTGCGCTAACCTCGCGCGACAGCAGGAGGAACCTCATGGCATTGCGTTATCTTCACACGATGGTCCGCGTCCGCGATCTGGAGGCTTCGTTGGCCTTCTACGAGCTTCTGGGCCTGAAAGAAAAGCGGCGCATCGACAACGAGCAGGGGCGCTTTTCGCTGGTGTTTCTGGCCCCTCCCGGACAGGAGGAATGCCCCATCGAACTGACCTATAACTGGGATGGCGACCCGGGCCTGCCTTCTGACAGCCGGCATTTCGGGCACCTTGCCTATGGCGTCGATGACATCTACGCCACCTGTGCGCATCTTCAGGCGCACGGCGTCACCATCAATCGCCCGCCGCGCGATGGGCGCATGGCCTTTGTGCGCAGCCCCGACAATATCTCAATCGAGCTTTTGCAAAATGGTCCGGCGCTGAAGCCCGCCGAGCCTTGGTTGAGCATGGGCAACACCGGGCACTGGTGAACGGCACAACTGCGGCTTAGTAGATGTAGCGGATCTGGTCGGTCCAGTACCGCTCCATCCGCCGCAGCGATTGATTGAGCGCATCCATCGCGTCTGCCTCAAGCACACCGCGCGCTTCCAGCCCGTCGGCATGGCGGGCAAACAGCGCCGCCATCGTGTCGCGCATGGCGGATCCCTTTGGCGTCAGCCGCACCCGCACCGAGCGGCGATCAATTTCGCAGCGCTGGTGGTGCATATGCCCGGTCTCGACCAGTTTCTTGAGGTTGTAGCTGACGTTCGAGCCTTGGTAGTAGCCGCGCGTTTTCAACTCGCCCGCCGTCACCTCGTTTTCACCGATATTGAACAGCAAAAGTGCTTGCACGGCATTGATTTCGAGAATGCCGAGCCGTTCGAACTCATCCTTGATCACATCAAGCAACAGCCGGTGGAGCCTTTCCACCAGCGCCAGACTGTCAATATAGCCCGGCAGAAATCCCGGACTCCGGGCATCCATCACTGGGGTCTGCATTGTCATCATTTACTCCGTCTTTCGCTGCCCAAGGGCGAAGCTGCGGCAAAACCCCCAAAGTTCGGTTAAGCCGCGCGAAATCGGATCAAATGCAACAGTTTCAGCGCGCCTCGATACGCTCCAGCGCAAAGGCGCGAATCTCGTCGATCATCGCCGCGTAACGCGGCGGGGTAACGGTGGCGGTGGTGATCCAAGGATAAATGTCCTGATCGTTCTCGGCCAGAAGCGCGTCGAACAGATCGAGCGATGCTGCGTCAAGCGATGCAAGGTTTGCGTCGGCCCAGGGCCCGAAAATCAGGTCCATTTCCTTGATGCCCCGCCGCCAGCTGCGCATCGCCATACGCTTCAGACGCGCTTCATGCGCTTCGCTCATCGCTTTTTCCTTCCGTTCCGGTCAGTGCCGCCTCGAGCCGACTCAGCCTCGCGTCGAGATCGGCGACACAATGGCGGATTTCACGCAGGGACTGCAACAGCGGGTTGTCAGCCGCAGCACCGTTCGGCTTGCCCGTTTGCGGCCCGGTCAGCCCGTCGCCCTGCCCGGTCAGCAGCCACATCAGCGATACGTTCAACATACCGGCCAGCATCTGCAAGCGGTTCGAGCGCGGCTCGGAACGGTCTTCCTCCCAAGCCTGCACCGTGCTGAGCTTGATGCCCAGACGCGAGGCGAGCGCCTTTTGCGTAAGGCCAGCGGTATCACGTGCCGCAGCCAACCTGTCACCCATGGTCGCAACATCTGAACTGAACCATTCTTCCGGGCTTTCCGCGTCCATCGGTTATCCTTTCCTGCTTGAACGGCGTCGCCGCCGCGCCTAAGACATGGCTCCGGCAGATACGAAACCGGAGCTCCCCGAAATGGCCTTCTTGTCCGACACACTGGCGCGTGTGAAGCCCTCGCCCACGATTGCCGTTACCAACAAGGCCCGCGAATTGGCGGCGGCGGGCCGCGATATCATCGGGCTTGGCGCTGGTGAGCCGGATTTCGACACGCCCGAAAACATCAAGACAGCTGCAAAGCGCGCAATCGACGAGGGTCGCACAAAATACACCGCCGTTGACGGTATTCCCGAGCTTAAAGCAGCAATAGTCGCAAAATTCAAGCGCGAGAACGGGCTGAGCTATACCCCCGCGCAGGTCACTGTGGGCTCTGGCGGCAAGCAGGTTTTGTACAACGCATTGGTGGCCACGCTTAACCCCGGCGACGAGGTGATCATTCCCGCGCCCTATTGGGTCAGCTACCCCGACATGGTGCTGCTGGCCGGCGGCACACCGGTTTTTGTCGAAGGGCCGATGCAGACCGGCTACAAGATCACCGCCGAGCAGCTTGAGGCCGCGATCACGCCGCGCACCAAATGGATGATCTTCAACTCTCCATCGAACCCCACTGGCGCCGGCTACTCGGCGGCGGAACTGAAGCAGTTGACCGATGTGCTGATGCGCCACCCCCATGTCTGGGTGATGTCTGACGACATGTATGAACATCTCGCCTTCGGCGATTTCAAGTTCGCAACCCCCGCGCAAGTGGAGCCGGGGCTTTATGACCGCACGCTGACCTGCAACGGCGTTTCCAAAGCCTATGCGATGACCGGCTGGCGGATCGGATACGCGGCGGGGCCAGAGGTGCTGATCAAGGCAATCGCCAAGGTGCAAAGCCAGTCAACCTCTAACCCCTGCTCGATCAGCCAATACGCGGCGCTCGAGGCGCTGAACGGGCCGCAAGATTACATCGCCACCTCCCGCGCGGCGTTCGAGCGGCGGCGCGATCTGGTTGTGGCGGCGCTGAACAGCTGCCCCGGCATCGTCTGCCCGGTGCCAGAGGGCGCGTTCTACGTCTACCCTTCGGTCGCAGGCTGCATCGGCAAAACCTCGGCGGAAGGCGCGCAGATTACGGATGACGAGGCTTTCGCGGCAGCGCTGCTGGAAGAGACTGGCGTGGCAGTGGTTTTTGGCGCGGCCTTCGGGCTTTCACCAAACTTCCGCATCAGTTACGCTACTTCCGACACGGCCTTGATTGAGGCCTGCGCGCGCATCAAGCGGTTTTGTGAAGGCTTGCGCTGAAGACACGCCCATA
>NZ_JBFHIA010000160.1:0-7476 GCF_041596715.1 Phaeovulum sp.
ACCTTCGCAACTGGCTCTGGTTCCCTTCGTCTCGGTCGCAAATATGATGCGGCTTGTTCACCACATCGGGCTAGAGCGAATGCTGCTTGAACTTGCAGCCGAAATCGAAGCCGATTTTCGCCGCTGGCCAAAGTTCGACAAAACCCCGCGCGTAGCCTCGCACAGCGCGGTGGGCGTGATCGAACTGATGCCCACTTCAGATGGTGAAACCTACGGGTTCAAATACGTCAACGGCCATCCCAAGAACACGCACGAGGGGCTGCAAACCGTTACCGCCTTCGGGCTATTGGCCGAGGTCAGCACAGGCTATCCGCTACTGCTCAGCGAAATGACCCTGCTCACCGCGCTGCGCACTGCCGCCACTTCGGCAATGGCGGCCAAATGGCTTGCCCCCAAGGGCGCGCAGGTCATGGCGCTGATCGGCAATGGCGCACAATCCGAGTTTCAGGCGCTGGCCTTCCGCGCGGTTTGCGGCATCAACGAAGTGCGCCTTTACGATATAGATCCAGCCGCCACCGAAAAATGCGCGGCCAATCTGGCCCGAACCGGGCTGCGCGTCGTGCCATGCAGCTCTGCCGAGGCCGCTATCGAAGGCGCGCAGATCATCACCACCTGCACCGCCGACAAACAATATGCGACGATACTGACCGACAATATGGTGGGTGCCGGGGTGCATCTGAACGCGATCGGCGGCGACTGCCCGGGCAAGACCGAACTGGCCCCCGGCATCCTGTCGCGCGCCTCGGTATTTGTCGAATACCCCGAACAGACCCGCGTTGAAGGCGAGATTCAGCAGATGCCCGCCGATTTTCCCGTGACCGAGCTTTGGCAGGTCATCACCGGGCAGGCCGCGGGGCGGCGGAACACCGCCGAAGTCACGCTGTTTGACGGTGTGGGCTTTGCGATCGAAGATTTCGCGGCACTTCGCTATGTGCTGAGCAAGCTGCAAGGCACCGCGCTATATGACGACCTCGACATGATCGCAGACCCGGACGATCCGCGCGATCTTTACGGCATGTTGATGCGCGCAGATTAAGGGGCCAGCCTGCGTGGCCAGCCCCAAGTTTCGGCGTCGAAATGCTTGACGAATGCTTAACGCGCTTACTTTATGTTATGTTTTACAAGCGCTTAGGCAGCTTAACACGCGTGATAAGCCCCGCCGCTCACAGCTTGGCACCGGGGCGGCGCGTGGTCAGCATCAGGTTGGTTTCCGATGTGGCCACGCCTTCAAGGCGGCGGATCTGCGACAGAACATCGTCAAGCTGCGCCAGCGTCTGGGTGCCGATTTCGACGATCAGATCCCATTTTCCATTCGTGGAATGTACCGCCTGCACCGCCGAAAGCCCCATCAATCGCGCAATGATCCGGTCGGTGCCGCGCCCCTCGATCCCCAACATCATCAGCCCACGCACCGGCGCGGCCGTCACATCGGTGCGCGTCAGCACCGTAAAGCCGGAAATCTCGCCCCGCGCGACCAGCCGTTCAATCCGCGCCCGCGCCGTGGCGCGCGCCACGCCCAGCGCCGCCGCAAGATCGGAAAGCGAGGCGCGCCCGTCGCGGCGAAGCGCCGCGATCAGGCGTTGGTCCGTCTCATCCACGGGTGTCAGCCCCGCGCGGCAATCATCGACGCTTCGATGATGTCGAGCGCCTCGTCAAACACCGCGTCGGGAATCGTCAGCGGCGCGAGGAACCGGATAACGTTGCCATAAACGCCGCAGGTCAGCAGGATCAAGCCGCGCTTCAGCGCCTCTTCCCGCACCCGGTTGGTAAAGGCGGGGTTGGGTTCGGCTTTGCCCGCCACGTTGAACTCGACCGCGTTCATGAAGCCGGGGCCGCGAATATCGGCAATCTCCGGAACCGTCTCACGCATACCCGCCAACCGCTGCTTCAGCCGCTGCCCAAGCCGCGTGGCGCGGTCGCAAAGCTGTTCGTCCTCGATCACGTCAAGCACCGCATGGGCCGCAGCCACGCCCAACGGGTTGCCCGCGTAGGTGCCGCCAAGACCGCCGGGGTTGGGGCTATCCATGATCTCGGCGCGGCCCGTCACCGCCGAGATTGGAAAGCCGCCACCCAGCCCCTTGGCCATGCAGGTGATATCGGCCGCAACGTCGTGGTGCTGCATCGCGAACATCTTGCCGGTGCGGGCAAAACCGGTCTGCACCTCGTCGGCGATCAACACGATGCCGTGGGCATCGCAAACCTTGCGCAGCGCAGCCATGAAGCCCGCCGGCGCCTCGTAAAACCCGCCCTCGCCCTGCACCGGTTCCACGATGATCGCAGCAACGCGGGTGGGTTCCAGATCGGCCTTGAACAGCCGATCGAGTGCGGCCAGCGCGTCAGCGGTGCTGGTGCCGTGCATTTCGATCGGAAATGGCAGGTGCCACACATCGCCCATCATCGGCCCGAACCCGGCCTTGTAGGGCTGCACCTTTCCGGTCAGCGCCATTCCCATGAAGGTGCGGCCATGAAAACCGCCCGCAAAGGCCACGATGGCGCTGCGCCCGGTGTAGTGCCGCGCGATCTTGACCGCGTTTTCAACCGCCTCGGCACCGGTGGTGGCGAAGATGGTCTTTTTGGCGAAATCGCCCGGCAGCAAGCCATTCAACCGCTCGGCCAGTTCCACATAGTTTTCGTAGGGCACGACCTGATGGCAGGTATGGGTGAAGCGGTCGAGCTGCGCCTTGACCGCCTCGATCACGCGCGGATGGCGGTGGCCGGTGTTCACCACCGCGATGCCCGCCGCAAAGTCGATGTAGCGGTTACCCTCTTTATCCCAGATCTCGGCGTTTTCGGCGCGGTCAGCGTAGATCTGCGTGGTCATGCCGACGCCTTTGGCGATGGCGGCGGTCTTGCGGTCGGTCAAGCTGGTCATCGTATTCTCCCGATTCGGTCTTTGCATTTTTTCTGCAAGATTTTTTTCACCTGCGATAGTATGTACCCGACTATGAGATGCCGTTTTCTGGCGAGGCCAAAGAAATGAGCGACGAAATCCCGTTTCGGGTTGCCGATGCGGCACGAGCGGCGGGGGTTTCCCCCTCGACGCTGCGGCTGTGGGAGGCGCAGGGGTTACTTGCGCCCGCACGCCGCGCGTCGGGCCAGCGGCTCTATTCTTCGGCCGATGTGGCGCGTGCCTGCCGCATCGCATGGCTGCGCCGCGAGGCGGGGCTGAACCCGGCCGCGATCCGTGTGGCGCTGGCCGAGGCAGAGCCCGAGACCACCGCACCCACCGCAGAACCGCTGGGCGCGCGGCTTCGTGCCTTGCGCGTAGCGCGTGGCGAGCGGTTGGAACAGACAGCCTCTGCCTTGGGTATTTCTGCCTCGGCGCTTTCAACGCTGGAACGCACCGGTGCCGGGGTTTCGTTCAAGACCTTGGCCGACCTTGCGCGCCACCTCGGCACCACGGTTTCCGCGCTTTCCGGGCAAGACCAGCCGGGCGGCGCGGTGGTGCGGGCGGGGTCGGCGAGGATTTGGCCGATGCCAGTGCCGGGGCTTCGGGTCGAAGTTCTGGCAGAGGGGCGACGGCAGATGGATTGCCACCGCTTCGTGCTGGCACCGGGCGCGGCTAGCGAGGGCGGGTATGGCCACGAGGGTGAAGAGTTCATTCACGTTCTGACCGGGCGGCTGCGCCTGACGCTCGACGGCGTTGAATGCCACGATCTGGGCGCGGGCGACTCGGTCTATTTCGAAAGCCGCCGAAGCCACGCATGGGTCAATGCCGCCGATGGGGAAACTGTTCTGATCTGGGTGAACACACCGCCGACTTTCTAGCTTTCGCCGCAACGCCCACAGGCGCATACTGCACCAAACCTGACCGGAGACCGAAGTGCACCGCTTACCTCTTTTTCTCATGGCGAGTCTTGCGTTTGCCATGCCTGCCGCAGCTGATCCCTTTGCCGCGCTGCCGATCGGCGGCCAGTGGCGGGTGGTCGCCATTGCAGGTGAAGCTGTGCCAAGCGGCGCGGAAATTACCCTATCGCGCGCAGCGGCCGACAGTGTTGGCGGCAAGGTGATTTGCAACACGTGGTCGCGGCCGATTTCTGCCTCGGGTGAAAAGCTTATGCTGGGCGGGCTGACCACCACCAAGATGCTCTGCGACTTCGATTTTTTCAAATATGAGTTTGCCTTCAATGACTTGCTTGGCAAGGTCGATAGCGTGCGCGAGGCCGCTGGCGGGATCGAGTTGCTTGCAAATGGCGCGGTGGTGATTACCGCGGCGCGATAGGTCCGGCCTCTTTCACCGCCTCCATCGCCACATAGGTCGAGGTTGCCGCCACGTGTGGCAGCGTCGAGATGCGCTCGGCCATCACCCGGCGATACTCGGTAATATCGGTGGTGCGCACCTTCAGCAGATAGTCGAACCCGCCCGCGATCATATGACATTCCTCGATCTCGGGCACCGCGCGCACCGCACGGTTGAACGCTTGCAGCGCGCCCTCGCGGGTGTCGGACAGGCGCACCTCGACAAAGGCCACATGCGCCAGCCCCATGCGGATCGGGTTGAGAATGGCGCGGTAGCCTGCAATCACCCCCGCCTCTTCCAACCGCCGCACACGCGCCTGCACCGGCGATTTCGTCAGCCCCACCCGGCGGGCAAGTGCGGTGGCGGTGATGCGGCCATCGGCGGCGAGCGCGGCAATGATCGCTGCGTCGAAACGGTCTAGCTCTACCGGTCCTTTTGGCATGTGTATTGGCATTTCTTTGGTCGTTTTGGCTGCTGATTGCAAAAGATCGGGCCGAATGGCTTGCAGATTGCCGCTATCATGGCCCCAACGCAAGGGAGCTTTTGATGAACCGCCTGTCCACGCTGATGCACCGCATCGAAACAGAAAGCCTTACCCCTGAAGCACCTCTGCTGCGCGAACTGCTTGCCGAGGCGGCGCTTGACCCGGCTGCGCGCCGCCACATAGCCGAGGCCGCCGCAGCACTGGTGCGCCAGATCCGCGCCGACGTGCGCCCCGGCCTGATGGAAGTGTTTCTGGCCGAATACGGGTTGAGCACAGAGGAAGGCGTGGCGCTGATGTGTCTGGCCGAGGCCCTGCTGCGGGTGCCCGACACAGACACCATGGACCGTCTGATCGAAGACAAGATCGCCCCTTCGGATTGGGGCAAACATCTTGGGCGGTCGTCCTCATCGTTGGTGAACGCCTCGACTTGGGGTCTGCTGCTGACCGGCAAGGTGTTGGAAGACAAAGAGCCGGGCGTTGTTGGCCAGTTGCGCAACGCCGTGCGCAGGCTGGGCGAACCCGTCATCCGCCTTGCGGTGGGCCGTGCCATGAAGGAAATGGGTCGCCAGTTCGTGTTGGGTGAAACCATCGGCGCGGCGATGAAGCGCGCCGAGACGCGCGAGGCCGAGGGCTATAGTTTCAGCTACGACATGCTGGGAGAGGCCGCCCGCACCGGACATGACGCAGATCGATATGCAGACAGCTACGCCAAAGCGATCGCCGCCATTGCCAAATCATGCAAAACGCGTGATCCGCGCACCAACCCCGGCATTTCGGTCAAGCTTTCGGCGCTGCATCCGCGTTACGAAGTCGCCCAGGAAGCGCGGGTGATGGCCGAGTTGGTGCCGGTGGTCAAAAGCCTTGCACGCGCCGCCGCCAAGGCCGGGATGAACTTTGCCATAGACGCCGAAGAGGCCGATCGGCTGGCGCTTTCGCTGCGCGTGATCGAGGCGGTGCTGGCCGACCCGGACCTGAAGGGATGGGACGGATTCAGCGTGGTCGTGCAAGCCTATGGTCGCCGCGCGGGGTTGGTGATCGACTGGCTTTACGCCACCGCAGAGCGGCTTGACCGCCGCCTGATGGTGCGCCTCGTCAAGGGCGCGTATTGGGACGCCGAGGTGAAGCGCGCGCAGGTTCTGGGGCTTTCCGATTTCCCTGTGTTCACCCGCAAACTTGGCACGGATGTCAGCTACATAGCGCTGGCCCGCCGCCTTTTTGGCATGAGCGACCGCATTTATCCGCAATTCGCCACGCATAATGCCCATACCGTGGCCGCCGTGCTGGAGATGGCCGAGGGGCGCGCATTCGAGTTTCAGCGCCTGTATGGCATGGGTCAGAAGCTGCATGACATCGCGCTGAAAGGCGCAGGCGCGCGCTGCCGCATCTACGCGCCAGTCGGCGCGCACCGCGACCTGCTGGCCTATCTGGTGCGACGGTTGCTGGAAAACGGCGCCAATTCGAGTTTCGTCAACCAGATCGTCAACGAAGAGGTGCCGCCAGAAGTGGTCGCCGCCTGCCCGTTGACAGCGCTTGAGGCGCTGGCCGATCCCGTCAACCCGCGCTTGCCGCGCGCGCCGCAGTTGTTCGCACCCGCCCGCGCCAACAGTCGTGGCTTCGATCTGACCGATGCCGGCACGCTTGCGGCCATAAATGCCGCACGCGCGACCAAGGGCCTTGCGGTTGCCGCGCCAATGCTTGCGGGCCCGGTTGAAGGCGGCGCGCCGCAGGCCGTGCTCAACCCCGCCACCGGGGCCAAGGTGGGCGAGGTGCGCGCGGCCACCGCCACCGATGTCGCCACCGCCCTTGCCGCCGCGCAAACTTGGGACACACCAGTTGCCGAACGCGCGCTTGTGCTTAACCGCGCCGCTGACATGTTCGAGGCCGATTTCGGCCCGATCTTCGCGCTTTTGGCGCGCGAGGCTGGCAAGACCCTGCCCGATGCGGTGGGAGAGTTGCGCGAGGCAACCGATTTTCTGCGCTATTACGCGCTTGAGGCGGCCGCGCTGAACCGCCCGGCGCTTGGCGTTTTCACCTGCATCAGCCCGTGGAACTTTCCGCTGGCAATCTTTACCGGGCAGATCGCAGCAGCCCTTGCCGCAGGCAACGCGGTACTGGCCAAGCCCGCCGAGCAAACGCCGCTGATCGCCGCCCATGCCGTGCGGCTGTTGCACCGTGCGGGGGTGCCCGCCAGCGCGCTGCAATTGCTGCCCGGCGATGGCCCAAGCGTGGGCCGCGCGCTGACCTCGGACCCGCGCGTTGCGGGCGTGGCGTTTACAGGATCAACCGATACCGCGCAGGCGATCCGCCGCGCGATGGCTGCCAACCTTGCCCCCGATGCGCCGCTGATCGCGGAAACCGGCGGCCTTAACGCGATGATCGTGGATAGCACCGCGCTGCCCGAACAGGCGGTGCGCGATGTGCTGGCCTCGGCGTTCCAATCGGCGGGGCAGCGCTGCTCGGCACTCCGCTGTCTTTATGTGCAGCACGACATCGCCCCGGCGTTTACCGAAATGCTGTTTGGCGCGATGGATGAATTGCGGGTCGGCGACCCTTGGCATCTTGCCACGGATATCGGCCCGGTGATCGACGCCGAGGCCGAAGAGACAATCGGCGCGCATATCGGGCAGGCCGAGGCCGAGGAGCGGCTGCTGAAGGAACTACCGCGCCCCGAAGGTGGCCATTTCATTGCCCCCACCGTGATCCGTGTGCGGGGCATCGCGGATCTGGGGCGCGAAATCTTTGGCCCGGTGCT
>NZ_JBFHIA010000161.1:0-7449 GCF_041596715.1 Phaeovulum sp.
GGAAGATACCCGGCCCCCTTGTTATAGGCGCGGCGGGGCCATGTTGCCAGCAATTCAACCATTTCCGTCGGGTACGACAGTCGGATGCCTGTTTCCGATCCGCAGCAATTACCCCGCAGCAAATTGTGCCGCGCGGCAATCCGGGCGCGAGGGCGGCTAGGCTGGGTAACTCTGCGCTATGGCGCGCCGCAGCCCGCTTTCACTGCTCAGCTTTTGTCGCGCGGTCCGGGCTTGCGACCGGGTTTCGGGCCGCCCCGGCCCGCTGGCGGCTTACCGCCCGGCGCGCCACTGTGCGACTTGAAGCCAGAGGCGCGCCCGCCGCCAGCAGCCCCACCACCATGCGATTTCGACCCCGCCGCGCGCGGCTTGGCCGGGCCGCGGCCCGCAGTCGAAGCGCCGCCAAAGGGCGCTTTCCCGGGCGCACCGCGCGGCTTGCCGCCAAAGCTCTTACGCTCGCCGCCTTCGCTGCGCGCGCCGTAAGGTTTCTTGTCCGCAGCGGCACCCTTGGGCGCATAGGGCTTGCGCTCGCCACCTTCACGCGGTGCGTAAGGTTTCCGCTCGCCACCCTCGCGCGGTGCATAGGGCTTGCGCTCGCCACCTTCGCGCGGCGTGTAGGGCTTCCGCTCGCCCCCTTCGCGCGGTGCATAGGGCTTGCGCTCACCACCCTCGCGCGGAGCATAGGGCTTGCGCTCGCCACCTTCGCGGGGTGCGTAAGGTTTCCGCTCGCCACCCTCGCGTGGCGCGTAGGGTTTCCGCTCGCCACCTTCACGCGGGGTGTAGGGCTTGCGCTCACCATCCTCGCGCGGTGCGTAAGGTTTCCGCTCGCCACCTTCGCGTGGCGCGTAGGGCTTGCGTTCGCCACCTTCGCGGGGGGTATAGGCTTTGCGGGCCGGGTCACTGCTGTCTGCGCCAGCCGCGTGCGATTTGAAGCCCGCGGCGCGCGCGCGCGGCTTGCGCGGTGCGTCATCGGCACCAGCATCGGCGGGCCTGCCATCTGGCGACTTGCGCAGATACGGGCGCTTTTCGCTGCTTTCAACCGGCTCGCGCGGGCGGCGGAGCGGTTTATCGGGCGCCGATTCATCGCCCGTCAAAAGCCGCTCGCCCAACTGCTCGCGCATGATCTTGCGCTTGACCTCGACCACATCGCCGGGCTGCATGTCATTCAGCCGGAATGGCCCGTAAGACACCCGTATCAGCCGGTTCACGGTCAGCTTGATCGCCTCCATCGCGCGGCGGATCTCGCGGTTGCGCCCCTCGCGGATACCCACGGTCAGCCATGCGTTGGCACCTTGCTGCCGGTCGAGGCCGATTTCCATCGGCAGAAACTCTTCGCCGTCGATGGTGATGCCCCGCCGCAGCGGATCGAAAGTCGAATCGTCCGGCCGCCCATTGACCCGCGCGCGATATTTGCGCAGCCAGCCGGTCTCGGGCAGCTCCAGCCGCCGCTTCAAACCGCCGTCATTGGTCAACAGCAAAAGCCCTTCGGAATTGAGGTCAAGCCGCCCGACGCTCATCACCCGCGGCATCTCTGCCGGCATCGTGTCGAACACCGTCTGGCGGCCCTTTTCATCCTTCTCGCTGGTTACGAGTCCCAGCGGTTTGTAATAGAGCCAGAGCCGCGTTTCTTGCGGCGCATCGATCGGCTTGCCGTCAAGCGTCACCCGGTCGGAAGGGGCGACGTCAAGCGCGGGGCTTTTGATCACGGTGCCGTTCACCGCAACGCGCCCCTCGAGGATCATCTTCTCCGCATCGCGGCGCGACGCGATGCCTGCACGCGCCATCACCTTGGCAATACGCTCAAGGCTCGAGGTCTCGGGGGCGGGCTTTTCGGCGGGCATCGGGCAGCTCCTCAGGTGGCGGGCGGCAGCAAAGCCTGCTACATAGAGCCAGTCGCGGCAAAGGGAAAGCGCATTGCACAAAGGCCGGGCGATAGGCAAAGAAGCGCCATGGATCGGTTTCGCAGCTACATGGAAGACGCCCTCGCCCAAGCCCGCGCCGCAGGCGCGCGCGGCGAGGTGCCGGTGGGTGCAGTGGTGGTTTCACCCGACGGGCGGGTGATTGCCGCCGAAGGCAACCGCACACGTGAACGCGCCGATCCAACCGCACATGCCGAGATTCTGGCGCTCCGCGCCGCCTGCGCCGCCGCAGGGTCCGAGAGGTTGCCGGGCCATGACCTCTATGTGACGCTAGAACCCTGCCCGATGTGCGCCGCGGCGCTTTCTTTCGCGCGGATCGCGCGGCTCTACTATGGCGCGGCCGATCCGAAATCGGGCGGCGTCGCGAATGGCGCGCGGGTCTTTGCCCACCCTCAATGCCACCACGTGCCCGAGGTCTATGACGGCATATCCGCCGCAGCCGCGGAAGACCTGCTGCGCGACTTCTTCGCGGCGCGGCGCTAGATCATCTGCTTCAGGCCAAATATCCCCGCCGGAGGCTTTTTCGGCCCGCAAGGCGCGCTCCGCGGGGGATATTTGGCCTGAAGCAGTTTTCAAAGCGTGATCGGCACCAATACCTCGGGCTCGATCAGGCTTACTCCCGGTGGCAGACCCGCGCGCAGCGCCTCGGCGTTTTGCGCGAGAATCGGAAATGTGCGGTAGTGGCAGGGGATGACGGTGCGAAACGCGAAATACTTGCGCGCGGCGTAGGCGGCGCGCGCCATGTCCATGGTGTAATGACCGCCGCAGGCCAGAATACCGATATCGGGGGCATGGTATTCACCCATCCACTCCATATCGGCCATGATGTCGGTATCGCCCGATACATAGATCGTGTGGCCCTCGCCCGCGATCATGTAGCCCGCCTCGCGCCCCGCATAGATCGGGCCTGCCGCGCTTGCGATCGATGAGGAATGGCAGGCGTTCACCATCGTCACCGCGGCGCTGCCCGCGGTGATGGTGCCGCCCTTGTTGAAGCCGATGCCGGTGATGCCTTCGCGTTCGGCCCACCAGTTGATCAGGTCGTAGGTGCCGGCGATGGGAATGTTCTTTTCCTTGGCGATTGCCACCGCGTCGCCGATGTGGTCGCCGTGCCCGTGGGTGATCAGGATATGCGTGGCCCCGTCGATTGCCTCGGCGCGGCGCGCGGCGGGGAACATAGGGTTGTCGCCGAGCCATGGGTCGATCAGCAGCACCGCTTCTGCGATCTCGATACGAAAGCTTGAATGACCCAGCCATGTGATGTGCATCGTGCGCTCCTTCAGTTGCGGGCAGAATTGGCCTGATGGTTAAGGATACCACGCCGAGCAGATTTTGACCGCCTGAACCGGGCTGCGCTTGGCCAAGGTGGCTTTGCTTATGGGCACCAAAGGGGCGGCGCGGGCTTGCAGGGCGCGGCCCGCGCCGTTAAACCCGCTCCAGCCAATTGACGGAGCCCGCCCCATGGCCATCGACATCGACACCGCCCGCAAGGTCGCGCATCTGGCGCGCATTGCGGTGCCTGAAACCCGCCTGCCTGCATTGGCCGAACAGCTTTCGGGCATTCTCAGCTTCATGGAGCAACTGAACGAGGTCGATGTAACGGGCATCGAACCGATGACTTCGGTCACGCCGATGCGGCTGAAGCGCCGCGCTGATGTCGTGACCGACGGGAACATTCAGGCCAGCGTCCTGAAAAACGCGCCCGATGCGCGCGAAGGTTTCTTTGCCGTGCCGAAGGTGGTCGAATGAGCGCGCTCAACACCCTTACGATTTCCGCCGCCCGCGACGCGTTGCGCGCAGGCGAGATCACCTCGGTCGAGTTGACTGAGGCCTGCCTGACTGCCATCGAAGGCGCTGGCGCGTTGAACGCCTTTGTCCACCAGACGCCCGAGATCGCCCAAGAGCAGGCGCGCGCTGCCGATGCACGCCTGGCGGCGGGCGATGCGCCCGCGCTCTGCGGTATTCCGCTGGGTATCAAGGATCTGTTCTGCACCAAGGGCGTGCCAAGCCAGGCCGCCTCGAACATCCTCAAGGGGTTCAAGCCCGAATACGAATCGACCGTGACGCAAAACCTTTGGGATGCGGGTGCGGTGATGCTGGGCAAGCTGAACATGGACGAGTTCGCCATGGGCTCCAGCAACGAAACCTCGTGCTACGGCAACGTCGTGAACCCGTGGCGACGCGGCAATGACACAACGCCGCTTACCCCCGGCGGCTCGTCGGGTGGTTCGGCATCGGCGGTCGCGGCGGATCTTTGCCTTGGGGCCACCGGCACCGATACCGGCGGCTCGATCCGCCAACCCGCCGCCTTTACCGGCATCGTCGGCATCAAGCCCACCTATGGCCGCGTCAGCCGCTGGGGCGTGGTGGCCTTTGCCTCGAGCCTAGATCAGGCCGGGCCGATGACCAAGACCGTGCGCGATGCGGCGATCATGTTGGGCACCATGGCCAGCCATGACCCGAAAGACAGCACCTCGGCTGATCTGGCGGTGCCGGATTTCGAGGCGATGCTGACCGGCGACATCCGTGGCAAGAAGATCGGCATCCCCAAGGAATACCGCATGGACGGTATGCCTGCCGAGATCGAGCGGCTTTGGGCTGATGGCGCGGCGATGATGCGCGATGCGGGTGCCGAGATCGTCGACATCAGCTTGCCGCACACCAAATACGCACTGCCCGCCTATTACGTTGTGGCCCCCGCCGAGGCGTCATCGAACCTCGCGCGCTATGACGGGGTGCGCTATGGGCACCGGGCGAAGCTCGCCGCAGGCGACGGCATCACCGAGATGTACGAAAAAACCCGCGCTGAAGGTTTCGGTGCTGAGGTGCAGCGACGCATCATGATCGGCACTTATGTGCTGAGCGCGGGCTTTTATGACGCCTATTACAACCGCGCCCGCAAGGTGCGCGCCCTCATCAAGCGCGACTTCGAGCAGGTGTTTGCCGCCGGGATCGACGCGATCCTGACCCCCGCCACGCCGTCGGCCGCCTTTGGCCTTGGCGAAATGGCCGATGCCTCGCCGGTCGAGATGTATCTCAACGACGTGTTCACGGTGACGGTCAATCTGGCCGGTCTGCCGGGCATCGCTGTGCCCACGGGCTATGACGCAAAGGGCCTGCCGCTGGGGCTGCAACTGATCGGGCGGCCTTGGGCCGAGGGTGATCTGCTGAATCACGCCTATGTGCTGGAGCGCGCCGCAAGTTTTTCGGGCAAACCGGCGAAATGGTGGTAAGGGGCGCCCGGAACGATCGGAGGGCGAACATGAGCGGATCTCGGGGCAAGGCGGCGATTGGGCTGGCGGCGGTGCTGTCACTTGGCGCTTGCGCGAACGAGGTGCCCGATCGCGCGGCGGGCGTGGGCTTTGGTGATTACAACGCCTATCTGGCCCAGCGTGAAGCGGTGCTTCAGGGCACCCAGCCGATGCCGCAGGCGGTAACACCGCCCACGGCAGCTGCGGTGCTGCCCACAACCAGCGCGCCTGTGGTCACGGGCGAGCCGTTGAACCCGATGGGTGCTGCGCTTACGTTGGAGCCTGCCACGGCAACCTCCACGCCGACTGCTGATGAGGCTGTCGCCGGGCACGCCCTCATTTCGGACGAGCAAAACTTCGAGGCGGTGGCCGAGCGCGAAACGATCCAGTCAGACGCTGAAAGGCTTGCAGCAAACCGCGCGGCCTATGTGCAACTGCCCGCAGAACCTTTGCCCGAGCGCACCGATGCGGGCGGGCCAAACCTTGCCGCTTACGCGCTGGCCGCGCCGAACCGAAAGGGTGAGGCGATTTACAACCGCATTGCGCTCAAGTTCGTCGATCATGACCGCGCCTGCGCCAAATACGCCTCGCCCGATCTTGCGCAGACCGACTTCCTTGAAAAGGGCGGGCCAGAGCGCGACCTTGGCAACCTCGACCCTGATGGCGACGGTTTCGCCTGCACCTGGGATCCGACGCCGTTCCAATCGGTGCGCGCCGCACCTTGAAGGTTGGCCCCGGCCGGGTGCAGACTGGTCCGCGCCGTAACCGAGGGGGCGCAAATGAGCCGCTATGACGAACTGCGCGCGGGCTTTGCCGCGTACAAGGATGCCGAAAACGCCTTTTGCCGCGAAAACGAGCGGCTGGCGGAGCTGATCGTCGGCGGTCTACCCGAGTGGCTTGGGATGCCCGACAGCTTCACCTCGGAATCCGAGGTGATCCGATACCTCGGATTTTACCGTGTCGAGGACGATGACGAACCCGACAGCGAAGGCAACGAAGTTCCGTTTCTGCATGATGCGCTGATTCACGTGACCGACGGCAGCTTTCGCTTTGGGCTGGGGCTGCTGCTGGAACGCGGGCCCGAGGTGCTGCCCAAGCAGAACGTGGTGGTCGCGATTCATTGCCACCGCCACGGCGATATGGTGACGGTCAGCATCGGCGACCGCGAGGTGATCTGCCGCTTTGACGGTGCCGAATGCCCCGATGTCGAGAAGGTGCACGCCGCGCTTTTCGATCTTTTGCGCGATTGGTTGAAGCGGCGCCCCGGCGAAGCCGCGGCAAGCCGCAAGATCGGCTTCCGGCTGGTGAAATAGGCGCGGCTGCGGCCCGCCTTCCTTGTTGACGTGGAGCCGGGGCAGGGCTATCTCGACCCCCGCGCGGATGGCCGGATGGCCGCGAGGCGGGGCAACCCGTCGCGAGGAAAGTCCGGACTCCATGAAGACACGGTGCCGGGTAACGCCCGGCCGGGGCAACCCGAGGGAAAGCGCCACAGAGAAGAGACCGCCTGCCGCCTGGCGCGCAGGTAAGGGTGAAACGGTGGGGTAAGAGCCCACCGCGGGACTGGCAACAGAACCGGCATGGCAAGCCCCACCGGGAGCAACGCCGAATAGGGGCCTCGCGCGGGGGCTGGTCGGGGCAACCCGAGACCGCCCGCAAGGTACTTCGACCCGAGAGGCCCGGGTTGGCGGCTAGATCGCGTGGGTAACCGCGCGGGCAGAGGAATGGTCATCGAAGGGGGGCAACCCCCGGAACAAGATCCGGCTTACAGGCCATCCGCGCACCTACACCGCCCCGCCCGGTTTCGGCGGAAATTTGCACCCCCGCGAGGCTTTCGCGGTTGACTCTGCCCGGCGGCCAAGTAAAAGGCGGGCTTCAAGGATTTCGTGGGCGCCCCGCCGCCCGCTTCTAGGAGACTGAGAATGGCGAAGCCGACGACGATCAAGATCCGTCTGAACTCGACGGCGGGCACCGGGCACTTCTATGTGACCAAGAAGAATGCCCGCACCATGACCGAAAAGATGGCCGTGAACAAATATGACCCGGTCGTGCGCAAGCATGTGGAATACAAGGAAGGCAAGATCAAATAAGATCGCCTGACCGATACCGGGACAGTATCAAGGCCGCGCCGTTCTGGCGCGGCCTTTTGCATTCCGGGTGTAACACGCGTGATAAGGTTGGCAGGCTATTGATTCACAAAGCATATTTGTGAGCCGTTAAGGATTTGGAAAGGTGTTTGGAGAGGGCGGGCGCGGGGCGCCAGTGCCGCCAGCGCCACGCCGCGA
>NZ_JBFHIA010000162.1:0-7441 GCF_041596715.1 Phaeovulum sp.
CTTGGCGCAGGTGTTCGATTTTGCCAGCGAACTTGCACGCCGCTCTGCGCCGTTGAAACGGATCGGGGCAGAGCTTTACGGCCCCGCCGCCGCGCCCATCGCGCGGGTGCGGGGGCGGCACCGGGTGCGTCTGCTGGTCAAAGCCGACCGCGCGGCCCCCTTGCAAGCCGCGCTGACCGAATGGCTTGCGCAGATCAGGCCACCCGCGCAGGTGCGGCTGGCGGTCGATATCGACCCGCAGAGCTTTCTTTAGGCTCGGGCCAACTCGGCCCATGCTGCGCGGGCATTGGCGCGCATCGCCTCGCCCGCCATCCGTAGCCCGCCGTGAACCCACGGCATCGCCCCTGCCACAAGCCGCGCCAGATGGGCGGCAGGGGATTGCGGGTCATGTGGCACTTTCGCTAAGGTTGCGGGCGCGGTTTTTGCGGCACCTTGCAGGCAATGGTGCTACAGCCGCGTCATTCATCTCGCAATTCCGCAGGCTTGGCGTAAATACCCCCTTTCGCTTGTTGCGGCGCGCTGCCACAAAAGCGCCCATGCTGTTTGCCCGCACCGCCATCACGCTGGAAGAATCCATGTCGCTGCCCCGCTGGCGGCGGCCAGAGGCGCTGCTATATCTGATGGCGGCGGCGCAGCCGATTTCCTTTGCCACATGGTCGGCGCTTATCAACAATTTCGTCATCGAGCGCGCCGCCTTTACCGGCCGCGAGATCGGCTGGTTGCAATCAGTGCGCGAGGTGCCGGGGTTTCTGGCGATCGGGGTGATCGTCGTGCTTTGGCTGATGCGCGAACAGGTGTTGGCGCTTTCTGCGCTGGTGCTTTTGGGGGTGGCCACCGCGCTGACCGCAGCCTTCCCCAGCTTTGCGGGGCTGCTGACGCTGACGCTGCTGTCGTCGATCGGGTTTCACTATTTCGAAACGGTGAACCAGTCGCTGCAACTGCAATGGACCCCAAAGGCCGAAGCACCGCGGCGGTTAGGGCGGATCGTGGCAATCTCGTCGGGCGCGTCGCTGTTGGCGTACGGGTTGCTGGTGGTCACATGGCATCGGTTCAATCTGAGTTACGAGCTGGTTTTCGGCATTGCCGGGTGCAGCACCGTGCTGATGGCGGTATTCGCGGCGCTGGCGTTTCCGCGCTTTGAAGCACCCAACCCGCAGATCAAGCGCCTGCTGATGCGCCGCCGCTACTGGCTTTACTATGCGCTGCAATTCATGGCTGGCGCGCGGCGGCAGATTTTCGTGGTCTTCGCCGCCTTCATGATGGTCGAGCGTTTTGGCTTTGACGTGCAGGCGCTGACCTCGCTGTTCCTTATCAACTACGCCGCCAATATCGTGGTGGCGCCGCTCTTGGGCCGCGTAGTTGCGCATTTTGGTGAAAAGCGGGCTTTGATGATTGAATATACCGGGCTTGCCTCGGTGTTTCTGGGGTATGGTGCGCTTTACAAGTTCGATCTGGGGCCGATGTTCGCTGCGGGCCTTTATGTGGCCGACCATCTCTTTTTCGCGATGGCCTTCGCGCTGAAGACCTATTTCCAGAAGATCGCAGACCCTGCCGACATCGCGCCTACCGCGGCCGTCGCCTTTACCATCAACCACATTGCCGCCGTCGCACTGCCTGCCGCGCTCGGCTATCTTTGGGTCACCGACCCTTCGGCGGTGTTCTTGCTGGCCGCCAGCATGGCGGGCGTTTCGTTTTTGCTGGCGCTGATGATTCCGCGCCACCCTGAAAAGGGTAACGAGACGGTGTTCAGCGCCCGGCTCTGACTGGTAAGTTCGGCTTTGCCCCCTATCTTTGCCGCAAAGGGAGAGACGCCATGCACCGACCCGACCGCCTGCCCAACGCCGCCGAAGCGCTGCCCGGTCGCAGCGCGCCCATGCCGATAACCGAGCCGCATTTCCTTTCCGGCCTGCCGCTTGATGCGCCACCCCCTGCCGGAATGGCGCAGGCGATGTTCGGGATGGGCTGCTTTTGGGGGGTCGAGCGGATTTTCTGGCAGTTGCCGGGGGTGTGGCTTACCGCCGTCGGCTATGCGGGTGGGTTGACGCCAAACCCGACCTACAAAGAGGTCTGCACCGGCATGACCGGGCATAATGAAGTGGTGCGCCTGATCTTTGATCCGGCAAAGGTCAGCTACGCCGAACTGCTTGCCACTTTCTGGGAAAACCATGATCCGACGCAAGGCATGCGGCAGGGGGGCGATCAGGGCACGCAATACCGCTCGGGCATCTATACCTATGACGCCGCGCAGGCCGAGGCTGCCGCGGCCACGCGCGCAGCCTATGCGCCGCGCCTTGCCGCCGCCGGATACGGGGCCATCACAACAGAAATCCTGCCCGCGCCGCAGTTCTACTTTGCCGAAGATTACCACCAGCAATATCTGGCCAAGAACCCGCGGGGCTATTGCGGCATTGGCGGCACGGGCGTGGCCTGCCCGATCGGCCTCAAGGCCTGAAGTTAGGCTGTCGAAATAGCTTCGCATGCGCAGGGGCGGCGCGGCTGCCCTTGACCTGCGCCCCAATTGCCCCTTACTGCGCCCGACCGCCAAGGAGCCGCCATGCCCACTTTCACCGCCTTCACCACCCTTGCCAGCCGCGAAGCCGCCGAGGCGCTGGGCGAACAGCTCGAAAACCTTGATCCCGCACCCTACGGCGTTGGCGTGGGTGAAATCGAGGATGGATCAGAGCGTTGGGAGGTTGGTGCCTATTACACCGAAAGCCCCGACGAGGTGGTTCTGGCGCTGCTTGCGGCAGCCTTCGGTGCCGAGCCTTTCGCAGTGTCGGAACTGCCCGAAACCGATTGGGTCGCGCATGTGCGCCGCGAACTGCGCCCCGTGGTTGCCGGGCGCTTTTTCGTATACGGCGCGCATGATGCCGAAAAGGTGCCGTCCGATGCTGTGGCACTGCTGATCGAGGCGGCAATGGCCTTTGGCACCGGCCACCACGGCACCACTCTTGGCTGCCTCACAGCGCTAGACGCCCTCGACCGCGAGGGTTGGCGTGCCGAGAACGTGGCCGATATCGGTTGCGGCACGGCGGTGCTGGCGATGGCGGCGGCAAAAATCTGGTCGGGGCGGGTGATCGCATCGGATATCGACCCGGTGGCAGTCGATACCGCGCGCGCCAACGCCGAGGCGAATGGGCTTGCCGACCGCGTGCTGTGCCTAGAGGCGGCAGGGTTCGGCCACCCCGAACTTGCCCGGGCGGCACCTTTCGACCTTGTCTTTGCCAATATCCTCAAGGGTCCGCTAATCGCACTTGCCCCCGATATGGCGGCGAATCTGCGTCCGGGCGGGCTGGTGATTCTCTCGGGAATACTCAATGAACAAGGCGATGAGGTGGAAGAAACCTATCGTTCTTACGGCTTTGCCCGCCGCTCTAGAAACGAATACGCAGATTGGACGACACTGGTTCTGACCCGAGAACAGTAAGCGAACTTCCTGCGTCGCATCGCCGCAATCTATGGCATACTGCCTTAACGTCACGCCACAACGCCGTGACTGAAAAGGTGCCATGGTCGATCACAACCTACAAAACTTCTACACGAGGCTTGAGCGCATTGAGCGTATCAACCTTGCTGGCGGTGCGTTTGAGGCCGTGGGCACGCTGGGTCGGTCGGCCTATGCCGCGCTACGGCCCCGCCGCCGCCGCCGCATGGTCTGGTTGCGCCCGCTCGCAATCATTCTGCTCTCGTTTCTGGTAATCAAGGGCGGGCTGCACGCGCAGCTTGGCGCTGACACCTACAACCAGCGTCTGAACCTGCTGCGCGCGGGTACGCCTGTTGAACAGGTTGGGGCATGGGTGCTTGGCGCTGATGCTTTGACGCTGATGGTTTCGGCGCAGCTTCGCCCCTATCTTCGCTGATATGTGCCGCACCAAAGAAAAAGGCCACGCCGATTGCATCGGCGCGGCCTTTTGGCGGTGCAAACCGCGGTAGGCGGTTCGACTTAGCGGCGCGCGGCCACTCGGTCGATGTCGCCACGGGTCAGACCAATATCATCAAGCTCACGGTCGCTCAGTTTGGCAAGTTCGTTGCGGGTGGTGCGCGCGTCGTTCCAGACGGCGAGCGTGGTGAAGAAGCGCGAGACAAAGCCGATATGGCCGGTCTGGATCATTGCGCGGTTGGTGTCGAAGGCGGACATGGTGATAGTTCCTTTTTACATTCTGCTCAATTCAAGGGCATCTACCCTTCGAAGGCGCACATAGTCCCGGCAGGAGTGGTAAGCAAGCGCGCGCCAGACAGCCCCGCCATGCGAATTCTGCATGGCTTTGCAGGCAGTTAAGAGTGCCTGAACAGGGTCGAAAAAACACGGCAGATTGTGTCTGGCAATGGGTGAAAAGTAGCGCTTTATTGCGCCGAACCACACAGAAAGACAATTTCGTTGCTGCGCCGCAGAAGCGCGCTTCAGGCTTTGCGATGTTCGCTTTTCGTGCTACTGCGTGAAAAAAGCAACAGGGCAGGGCGGTATGCGCGTTATTGGAATAGACCCGGGCCTTCGCAACCTCGGTTGGGGCGTGATCGAGATGGCCGGATCGCGGCTCAGCCACATCGCCAACGGCATCATCCACTCGGAAGGCGATGATCTGGCGCTGCGCTTGCTGTCGCTGCACAAGGCGCTAAGCGAGGTGGTGGCGCGCTATGCACCCGAGGCCGCGGCGGTTGAACAGACCTTTGTCAACAAGGATGCGGTGGCCACGCTGAAGCTGGGGCAGGCGCGCGGTATCGCGTTGCTGGTGCCCGCGCAGGCGGGGCTGGCGGTGGGTGAATACGCCCCGAACGCCGTGAAAAAGGCGGTGGTGGGCGTGGGCCACGCCGACAAGGGGCAGGTTGCGCATATGGTGCGCTTTCAGCTTCCCGGCGTCGAACTGGCAGGGCCCGATGCCGCAGACGCGCTGGCGATCGCCATTTGCCACGCGCACCATCTGCAAAGCGCGGGTCGGATGCAGCGCGCGATGCGAGGCGTGGCATGATCGGGCGCATCGCGGGTGTGATCCTGCATCGGGGTCTTGATCAGGTGCTGATTGATGTGCGCGGTGTGGGCTACATCGTGCACATATCCAGCCGCACAGCCGCCGCACTGCCCCCTGTGGGCGAGGCTGCAGCACTATATACCGAGCTTTTGGTGCGCGAAGACCTGTTGCAACTGTTCGGCTTTACCACCTTGCAGGAAAAGGAATGGCACCGGCTGCTGATTTCGGTGCAGGGCGTTGGGGCCAAGGCGGCGCTGTCGATTCTTGGCACGCTTGGCCCGGATGCACTGGGCCGCGCGATAGCATTGGGCGATTGGGCAAGCGTGCGCGCAGCACCCGGCGTTGGGCCGAAACTGGCGCAGCGCGTGGTGCTGGAGCTGAAAGGCAAGGCACCTGCGGTCATGTCGATGGGCGGCGCGCTGAGCGTCGATCTCTCTGCCGCCGATGAGGTGATCGAGGCAACACCCAGCCCACGCAAACCCGCAGCATCGGCACAGCCCTCGGCCACGGTCGAGGCGATGTCGGCACTTGCCAACCTCGGCTATTCCGCCACCGACGCCGCTGCTGCTGTGGCCGAAGCCTCTGCTAACCCCGAAGCGGTAGACACCCCCCGCCTGATCCGCGCCGCGCTGCGCTTGCTTGCGCCGAAGGGGTGAGCCTTACTCGTAGGCGTCAAAGAAGCCCTTTGGCACCAGCAGGTTTTCGCGCCGCAGCGCTGTCACGTCGCGCTCGCCACACAGCGCCAGCGAGATGTCCAGTTCCTTGCGGATAACCTCGAGTGCTGTGGTCACACCCGCTTGTCCCATCGCGCCCAGCCCGTAGATATAGGCGCGGCCGATGAAAGTGCCCTTGGCCCCAAGCGCGAGCGCCTTCAGCACATCTTGCCCAGAGCGGATGCCGCTATCCATATGCACTTCGATACGGTCGCCCACCGCCGCCACGATCTCGGGCAACTTGCGGATGGCCGAAAGCGCGCCATCCAACTGGCGCCCGCCGTGGTTGGAAACGATGATTGCATCCGCCCCGAAATCGGCGGCAATGCGCGCGTCTTCGGCGTCGAGGATGCCTTTCAGAATCAGCTTGCCGCCCCACTGGTCGCGGATGCGGGCGATCTTGGACCAATCAAGCCTTGGGTCGAACTGCTCGTTCGTCCATGCGTTCAGCGAGCTCATGTTTTCCACGCCCTTCGCATGGCCCACGATATTGCCAAAAGTGCGGCTTTGCGCACCCAACATGCCCAGCCCCCAACGCACCTTGGTAGCAAGGTTCAGCATCGTCCGAAGCGTCAGCTTCGGCGGGGCAGAAAGCCCGTTCTTGAGGTCTTTGTGCCGCTGCCCGAGGATTTGCAGATCCAGCGTCAGCACCAGCGCCGAACAGCCCGCCTTCTTGGCCCGCGCGATCATGCCATCGACGAAGTCTTCATCTCGCATCACATAAAGCTGAAACCAGAACGGCTTTTTCGTTGCTGCGGCGACCTGTTCGACCGAGTTGATCGACATTGTCGATAGCGTGAAGGGCACGCCAAACTCTTCAGCCGCGCGCGCCGCCTTGATCTCGCCATTGGCGCTTTGCATCCCGGTAAAGCCGACCGGGGCCAGCGCCACCGGCATCGTCACGGCTTGTCCGATCATGCTGCCCGCAAGGCTGCGGTTCGACATATCTACAGCCACCTTTTGGCGCAGGCGAATCTGCGCAAAATCCGAGGTGTTTTCGCGGAAGGTCTGCTCGGTATAGCTGCCGCTTTCGCAGTAGTCGTAAAACATCCGGGGCACACGATGGCGTTGCAGGCGCTTGAGGTCTTCGATGCAGGTGATGGTCGGCATGGCGCGCTCCTCGGTGCAATTGGTAAGGTTCGGTTACCAATTTATGGCCGCCCGCGCAATCATGTTGCGCGGCAAAGCCACTGCCGGACGGTGACCCTTGGCTGGGTTACGGCCTGCTCTGCCCTTTGCTGCGCAAAAAGGCTTCAAAGGCGGCCAATGTGGTCTCGGAAACGTGGTGCTCCATGCCCTCGGCGTCGGTTTCGGCGGCCTCGGCGGGTACGCCAAGCGCCAAGAGCACATCGACAACAATCCGGTGCCGCGCCCGCACCTTGGCCGCCATGGCGCTGCCCGCTTCGGTCAGAAAAACCCCGCGATAGGGGCGCGAGACTGCCAGCCCTTCGCGCTTCAGCCGCGCTACGGCCTTGGCCGCGGTGGGGTGCGTAACCCCCATCAGCTGCGCGATTTCGGTGATGCGCGCTTCGCCATGTGCCTGCACCAGATCGTCGATCATCTCGGTGTAGTCCTCTAGCAGCGTCATTGCCTTGGCCGTGCGCGCCTGATTGAAGCGGTCTGCCTGCGCGGCGGATTCGCTGTCTTGCGGTGGTGGGTGCTGCACGGGCGCCTCCTGTTTCTGGCGCGGGCCGGGCCGACGCGGGCATATCATTCATGAAAACGCCGGAACATGATAGCGCCAAGGCTTCACTTTGTCGC
>NZ_JBFHIA010000163.1:0-7429 GCF_041596715.1 Phaeovulum sp.
CATGCTGCGTCCTCCTCGGGCCGGGCCTGCGAGCGGACGGTTTCAGCGTAGACGGGGCATTCCTGCATCAGCGTGTCGTGCGGCCCGAGACCGACCATGCGTCCCTTCTCGATGACCAGCACCCGGTCGGCATCCCGGATCGACGCCACCCGCTGACTGACGATCACCGTGGCCGCATGGCTGACGGCCGCTCTGAGCGCAGCCCGCAGCTTGCGATCCGTGGTCTGGTCAAGCGCCGAAAAGCTGTCGTCGAACAGGTAGAGATCGGCATCGCAGACCAGCGCCCGCGCGATGGCGAGCCTCTGGCGCTGCCCGCCGGAAAAGTTCGCGCCGCCCTGTGCCACTGGCGCCGCCAACCCCTTGGGCAGGGCCCGGACGAAATCGGCGGCTTGCGCGATCTCCAGCGCTTTCCAGAGCGTGGCCTCGTCCGCCTCGGAGTTTCCGAGGCGCAGGGTGTCCGCAACGGTTCCCGAGAAAAGATAGGCCTTCTGCGGCACATAGCCGATATGCGCCGACAGATCCTCTTGCGCGATCTCCCGCAGGTCCACATCCCCCAGCGTGACCCGCCCGGTGCCGGGATCGTTGAGCCGCGCGATCAGGTTGAGAAGGGTCGATTTCCCCGACCCCGTCGCGCCGATGATGCCCAGCACCTCGCCGGGGCCAACCTCGAAGGTGATATCCTCGATGACCATCGCTTCTGCGCCGGGATAGCCAAAGCCGACGTCTTCGAGCCGCAGGCGCAGCCCGCTGCCCCGTGGCGGCAGGGGCTTGGGCTCCGCCGGCGGGCCGACTTCCAGCGGGCTTTGCAGCAGGGTGGTGATCCGCCGCGCACTGACCAGGGCGCGTGGCAACATGACGATCATCAACCCCATCATCATCACGGCCACGAGGATCAGCACCAGGTAGGAAAGGAACGCGATCAGCGCGCCGATCTCCAGTTCTCCCGCCCGTACCCGCTCGGCCCCCATCCAGATCAACGCGACCGAGGTGAGCTGCATCACGGCGGTCAGGGACGGGATGATCATGGCCATCAACCGGCCCGACCAGATTGCCGTCCGGGTCAGGTCCGCATTCGCGGTTCCGAAACGCCTGGTCTCGCGCGACTGCTGCAGAAAGGCGCGGATGACGCGGATCCCTTCGATCTGTTCGCGCAGGATGCTGTTCACGCCATCGAGTTGCGTCTGCATCCGCTGGTACAGCGGCACGGCCTTGAAGGTCAGAAAGCCGATGATCGCCGCCAGGATCGGCACCGCGACAAGCAACAGCCACGAGAGTTGCGCGTCCTGACGCACCGCCATGATCGAGCCCCCCACGCCCATGATCGGGGCGACCACGATCATCGTGAAGCTCATGATCAGCATCGACTGGACCTGAAGCACATCGTTGGTGCACCGGGTGATGAGAGAGCCGACGGTAAAATCCTGGACCTGCGACAGGGCGAGGCTGTGCACCTTGTCGAACACATCGGCGCGGAGGCTTTGACCGATGCGGTAGGCGATTTTCGCCCCGAGAAAGACCGCCGAGGCGCTCAACACGATCTGCACCACGGCGGCGACGGCCATGAGCCCGCCATAGTATCGAACGGCCGACGGATCCTCGGCCCCGATCCCAAGGTCGATCACATCCGCGCTGAAACTCGGCAACAGCAGGGCGGCCGTAACCTGACCCATCTGGCACAGAAACAGGGCAAGAAGCGCCCCTTTGTACGCAAGGAACCTTTCTCGCCAGCTGGGTGCACCGGGGATGCGAGCCCCTGTATCAGCCGCTCTCGTCTCTTCAAACAAGGGTTTTCACCATCTGAAAAGCCCGGTTGACGTGATCTTCCTCAGGACTTCACGCATACCGGATCTAAGCTTAGGGCCGCGCGACGCGTGGCCCCGGGGGGTCACGCGCCGAAGAGCATCAGCGCCGGCCCAAAAGCGCCTGGGCCGGCGACGACATGTGCGATTTTTCCAGAATGGCTCAGCAGTTCCACAGGTATTTCACCACCCTTTGCTTTGCGCTGGCCAGCCTACCCCGCATCTGCCTGCGCCGCATTTGCGCCGATCAGCCGCTTGGCTGCCCGGTCACGGCGGAACCCGCGCCAGTAGCGATGTTCAACGTAGCCCATGCTTGTGCCGCATCATTCGCCGCCGAGGCTGCTGAGATTTTGGCTGACGCAGTGTTCCTGTCTGTCTCGAGCAGGTCCAGCAGCGTAATTGCTCCGCTGCGGTAGTTTTGCTGCGCCAACGTCAGAGCGCGGTCGTAGTCGCTGGCCGCTGTATTCAGCAAAGCTGTCCGCTGCCGATAGCGGGATAGATTGGATTGCGCGACCTGCACGTCTTCCACAGCCCCGTTGATGGAGGCTCGCCATGCAATTTCGGCCTGACTTGCCGCGGAGATCCGAACATCACGGCTTGCCCGAAGCTGCCCCTGATTGAACACGGGAAGCGACAGTTGCGGCCCAAAACTCCACGAATCCGCGCCATCGCTGCGGCCGACTGTGCCGGACAGCGTCAGCGATGGATAAAGCGCGGCCTCTGCCACACCAACTGCGGCCACCGCGGCGGCAAGGTCAGCTTCGGCGCTGCGCACATCCGGGCGGTTGCGCAACAGGTCGGCGGGCACACCGGTGCGCGTCGCGGCGGGCGTGGACAGTTGCGGCGATCCACGCTGCATCTGCGCCACAATCGGCCCCGCAGGTTCGTTGAGCAGCGTCGCGATCGCATAGACATTCGCGTCAAACAGTGCGGCATATTGCGGCAATCCGGCCCGCGCCGTGGAAAGCAATGCCTGCGCCTCGGCGACCTCGTATTCCGTCGCTGCGCCCGCTTCGAACTTGGTGCGGGTAATCTCTACGGTTTCTTGGCGCGCGTCGATCGTCGTGCGGATCAGCGCAAGGACCTCTTGGTAATAGCGCGCGTTCGAATAGGCAGCGACAAGCTCGGCCAGCCATGCAAGCCTGACCGTCTCGGCATCGGCTTGCGCGCTGGTCAGCGACGCAAGGGCGGCTTCGCGTTCGCGCCGGACACCGCCGAACAGATCGACAACCATCGAGGCGCCCAAAGCGCTGCTTTCCACTGTGCTGGTGGTGCCGGATCCGTCGCTGCCGGAGCGCGTTGTCGATGCCGAAAGCGAGCCATCCAAGGCGGAGTTCACGCCTGTCGCGCGCAATTCTGCCTGCGCTTGCCGGATCGCCTCGGTGGCGGCCATCACATCGAGGTTCTGCGCTAGGCCACGTGTTACGAACGCGGTCAGCGTCGCATCTTTATAGGCCAGCCACCATTGCTCTGCGGCAACCGCCTCGATCGCGTCCGCATCCCCCCCGACAAACCGGGTTTGCAAGGAAACGTCAGGGCGCTGATAGTCGGAACCAACCGCACAGCCGGCAACCAACAGACACGTCAACAGATAATGGGGCTTCACTGCACCCTCTCCTTTTTTACACGAAATAGTTCGGTAGTTTTGATGACGGCGACATAGAAGACCGGCACCATCACCACCCCGATGACCGCGGAAAAGATGATCCCGCCCAGCATGCCCGTGCCGATGGATTTCTGCGCGTTGGCCCCCGCCCCCGAGGCAAGCACCAAGGGTAGGATGCCAAAGCCGAAGGCTAGCGAGGTCATCACGATCGGGCGCAGCCGCAAGCGCGCCGCCGATGTTGTCGCCTCCAGCAGAGACTTGCCCTGCGCGCGCAGGGATTGCGCAAACTCGACGATCAGGATGGCGTTTCTGGCCGCCAAGCCGATTGTCGTCAGCAGGCCCACCTTGAAATACACGTCGTTCGACTGGCCCAAATACCAGGTCGCAAACAAGGCACCCAGAATGCCGACCGGAACCGAAAGCATCACCGCAAAGGGCACGGACCAGCTTTCATAAAGCGCGGCGAGGCTGAGGAACACGACCAGTGCCGAGATCGCGTAGAGAATGACCTCCTGATCCCCCGACAACCGTTCTTGATAGCTGAGCCCGGTCCAGGCGGCGGCGTAGGAGCCATCCAGATCGCTGGTGAGTTGATCCATCACGTCCATCGCATCGCCCGAGCTGATGCCAGCCGCCGCTTCGCCCGAAATCTGCAGCGCGCGGGTGCCGCCATAGCGGGAAAGCTTGGGCGTGATCATCTCCCATTCGCGGCTGACAAAGGCCGAGAGAGGCACCATTTCGCCCGTGGAATTGCGCACATACCAATGATCGACGTCCTCGGGTTGCATACGCCACTCGGCCCCACCCTGCACGATCACCTCGCGCAGGTCGTTGCCAAGCGGGAAGTCGTTCACATAGGACCCCGAGAAAACCGTAGACAGCATGGCGTTGACGTCCGACAGCGAAACGCCCAGCGCCTCCGCCTGTTGCTGGTCGATCCGCAGCTTCAGCGACGGTTCGCTGGCCGCGTCATTGCCGCGCAGGTTGGTGACCCGCCCGTCGGCAAGCCCGTTCGCCACCAACTGATCAGCGGCGGCACTCAACGCCTCTTGCCCGGCGCCCGACTGATCGACCAGATACATCGTGAACCCCGAAGTGGTTCCCAACCCCTGGATGGCGGGGGGTTGCAGCACAAAAATGCTGCCAAGCCGGGACTGGAAGAACGCACGGTTGGCGCGCATCATCACATCGGCCGCATCCTGGCCCGGGCGATCCTCGTAATCCTTGAGCTTGATGAACATCATCCCGTAGTTCTGCCCAGATCCGCCGAAGCTGAACCCGACGTTGGCGAAAACGCTGGTAACAGCGTCCGCTTCTTGCGTTAGCAGATACTGCTCGACCTGCTCGATCATGTGTTCCGTCTGCTGCACGGTCGATCCCTGTGGCAGTTCGATCATCGCCATCAGAACACCTTGGTCCTCGGTCGGCAGGAAGGACGAGGGCAGGCGATCATAGATCCAGTAGGCACCAAGACCGACGAGCCCCAGCACCACGACCATACGGAAGGGCCGCAGGGAGAGTCGCCCGACCGTTGCGCCATAACCGCCGATCAGCCGCTCGAACCCTGTGTTGAACCAACGCAGCGGGGCCACCACGGTCTTGTCATGGCCCGGCCTCAGAAGCTGCGCGCACATCGCGGGCGTGAGGATCAGCGCCACAAACAGCGACAGCACCATTGCCGAGATGATCGTGATTGAGAACTGCCTGTAGATCACCCCGGTCGATCCGGACATGAAGGCCATCGGCAAGAACACCGCCGACAGGACCATCACGATTCCGACCAGCGCGGTCGATATCTCGCCCATGGTCTTTTCGGTGGCCGCCACCGCGTCCACCCCGTCTTCTTTCATCACGCGCTCTACGTTCTCGACCACGACAATCGCGTCATCGACCAACAGGCCGATGGCCAGCACCAGCGCGAACATCGACAGCGTGTTGATCGACATGCCGAAGGCGGACAGCACACCGAATGTCCCGAGCAGAACCACCGGAACGGCAATCGTCGGAATGATCGTCGCGCGCCAGCTTTGCAGGAAGAGGAAAATAACCAGAAATACCAGAACGACGGCCTCGATCAGCGTCTCATACACTTGGTCTATGGATTCCTCGACAAAGGGCGAGGTGTCGTAGGGGTATTCGACGCTCACCCCCTCGGGCAAAGCCGAAGAAAGCCCATCCACAACGGTGCGAACCCGCTCGGCGGTATCGACTGCATTGGCTCCGGTGGACAGGTTGACGGCGAAGCCAACGGCGGGATGGCCGTTGAAGCGAGTGACGCTGCTGTAATCTTCTTCGGCCAGTTCGATCGTCGCTACATCAGCAAGATAGGTGGCTGATCCGTCCGCCTCAGTTTTCAACAGGATATCTTGGAAATCCTCGACCGTTTGAAGTTGAGATTGCGCCGACATGGAGACCGTGAACTGATGGCCCTGTGTAACCGGCTGCTCGCCCAAGCTGCCGACAGTGACATTGGTGTTTTGCTGCGCGACGGCAGTGGTCACATCGGACGGCGTCAATTGATGTTGGTAGAGGCGCTCCGGGTTCAGCCAGATCCGCATCGCGTATTCGCTGCCGAAGGTAATGATCGACCCGACACCGTCGGTGCGCTGCACCGCATCCACGATGGTGCTGCTCAGGATATCGCCCAGTTCGAGCGAGGAATAGCTGTTATCCTCGTTGACAAGTGCACCGACCATGAGGATCGAGGTGGTCGAGCGGCTCACAGAGACCCCTCTGCTGGTCACTGCGTCGGGCAGTTGCGCCTCGACGAGCTGCAGCTTGTTCTGCACCTGCACCTGCGCCATGTCAGGGTCTATGCTGTCATCAAAAGTAAGCGAGACACTTGCGGCGCCCGCGCTGGACGACGACTCCATGTAGGTCAGACCTTCCAACCCGGTCAGCCCGTCTTCGATGACTGTGGTGACCGAGTTCTCGACCGTCTCGGCGGAGGCACCGGTGTAGGACGCGCTGATCCGCACCGTAGTCTGGGCGATGTCAGGGTACTGGGAAATCGGCAGGCTGGTGATGCTGTAGGCGCCTAGCAGCATCGTCGCGATGGCCAGCACCCAAGCAAAAACCGGGCGGTGAATGAAGAACTTGGCCATGGATCAGTTCTCCACGGTGGGTGCGTCGGCATTGCGGGCGACACCGTCTTCATCGATGATCGCGGCGACGGGTATCACCGCCTGTCCGGGCCGGAGCGCCGACAGCCCGTCCACGATCAGTTGGTCGCCATCGCTCAACCCTTCGCGAACGATCCACGCGTTTTCATAGCTGCCATCATCCTCCAACGTGACCTGCTCTGCGGTTCCGTCTTCGCCCACGATGTAGGCTGTAAGTTTGCCGGAGTTACCGCGCGTGGCAGCACGCTGCGGCACGAGGTAGGCTTGCGTCGTGCCGACAACGATTTCGCCACGCACGAACATGCCCGGAATAATCACTTGCTCGGGGTTTTCGAACTCGAACCGGATCGTCACGGTTCCGGTCGTTTTGGAGACTTCATTGCCAGGTGTGACCAATTGCCCAGTACCGCGATAGACGTCACCGTTTTCCAGCGTCAGCGCAGACTGAAGACTGTCACTCGGCTTGAGGGAGCCTTCGGCGATGCCTCTGCGGATCGACAGGATTCGCGCGCTGGTTTCCACCATGTCCACATAGATCGGATCGGACCGCACAATGGTGGTCAACGCGTCTGCCTGCCCGGCTGTCACGAGATCTCCGACAGAAACCGTCGCAACATCGGCACGCCCCTCGATCGGGCTCTTCAATGTGGTCCATGACAGTTCAGTTTGCGCATAAGCCAGCGCGGCTTTGGCCGAATCCAGTGTCGCCTCGGCTTCCGCAAGACTTGCGCGCGCGGCCTCGAGTTCGGCCTGAGTGTAGCCACTGCCAGCCAATTGCTCGGCACGATCATATGCGGATTGAAACACAGGAAGATTGGCTTCTGCGGTGGCAACGTTCGCACGGGCACTCGCTACAGCTGCGAGATACGCAGCATCGTCGATCCTGAACAAGGGATCACCAA
>NZ_JBFHIA010000164.1:0-7406 GCF_041596715.1 Phaeovulum sp.
AACTGCCGCGTGGCGCGCGGCTGATAAACCCCGGCCGCGGCAACGTGATCGACGATGCAGCACTTCTTGCAGCCCTCGACAGCGGTCAGATCGGCCATGCCACGCTCGATGTGTTTCGCACCGAACCGCTGCCCGCCGAACATCCCTATTGGGCGCACCCCGGCGTGACCGTTACCCCCCATATCGCCGCCGAAACGCGCCCCGCCAGCGCCGCCCGCGCGATTGCCGAAAACATCCGCCGCGATCACGCGGGCCAACCACTTCTCAACCTCGTCAGCCGGGTGCGCGGCTACTGACCACTGCTTCAGACAAAATATCCCCGCCGGAGGCACCCGCGCGCCACAAGCCGCTCCGCATGGCTTAACAAAGCCACATCCGCCGCCTATAAGGCAGCGACATGCAGCGGAGAAGCCCCATGCGCAATGCCACGATCACCCGCCAGACCCACGAAACCCGCGTTGCGGCCACGGTCAACCTTGACGGCACAGGCACCTATGAAAACGCCACCGGCATCGGCTTTTTCGACCATATGCTCGACCAACTGGCGCGCCACTCGCTGATCGACATCACCATCCACGCCACGGGCGATCTGCACATTGATGACCACCACACGGTCGAAGACGTGGGCATCACGCTCGGGCAGGCGCTCAGTGCCGCCTTGGGCGACAAGCGTGGCATCCGCCGCTATGGCCATTTCGACCTTGCGATGGACGATGCGCTGGTGCGCGCGGCACTCGATCTTTCGGGTCGCCCCTACCTTGTGTGGAACGTCGATTTCCCGACAGCCAAGATCGGCGGCTTCGATACGGAGCTCGTGCGCGAGTTCTTTCAGGCGCTTTCAACCCACGCTGGCCTTACGCTGCACGTTGACCAACTCCACGGCCTGAACAGCCACCACATCGCCGAGGCGGCCTTCAAGGCAGTGGCGCGCGCCCTGCGCGCTGCGGTCGAGCCCGACCCGCGCATGGCCGGTGCGCTGCCCTCGACCAAAGGCGCGCTCTGATGCTGACGGTTCTGGTCGATTACGATAGCGGCAACCTGCATTCGGCTGAAAAGGCGTTTCAACGCATGTCCGCCGAAGTGGGTGGCGGCAAGGTACTGGTCAGTTCGCGCCCCGAAGATGTGGCGCGCGCCGACCGTATCGTGCTGCCGGGCGATGGTGCCTTTCCCTCCTGCCGCCGCGCGCTCGATGCGCATGGCGGGCTTTTCGAGGCGATCGAAGAGGCGGTGCACAGCCGCGCGCGCCCGTTTCTGGGCATCTGCATCGGTATGCAGATGATGGCGACGCGCGGGCTCGAATATTCCGAAACGCCGGGCTTTGATTGGATCGGTGGCGAGGTGGTGCGGATCGAGCCTGCCGAGGCATCAATGAAGGTGCCGCATATGGGCTGGAACGACCTCGTGATCGACCGCCCGCATCCGGTGCTTGCGGGTATCGGTACGGGCGATCACGCCTATTTCGTGCATTCCTATCACTTCAAGGTGGCCGATCCGGCGCATTTGCTGGCGCATTGCGACTACGGCACCCCGATCACCGCCATAATCGGGCGTGCGAACATGGTCGGCGTCCAGTTCCACCCCGAGAAAAGCCAAACCGCGGGCCTCAGACTGATTGCCAACTTCCTTGGTTGGAACCCCTGAAGCCCGCGCGCAGGCTTTACTGCACCCGCGTCCAGGTGCCGCCATCGCGGCAGACGAACAGAACGCAGCCTTCAACGGCCAGCGCGTTGCCATTCATCTGCATTTTCGAGTTGTAGGTCTTGTCGCGATCGGGTGACCAGACCTTGCCGCTTCCATAGGCCCCACCGCCTTGGGCGACCATGTCCCAGACGATCATCTTGCCAATGTTTTCCGACTCTTTCGGCTTGCCCGCCTGATCGTAGGACCGGATCAACGTGCCGCAGAGCTTGTCGCCGCAGGGCGCGATCTGGACATGCCCAAACTCGCCGTTGTCATCGGGGATCGTCTGCCAAACGCCTTCCACCGGGTCTGCCCACGCAGCGCCGGCCACGACGGCAAAAGCCGCCGCCAGTA
Organism: Phaeovulum sp.; assembly: GCF_041596715.1. Classification (GTDB taxonomy): domain Bacteria; phylum Pseudomonadota; class Alphaproteobacteria; order Rhodobacterales; family Rhodobacteraceae; genus UBA6213. Next base: position 2,035 of record NZ_JBFHIA010000164.1, read on the forward strand.
CCATTTTCTTCATAGCTCTCCTCCCAGAAAGTCGCTTTATTCCGACACGTCGGTTGATTCCGCGCAAGCCTGACGTAGGGTCGCGCTTACCAGACGTTGTGCAATGCCAAATCTTCGCGCAGCGCCTCCGAAAAGTCGAGTGACTTGGGGCGCGGCTGCGTCAGCAAACTCACCGCCACGAAAAGCCCGATACTCACCCCAGCCACGCTTGCCGCAAGCCACGGGTTGAACACGCTCACCCCCTGCACCATTGCCAGCCAGACCGCGACTGCCGCGCCGCCGCCAAGGCAGGCAAGCGCCCCTGCCGCCGTGCCACGACGCCAGAAAAAGGCCCCGACAATGGGCGGAACCGTTACCAGCAAACCCGCCGCCGACAGCGCGGCCAACTGGTCAACCACCCGCGCGGAATCGATGGCAAACCCGGCGGCGAATACGATCACCACCACCACCACCAACCGCCCGGCAAAAACCTGCCGCGTATCGCTGGCGCCCGCACCGATCATATCGCGCGCCACCATCGAGCCAACCGTCAGCGCAATCGAATCCAGTGTTGAAATCGCGGCCGAAAGCACACCGATAATCAGCAGCACCGCCACCACCACCGGAATCGCCCCCGAGGTCAGCAGCGCCGGGGTGGCAAGCGCGGTGTTCTCAAGCCCCGGTGCCAATTGCAGCGCCGCAAACCCCCAGATCACCGCAATCAGGGTAAAGACAAACCCGAACAGCAACACCCAGACGATCATCCGCCGCATCGCCGCAAAGTCGCGCGCCACGAACAACCTCTGGCTGACCTGCGGGTTCGAAACCGCAAAGAAAAACCACGGCAGCGCGAGCGCGATGAACGTAGGCAGGCTCCAAAGCCCCGGTCCGGGCAGATCGAGCCATTGGCCATGCGAGGCAAGCGTTGCATCCACAAACGCCCCCGGCCCGCCAATCGCCGCAATCGCAAAACCCACCGCAAACAACGCCGACAAAAGCATCACCCCGGCCTGCGCCGCGTCGGTCCATGCAACAGAGCGCAACCCGGCCAGCAAGGTCCACAAAAGCGCAAGGCCCGCGCCCGTCGCAACCGCTGCCGTCAGTGAAATCTTGCCCCCCGTCACGCCCGAAAGCAGCAACCCGATTCCGGCCATCTGCGTGGTGCAATAGGGCAGCAGAAAGACCAGCGAAACCACTGCCATCAACCGGGCCACCGCAGCACTGCCGTAGCGTGCACCGATCATTTCAGCGGGTGAGATGAAACCCCATTTCCGCCCGGCCAGCCAGAAGCGCGGCGCAAATATCACCAACAGGCTTAGCCCGGCAAAATAGATCAGCTCAAACCCCAGCGCGCCTACGCCGCCGCGATAGGTCAGCCCCGTCAACACCACCAGCATGAAGGCCGAATAGGTGGTCGCTCCATAGGAAAGCCCGGCAACCAAACCGCCAAGGCGGCTGCCGCCCAGATAATAATCCGCCGCCGTGCCGGTATTCTCTCGCCGCGCCGCCAGCGCGATCAACACACCCACAACGGCAAATACCGCGATTGCGGCCCAAATCAACGTACTCGAAATCATCGGTTCAGTCCTTCCAGCGCAGCACGGCCAGCACGATCAGCCCGATCACCGCCACACCAAAAGCCACCCAGAACCCGAAGATCGCCAGCGAGGGCGCACCGCCCGCAAGCACGCGGTAAGGGATATACCCGCCCAAAAACACCAACAGCGCCGTAAGCGCCATCCACGCCCGCAAACCCCGCTGCGACGGGTGCCGATGCTCCATTAGAAATCTCCTCCTGCCCCTTTGCGGCGAGACCTATCCCCCCGCCAGATAAAGCGCAACTCCTGCATGACGCTAGGTCAACTTTGCCGCGTCGCGGTTTGCACCTGCCGCCGATTGGCGCTATCACCTTGTCAAAATCGCGCCAGCGGAGCCCCCAGATGATCCTCTATCCTGCAATCGACCTCAAGGATGGCACCTGCGTGCGCCTGATCCACGGCCGCATGGAAAGCGCCACCGTATTTGGCACCGACCCCGCCGCCCAAGCCGCGGCCTTCGTGGCCGCAGGTGCCGAATGGTTGCACCTCGTCGATCTCAACGGGGCCTTCGCCGGCACGCCCATCAATGCCGCGGCGGTCGAGGCAATCCTTGCCCGCGTCAAGATCCCCGTGCAACTCGGCGGCGGCATCCGCGATATGGCCACCATCGAACGCTGGCTCGCACACGGTCTTTCCCGCGTCATCCTCGGCACCATCGCGGTGGAAAACCCGACGCTCGTGCGCGAAGCCGCGCGCCGCTTTCCCGGCCATATCGCGGTCGGCATCGACGCGCGCGAAGGCTTTGTCGCCACCAAAGGCTGGGCAGAGGCCACGGCGGTCAGGGCCACCGACCTTGCCAAAAGCTTTGAAGACGCGGGGGTGGCCGCAATCATCTACACCGACATCATGCGCGACGGCGCGATGGGCGGCCCCAATATAGATGCCACGGCGGCACTGGCCCGCGCCGTCTCCATCCCCGTTATCGCCTCGGGCGGCGTGGCGACGCTGGCCGACCTCATCGCGCTTCGCGACACCGGGGTGATCGCTGGTGCCATCTCGGGACGCGCGCTTTATGATGGGGCGATTGATCTCGCCGCGGCGCTCGCCGCGCTCAAGGCCTGATCGCGGCATCGTCATTGCAGCAATCGGGGGGAATGCCCGCCGGGCCACGGGCAGCGCGCAACGCCCCCTTCCCACGCCCGCCCCAAGGCGCTAGCTAGGGGCAAAGGAGCCGCCATGCTGAAAACCCGCATCATCCCCTGCCTCGATGTGGCCGATGGCCGCGTGGTCAAGGGCGTCAACTTCGTCAACCTCATCGACGCGGGCGATCCGGTCGAGGCGGCCAAGGCCTATGACGCGGCGGGGGCGGACGAGCTTTGCTTTCTCGACATCACCGCCACGCATGAAAACCGCGGCACGATGTATGACATGGTGACCCGCACTGCCGAGCAGTGCTTCATGCCCTTCACGGTGGGTGGCGGCGTGCGGAGCCACGAAGACGTGCGCGCCCTGCTGCTGGCCGGGGCCGACAAGGTTTCGTTCAACTCGGCGGCGGTGGCCAACCCCAATGTGGTAGCCGAAGCCGCCGACCGCTTTGGCAGCCAATGCATCGTGGTGGCGATCGACGCGAAAACCGTCAGCCCCGGGCGCTGGGAAATCTTTACCCACGGCGGCCGCCGCGCCACCGGGATCGACGCGGTCGAGTTTGCGCGCACCGTGGCCGCCAAAGGCGCGGGCGAGATTTTGCTGACCTCGATGGACCGCGACGGCACCAAACAGGGCTTCAACATCCCCCTCACCCGCGCCATCTCCGAAGCCGTGCCCATTCCGGTGATCGCCTCGGGCGGGGTCGGAACACTCGATCACCTCGTCGAGGGCATCCGTGATGGCCACGCCAGCGCCGTGCTCGCCGCCTCGATCTTTCACTTTGGCACCTTCACCATCCGCGAGGCCAAGGAACACATGGCAGCCGCGGGTATTCCCATGAGGCTCGCATGAACGCCCTCTATCGCCTCGCCGCCACCATCGAAACGCGCCGCGGCGCCGACCCCGAAGCCAGCTGGACCGCCAAGCTGCTGGCCAAGGGCCCCGAAAAATGCGCTGAGAAGTTCGGCGAAGAAGCGGTCGAGGCAATCATCGAGGCGGTCAAGGGCGATACCGCGCGCCTCACCGCCGAGGCGGCGGATGTTTTCTACCATTTACTGGTGATGCTCGCCGCGCGCGGCGTGACCCTTGCCGATGTCGAGGCCGAACTCTCGCGCCGCGAGGGCACTTCGGGCATCGCCGAAAAAGCCGCGCGTTAAACTGCTTCAGGCCAAATATCCCCCGCGGAGCGGGCGGCGCGCGCAGCATCGCCTCCGGCGGGGATATTTGGCCTGAAGCAGTTGCAAGAGCTGTCCGCGCCACACGCGCACCCCATTGAACCCGGCGCGTGGCCCGGTTAGCCTGCCAGTCACGTATTTATGGAGAGTGCCATGCGCGACAATGCCCCTAATTCTTGGGAAGCCCGGGCCGACCGGTATTCGCTTTACGGCTTCACCGACCTGCCTTCGGTGCACGAACGCGGCGCGGTGGTGCTGACCCACGGCAAGGGACCCTATGTCTACGACACGCATGGGCGCGAATACCTCGATGCAAACTCGGGGCTTTGGAACATGGTGGCGGGGTTCGACCATCCGGGTCTGATAGAAACCGCCCAGAAGCAATATGAAAAGCTGGCCGGCTATCACGCCTTTTTCGGCCGGATGTCGGATCAGACGGTCATGCTGAGCGAGAAGTTGGTCGAGGTGTCGCCCTTTAGCCGGGGGCGGGTGTTTTACACCAACTCCGGGTCCGAGGCGAATGACACGATGGTCAAGATCCTGTGGTTCCTGCATGCCGCTGAAGGCAACCCGCAGCGCCGCAAGATCCTGACGCGCGTAAACGCCTATCATGGCGTCACCGCCGTTTCGGCCAGCATGACGGGCAAGCCTTACAACAGCGTCTTCGGCCTGCCGCTGCCGGGCTTTATCCACCTTGGCTGCCCGCATTACTGGCGGTTCGGGAAAAGCGGTGAAACCGAGGCGCAGTTCACCCTGCGCATGGCGCGCGAGTTGGAAGCGACGATCATCAAGGAAGGCCCTGATACCATCGCGGGCTTCTTTGCCGAGCCGGTAATGGGCGCGGGTGGGGTGGTTGTGCCTTCGGACGGGTATTTCCAGGCGGTCGTGCCGATCTTGCGCAAATACGGTATTCCGATCATTTCCGACGAGGTCATCACCGGCTTCGGGCGCACCGGTAAAACTTGGGGCTGCGAGACCTATGATTTCAAACCCGATGCGATCATTTCGTCGAAAAACCTGACCGCCGGCTTCTTCCCGATGGGTGCCGTGATTCTGGGCGAGGAGCTTTCAGACCGGGTGCAGGCCGCCGCCGAGGCGATCGAAGAGTTCCCGCATGGGTTCACCGCCTCGGGTCACCCGGTGGGTTGCGCCATCGCGCTGAAGGCGATCGACGTGGTGATGAACGAGGGGTTGGCCGAAAACGTGCGTCACCTCACGCCGCATTTCGAGGCGGGGCTGGCGCGCTTGGCCGAAAACCCCAATATCGGCGAGTGGCGCGGCAAGGGGTTGATGGGCGCGCTTGAGGCGGTCAAGGACAAGGCCACCAAAACCCCCTTCGATGGCTCGCTCAGCGTATCAGAGCGCATTGCCAATGCCTGCACCGATCAGGGGCTGATCTGCCGCCCGCTGGGGCAGGCCATTGTGCTGTGCCCGCCCTTCATCATGACGCTGCCGCAGATGGATGAGATGTTCGACAAGCTCGAACGCGCGCTGACCAAGGTGTTTGCCGAGGTCGCATGAACCAAGGGGCCCC
>NZ_JBFHIA010000165.1:0-7398 GCF_041596715.1 Phaeovulum sp.
GTGGTGGCAAAACCTTCCGTCCGCCCACTGGCTACACCGGGCCCCGATACGACAAGAGGAACATGCGTGCCCCCTTCGTAGATCGTGCTCTTGGCCCCGTGGGCACCATAAAACCCGCGCGTGACTTGGTTGGGCGAACCGTTATCGCCGATGAACATGATGATCGTGTTGTCACGCTCGGCTTGTGGCATCGAGTCAAGCAGGCGACCAATCTCGGTGTCCAAGGCTTCTAGCATCGCGTTGTAATAGGCCAAGGGGTTCGCCGCGATCGCCGCCTCGGTGTCAGGCAAGTCATCGAAACTGTGCAGATCTGCGGGCGGCAGATGAAACGGCGTATGCGGTGCCGTATAGGCCAGCCAGAGGAACCACGGGTTTTCCTGCACCCCGATCCAGTCGATCGCCCTATTGGTAAACTCGGTCGTCGCGTATTCGTCTATCTGTATCGGTTTTTCGTCGGATATCGCGGTCCAGTGCGAGTAGTCCGGCAAGGCACCGATAAACAACCCAAAATAGTCCGAAACGCCCAGCTGTGCGGGGTGGTCGAATCCCGTGCCGGGGCTGGCCAGATGCCACTTTCCGATCAGGTTCGAACTGTATTCGGTTGCCGCCAAGACATCGAAAATGCTGGTCACATCTGGCGAAAGCTCGCTGGAGCCTTTCTTGACAATCGCAGCACCAACACCTGTGCGAAAGCCGTATTGGCCGCTAATGATCGTGGCGCGCGTTGGCGAACAGGTTGGCGCAGAATAGAAGTTTTCAAACACCATCCCGCTGGCACATAGGCTTTCGATGTTCGGCATCGGTGCCTGCTGATCGCCAAGCGCGTAGCACCGAGAAGCGTCAACCCCCATGTCATCGGCGATGATCAGCAAAATATTGGGGGCGGTATCCGCCAGCGCGGGCATTGCCAGAGCAGTTGTGGCCAGAGCGGTGAAGATTGTTTTCATGTGCATGTCGCAGGGCACCCGTGGTTTTGTTGCGCAGCCAAATGGCCACGCGACAGCCGATTTCGAGAGGATTTCTGGCACATGCCAGAATTATTGCGTCACATCCGCATCGCGCACAAGGCGGACAAAGTTCAGGATGCGGATCGCATCCCCCTGCGGCCCACGACCATTGGGAAACGCGCTCGGGTCACCCGCTTTGGGGTCGGACCGCTGCGCACCCGCACCGTGAATGTCAGTCCACTGGCGGTCAACATTGCCGATGGCGCGGCCAAAGCTGACATATGCTGCCGCCGACCCCGGATTGCGCGTCCAGTTGGCATGTGTTGTCGAAGACCAGAAATAGGGCCAATCCGTTTGCCCCAACTCGTTGGTGATCTCGCTCGTCTGGAACACAGGGTTAATCGCGGCAGAACCTGTGGTGTCTGGTGAACGCGTGTAGTCCACAAGACCTTGCAGCTCTTTCACATTGGGTAGCCGCCAATCGTCATGCCCCAGATAGCCTTCGGCGTTCTTCGCCTCGGCCCATGCCAGCGCATCGGCCCAGTCCATGCCTTGGCCGCTATCCGCCTTAGCCCACATCAGCCCTGTCGCCGCGTCGCTGACAGTGCCGTCGCCGTTGTCTGCAAAATCGTTGACGCCATAGCCCACATCGCCGCGCACAAAGAAAACGTAAAACTGGTTATCCTGCCCGCGCATCGAAAGGCTGTATCCCTTGATGCGCCCATCGGCAAAATTGACGCCGAACATGGTGGCGGCTTTCCGCGGCCCCGTAGTCGAGACGTATTGCGTAGACGTCGCCATCTGCGCGTCGATAATCCGCTCGCCCGCCGCGACATCGCCCCAACCGAAGTCAAACCATGCCCGGTCGATGAACGGGATCAGACCAGAGGTATCGCTACCTTCATACCCCGAAGGGTCTTGGCCACGAAAATCCATCAGCGAATAGAGTTCGGTTATCGTCGGCAAACGCCAGTCGTCATAACCGCCAAGCGTCATGCTCTCGGCTTGGGCGATGGCTTCCTCGAAACTCAGCTTGTCGCTGATATTGATGGCACCGTCACCGTTCAGATCGGGCGTACGCGCCCACATCAACCCGGTAACTAGGTCACTGACGGTGCCGTCGCCGTTGTCCGCATAGCTGGGCTGAACGCCCACGACCTGCGCGTCTTGCCCCGCAAACTGCTGGCCTTCGGCTGGGCAATCTATAACCGCGGTCGCGCCAAAGCAGACGGTCTGCAAGGTGTCTGGCACGGGATAGGGCGCATTGGCCAAGGCCGGAACTGGGCATAGCATAAGCGCCGCAAGCGATAGACCGCGCGGCAAGGTAGCGCGCGAACCGGTCAAGGGGATCGATGCAATCGTGGGGAAGCTCAGGGTCATAGGTCCTGTCCATTTTGGATGGTTTATTTGACCCGTTTTACGACTCGGGCGGCACTATCCGTCGCAATTTTTCTTCCCTTCGCCCTCTTCGCATTGCCCGCCTAGGCCTGCGGGGCGATGCCGATTGGCCCGCCAGCCGCGTTTTGCCCCCCGGGTGATGGCAGAAACCCGCGCCAAGAACAGCGCGCGCAGGTCCGGAAAAGTGCTGTGGCATTCAGGCAAAAGCCCGCTTACCATGAATACTCGGCTGGGCCAGAGGCGGTGTGGTTGGTCTTGGACCAGATGCTTCCATTCCGCGGGGGCCAGCCGCCAGCTGCGCCCGTAGCAGAAAGCGGTTTTGGTGAATCCCATGCATGACGGTCCTTCCGACCTTATCGCCTGTTCAGAATGTGATGCCCTCTATCACGCGGTGCAGCCAAAGCCCGGTGAGCGTGGGGTTTGCGTGCGGTGCCACCACGTGCTGATCCGGCCACGGCGCTTTGCCGGAATGCGCATCATCATGATGGCGGCGACGATGCTGATTTTGATGGGCGGCGCTGTGTTTTTTCCCTTCCTTCGGATCGAGGCGCAGGGTTTTGCGCATTCCACATCTATCCTCGATGCGGCCTTGGCGTTTGGCGGCGGCAGGCTGGAATTGCTGGCCATCGCTACCGTTGCGCTGATCCTGTTGATCCCGGCGCTGAGAATGGTCCTGCTGCTTTATGTATTGGTGCCCGTGGTCTTTGACAGGGAACCCATGCACAATGCCAAGGCGGCGTTCCGGCTGTCTGAGGCGCTGAAGCCTTGGTCGATGACCGAGATCTTTGCCCTTGGATGCGCGGTAGCACTTGTGAAAGTAGGGGATCTGGCGCGCATTGAGTTCGGACCGGCGTTTTGGATGTTTGCCGGATTGGTGATCGTAGTGGTCATTCAGGAAAGCTTCGTATGCAGTTGGTCGATATGGAACTCACTCGATCGGCCGGGAACGTGATTACCGCACGCGAAGCGGGGCTTGTCGCCTGTCGCCGCTGCACGCGCGTATGGCCGATGGGCACCGCGAAATGCGCCCGCTGCGGCAGCAAATTGCACCCGCGCGCCCCCAAAAGCCTGCAAAGGGTCTGGGCGCTGTGGGTTGCTGGGCTGATGTTCTACATCCCGGCCAATCTTTACCCGATGCTACAGACCCGCACGTTGTTTGAAGCCAAAGAAAGCACGATCGTCGGCGGTGCGATCGAGTTGGCGCAAAGCGGCGCGATCGGCATTGCAATCGTGATCCTTGCCGCAAGCGTTCTGATTCCTGTTGGCAAGTTCATGGCGATTGCCTTTCTGGCGCTAAGTGTCCGCCGCCGCGGCCTGCTGACGCCGGGCCAGCGCCACGCGCTCTATGAAATAGTCGAATATGTGGGGCGTTGGTCGATGGTCGATGTCTTCGTCGTGGCCATTTTGTCTTCCTTGGTACAACTGAGCGTTGTCGCCTCGATCAATCCGGGGCCTGCCAGTCTGACTTTTGCGATTTCGGTGGTGTTCACCATGCTGTCAGCCCAAAGCCTCGACTCTCGCCTGATCTGGGACGAGATCGAACATCTGAAGGATTAGCCACTTGAGCAGCCCCCCCGACATTCAGATCACGTCCGCGCGGCGTAGCATTATGGAACGGCTGAGCATTGTCTGGCTGATCCCGGTCACGACCTTGCTGATCGCGCTTGGGGTCGCGTGGCAATCCTATTCGGATCGCGGGCCCTTGATCCAGATTTCGTTTGAAAGCGCCTCGGGCATCAAGGCCGGCGAGACCGTGTTGCGCTACCGCGATGTGAACGTGGGTATCGTCGAGGAGGTCGGCTTTTCGCCCCTGCTCCAAGAGGTTTATGTATCAGTCCGGCTAGACAAGACCATTGCGCCTTTCGTCGATGACGATGCAGAGTTCTGGGTAGTCCGCCCTGTGGTGACCGCCCAAGGTGTAAGCGGACTTGGCACCGTTTTGTCGGGCGTGTTCATCGAGGGGTTGTGGGACAAGACGCCAAGCGGGCTTGTGACAAACCACGTCGGCTTGGCCAACGCCCCCTTGCTCAAGGTTGGGGAAACCGGGCTACAAGTAGTCATGCGCGCCCAAGGATCGGCCGTTCTAAGCGAAGGGACGCCCATTCTTTTCAAGGGCATCAAGGTCGGTCAATTGGGCAGGCCACGCCTTGGCGGCAACGGAGCAGAAGCGGTAGCAGACGCCATCATCTATGCACCGCACGACCAGCTGATCAGCAGCTCGACCCGGTTCTGGGACATCTCTGGCTTTTCCTTCAAGATTGGCTCAGGCGGGGCGGAGTTGGGTTTTTCGTCGCTTGCGTCACTGATTTCGGGCGGCATTACGTTTGAAAACATCCTGTCCGGCGGCGAGCGGATTTCTGATGGTGCACAGTTCGACATATACCCCGATGAAGCTGCCGCACGCGCCAGCATCTTTAGCGATTCAAGCGGGCCGACGCTCGAACTGGCGGTTGTTTTTGACGAGAATGTCAGCGGCTTGTCTGCCGGTTCCTTTGTGGAATACACGGGCGTCCGGATCGGCGAAGTAACCAGCCTGCGGGGCATCTACGACGAGGCACAGTTTGGCGATTCCCGTGTGCGACTGCTGGTGTCGATGGAAATCAGGCCCGAACGACTGGGGCTGGCAGAGGGCACGACACCGGCTGCTGCGCTGGCCTTCATCACCGACCGCGTGGCCGAAGGGCTGCGCGCGCGGCTGGCCACTTCCAGCATCCTGACCGGCGGCCTGAAGGTCGAGTTGGTGCAAGTTGACGACGCGCCCCCTGCGGCAGTGGTCGTACCCGCAGAAGGGATGCCCATTCTTCCAAGCACGGCCAACAACATTCAGGATGTTGCAGCAACCGCGCAAGGTGTGCTGCAACGCCTCAATGACTTGCCGATCGAGGAATTGCTGGGCTCGGCGATAGTGTTCCTCGACAATGCCTCGGAACTTGTTGCCAGCAGCGATGTGCAAAGCGTTCCGGGCGAAATCGTCGGCTTGATCGCAGATGCGCGCGGCGTGATCGGGTCTGACGATGTGCAGAAGCTGCCCGCAAACCTGAATGCGCTGCTGGCGGAACTGCAAGGCACCACGGGCGATCTGCGCCGTATCCTCGACCAAATCGAGCAGGCCGACACGGTCTCACGCCTTCTGGCAGCGATTGATGCGGCAAGCACGGCTTCGAAAGACGTGGGCGAGGCATTCACGGGCGTGCCAGAGTTGATGGACCAGTTGTCCGCGCTGACGCGAACGGCAAGCGCGCTTCCGCTAGAAAAGCTGGTCACCGACATCACCGCTATCGTGAATACGGCAAACGACTTGCTGGCCTCTGAAGGGGCAAAAGCATTGCCCGAGGTGCTGGCATCGGCCCTAGCCGAGGTGGACGCTGTTCTTGCCGAACTGCGGGCGGGCGGTGTGGTCGAGAATGCAAACAGGACCTTTGCTTCAACTGCGGATGCCGCAGATGCCGTTGCCGCGGCTACCGAAGACCTGCCCGCGCTTGTCGCGCGGATCGAGGCACTGATAGATCAGGCCTCCACCACGCTTGCTGATTTCAGCGGCAGCTCTGAAATCAACCGCGACGTGCGCAGCGCGTTGCGCGAGATTCAGGCAGCCGCCAGCGCGGTTACCAGTTTGTCGCGCGCGCTGGAACGTCGGCCTAATTCACTCATTCTGGGGCGCTAGGAAATGTCAAAAACACGTCTTTTCACGATGATGGCGGCAGTTGCGCTGCTTGCGGGCTGTTCGGGCGCTGGCAGGCCGCTGCTTTATCCGGTGCCGGTGGTAACCCCGTCAGAGAAGGTGCGCATTTCCTATGGCTCTGTCGAAGTGCGCGTGGTGTCCTTGCCCGAATACGCCGCCTTGTCAGAGATGGCGTTCCAGACGGCGGACGGAGGGATCGAAACATCAAAATCCCTGCTTTGGGCCGATAACCCGGTGCGGGCGATGACACTGGAACTCAGCCGGGCGCTGGGGCAGATCACCGGAGCCACAGTGGCGTCTGAACCTTGGCCGTTCGATAGCGTGGCCGATGCGCGGGTAGAGGTGCGGATCGAAGAAATGCTGACCGATCAGAGCGGCCAGTACAGGCTTTCGGGGCAATATTTCGTAGGCCCAACCAATGGCGAAGGCAGAATGCGCGCGCGCGTATTTTCGCTGCTGGTGCCGCTTGCTGTTGATGCAACCCCCGTGGCGTTGGCCGCCGCGAGGGGGCAGGTCATCGCAGATCTGGCCGTGTTGATAGCACGGGATGGGCTACGATAAGGAGCCCGGCGCACACCGCCCATTCGCTACGAAACGAGAAGCGGCATCATCAAGCTGGCCAAGCTCAGCACAAAGAAAAAGCCGGCCATGTCCGTTATCGTTGTCAACAACGGGCCGCTTGCCACTGCAGGGTCCTGCCCGATGCGTTTCAGAAGTAACGGAACGACGCCACCGATCGAAACGGCAAGAACCGTGTTAAGCGCAAGTGCCGTGCCAATGACAACGCCAAGCCAGCCGTTGCCCTTCCAGACCCAAGCCACGATCCCAATGAGGATTCCCAGCGCAATCCCGTTGATGACGCCGACCGATGCTTCTTTCAGCCAGACTCGAAGCGCATCGCGTGGCCGCACCAAGCCAAGCGACAGCTCGCGCATCGTAACGCCCACGGCCTGATTGCCCGAGCACCCGCTCATATCCGATACCATCGGCAAGAACACCGCGATCGCGATTACGGCCGTCAGCGTTGCCTCGTATGCAGAGATGACACTGGCCGCGATGATGTTCAGCACGATATTCGCCGACAGCCAGGCCAAACGACGCCGCGAGCGGATACCAAGCGGCATTGAGCGCAATTCGTCCCCGACAATACCTTGCAAGCGCAGATTGTCGCTTTCTGCCCGCTCCAGCGCGGCTGTATCAACTGCCGAACGCGACACAACACCGACAAGTCGCGCGTCATCATCGACGACAGGCACACCCAGAAACGGATATTTGTCAAAAATATCCTGAAGCTCATCCAGCGATGCATCAGTTCCAACGGTAAGCGGCTCGACCATGACCGAGGTCAATAGCGCGCTGCGCTTGGACGTA
>NZ_JBFHIA010000166.1:0-7157 GCF_041596715.1 Phaeovulum sp.
AGCGAGCAACGCTTGGGATTTCGAGCCCGAGTTTTGGTGACATTATCGGTGTATTGGCCGATGGCGTTGTCTTTTCTCCCAACATGTTCGCGCTTTGGGTCAGGGGAGGGCCCAATGGGATGCACGGCTATCTTAGCAATAGCCCGTGGTCCTGCGGCTTCCACGTCATGGACGGGCCGCAGAATGGTGGGGCCGAGATTACCCCGCAAGAGGTAGCGGAACTTTATCGCAATGTCTAAAATCAGTTTTATCGTCTTACTGCTGCTTTTAGTCAGTGTTGGCACTGTGCCATATGCTGTCTATCTTGGCATTCCCTTGGTGCCGCATCTCTTCGGCTCGATGCTTCTCTGCATGGGGCTCGGGTTGATTTTTCTGCTGTTATCCCGCGATAGCGACAAGCTTTCCGCCTGGGCTTACAAACACGTTCTGATCGCCATCTTTTTCAGGCTCGGGCTTCTCAACCTTCTTCTGGCGATGTCGCAGTTTAAAGGCGTGTCAATCTACGGGTTCTTTGACGACGAGTTCTATGAGCGGGCCTGGGCCGTGGGCGAGCTTGCCGATACGCGCAATATATATGGCGGCGTTGCAACTTTTCTTGGCGGGCTATTCGGCGATTATTCCGCGTTGATCTTGCGCCAGACGAATATTGTGCTTTCCACGTTTGTCGCCTTTCCGGCAATCAGGATTTTGCAACGGTTCGGTGCCAATGAAAAAGCGGCACGAATGGCCGTTTTATTGTTGCTCTACCTACCCTATGCAGCGGCCCATTCGATTTTCGCGATCAAGGATATTATTTCCGCGCTTTTACTGACGGTTTCACTTTCTTTGATCGTCAGCATCCGCGTCGAACACGACCCGAAACCCGAAAGCAATTCTGCTATCTTGCGAATACTGTTGTTGCTGGGGTTGAGCCTACTGCTCGAAGGGCTGCGAACAGGGCAGGGGTTCGCGATCATGGCCACCGCGTTGCTCGGTGTGGCGCTACAAAGCCGCGCACGTATTCCGGTGCCATTGGTTGCCTTGCTCTTGATGCTGGTGCTGGCGCTGCTGGGCGGTTGGGCGTTTAGCAGGTCAGATGCCTACCTGCTTCACGCAGAGCGTTATTTGCGCTGGATAAGCACCCAAGTGGCCGATGGCGATTTCCGCGCCTTCTTCGTCATTGATACTTTTGCCGAGGTTTGGAAGGCACCTTTCGCCTTCGTGGCCTATCTTTTGGGCCCAATCCCGCAGCCGGGTCTTACGGGGCGGGTCATGATCGATACCGGAGGTTGGCTGAAAATGCTCGACTTCCCGGTTCTGATCTTTGTCATCGCGGGGCTGTGGCGGTTGCGACTTCGGCTTTTGCCGTTTTTCTTGCCCGTGCTGGTGCCCTTGCTGCTCTCGGCAATCTGGAATGTGACGAACTTTCGCGCGCAGATCGCTTATTACCCCGCGCTTTTCGTGCTTTTTGGCATGTTGCTCGACCAAGCGCCGCAGCACCTGCGTCGAAGGCAAGTTGGCAGCCTTCTATTCTCGGGGCTGGCCGTTGTGTTCGTGGTCTATCGGCTAACCTGATCGGTGCTGGTCAATAGGCGCCGGGGTAAAGTGCGCGTAGCCGAGGGGTGAAGCTTGCTGAACCGGCAACCAATAGCCCTGCGCGCAAGCCCTGAATTGCTGCGCAAAGATCATCGGCAAGCGCGGCCTCCGTTCGCCCGCGCCGCCACTCTAGGGCGAGTTGGTCTGGCTTCAATTTGAGGGCCGCGGCCAAGACCCTGCGCTGATCCCTGCGGAAAAATGGGCGCTTTTCTTGCGCAGACACGAAGGCGCGCACTTCGCACACATGCGCAAGAAAACCCTCAAGCAGCAAATCGAAGGGTAAGTCGGCAAGCAGCGGCGCGCCAAGTTTATGCTTCAAGCACTGCTCGGTGAAGGCGAGGATCGCATCAGCCGTTTTCAGCTTTTCAAAGGCCAAGCCCGGAAGAACATCGCGCGCAACCTCCTGTCGCCGCTGGTATCCCGCCACGAGCCGACCGCAATGCGGCAATAGCACAGACAGCAGGTCCAACCCGTTTCGGCAGACTGCCAGATATGCGGCATCCGCTGAACTCCGACCCTCTTTCAACGCTTCCAGCACGCGCAATACTGAAGCCAAGCGGTGGATGAACACGGCGTGCAGTTCAGACAAGTTCAAGGTTTGCGGCGTGATTAAGGGTATGCGTTGCAAAAGGTTTGGCGCGCCAAGAATGACCCGGCCCGTCTCGCGTGTTTCGAAATGGATGAAGCGTCGGTCGATGAAGGGCAGGCGGTGTTCTGCGATCATCGAGACATCGATATGAAAACTCGGGGCGCAGTGTGGGGCGTGGCGGGCCTCGACCGTGGCGGCGGCTTTCAATATCTGTGCGGCCAGATCGGTTCGAGTGCGCCAGCCGCTTGTTACGGCCAACAGTTCGATATCACTTGATAACTGCCGCTGTCCTTCGAGAATAACGTAGCTTTCCTCGCCGCGTGAAACACTGCCCAAGACGACAAGCGCCTTCACGCCCGGCAGGCAGCCGCACTCTTGGGCCAGATCAGAAAGGATTGCTGCAACCGTTCCCGCATCCGTCGCTGTCATTCTGCGCGCCTCGCATCATCGACAACTTCGGCCAAGACCCGTGACAGGGTGGCGCATTTGGTTTCAACCCGAAACCGTTCCGCAGCGAACCGGGCGCAATTCTCGGTGGCAAGTGAAAGCTCGGCAGCAGTTAAGCGATTGAGGAAATTGATACATGCGGCAATGCTGGCAGGGCTTTCCGGCGCGAACAAAAAGCGTGAATCGGCAATCATCTCTGGCACGCCGTCTACTGAGGCCGCGATCACCGGCCTGCCAAGCGCCAGCGCCTCCAGCACGACCGTTGGCAGCGGGTCCCTTCGGCTGGGAACGATCACCGCATCGGCCGCACGCATCGCCTCTGCTACAGTGTCGTGCGCGATTTCTCCGTGAAAGGTCAAACCCGCGCCGCGCGCCCGATGCCGCAAAATGGCCTGCCTGCGCGGGGGCACCATTCCGTAGACGTCAAGATTTACACCTTCGTCGGCAAGCAGGCTCAAACCGCTCACCGCAAGATCAAGCCCTTTGCGCTTTGCCGCGCCCCCGAAAAAAGCGAACCGTCGCAGTGGCGTGGCCGGGCGCACATTCGGCATATGGGCCGTGTATCGCGCCGCATTGTAAAGCGTCGTGATGGGGCGGGCGGGGCCGAGCAAGGCGGCAACTTCCCTTGCTGCTGCGTGTGAAACGGCCAGCACATGCCTGCACCGCCCCGCACCTTGGCGGAACGCCCGCCGCACCCCGGGGGGCAGGGTCGAAACCATGTCATGCACGTGGCATACCTCGGGGCACGGCGGTGCCAAACGGGCTGCCAGCGCGACCTCCGTGGAGTTATTGTAGTAAACAAGATCGAATTGTTCCAAGCACTTGCCCCGGGCTGCCAACACCCGTGGCAGTTGGCGCGCCACGCGGCGCGTCAGCAGATTAAACAGCAGCCACCGGCCCAAGCGACCCACGGCAAGCGGCAAGTTGAGTGCAAGCACCCGCTCGGCTCCGAGACGGTCAGTCAACCGCGCGGCCAACCTTTCGCTGGCGCAAAGGATTACTGCGTGATCCTCTCGATCCGGGTCTTTCCCGAGGCAGTCGAACGCAACCAATTCGGCACCCGAGACATATTGGCCGTGAAAGATATGCAGCACCCTCATTGGGCAGGCTCGTCGGCGGTTAAAAGCTGGATCAGGCTGCTTGCGTATCGTTCCCACGAAAAGGCACGCGCATGGGTTTCGGCGGCATCAAGAAAGCTCTCGAACGCGGCATTGTCCAAGGCTTCTAGCCGCGCAATGGCGTCGCCCAAAGGATCGGCGGCACTTGCCCGCAAATAAACCGCGTAGGGGCCAAGCACCTCGCGCATCACTGGAATATCAGAGGCAACGACAGGAATCCGGTGAAGCATCGCCTCTAGCGGTGGAATGCCGAAACCGTCATAGCGCGTTTCGTAGGCAAAAACGTCGATTTCTCCAAGGAACGCGGCTTTCTCCTCCTCTGACACCGGGCCAAGCAGGCTTGCCTTATGGAAAATCTCTGGGCTTCGCGCGCGCAAGTCGGTGAGAAACTTCTGGTCCGCCGCACCGGCGAGAAATAGTTGCGCGACACGGTCGCTTGCCTCGGCGTGGCGCAACAGCTGATCCGCGCCTTTCCAGTAATTGACGCGCCCCAGATAGCCCACGATAGCCGCACCCGGTTGCCAGCGCCCGCGCAGCCTTGGGCGCGGCAACCGATCCCATGCGCCATTTGGCAAAATGGCCTCGCGGCCACGCGGCGCACCAATCTTTGCGTGCAATTCGGCGCGCGTCGTCTGCGAGGGGAACATCACCAGACTTGCCATCCGCACCGACAAGGTCAGGTTCAGACGGAAAAGCCACGCCATTGCCCGCGAAGAGTTGAGATCGGCGTGCAACAAGTAGAGATCATGGATGGTAACTGCGGTGCGCGTCCGCCGTGGTACGGGCGCCAGCACATGGTTGATTTCCCAAAACCAGTCCGCGCGGCTGCGGCGGATATGGCGATAAAGAGCCATGTAGAAGGTCAGCCTGCCCCAGATGCCGCAGCAGTCGCTTGCGCTTTCGATCCGCCGCAGGCCCGGCGCCACAAATAGCGCCTGCGCATTTGGGTTTAGCGGACCTCTGGGGGTTATCACCTCAACCTCGAACCGCTCTCCCAAATACGGCAAGACCCGGCACAGAATATAGCCAAGGCTTGTCATCACCCCGCGCGTCAATTCCCGGCCATTGACAACAATGCGCATCGTCATGTGCGCGGCCCTAGCAAGATGTCGAGGTGCAGGTATCGGCGGATATAGAAATACTGGATAGCGACCGCGGCCAATTGCGCCGCGCCGAACGCAGCTACCACACCAACCGGGGAAAGCAGCGCGTTTGCCGCAAAGGCAAGGCCGATGAGGCCAAGATTTGCGCCGAAGGCCAGACTGAGAACCCATTCGCGCCGTGCTGCAACAAGTGTCGGGCCAGCGATGCCGCAAATCGCAGCAAAGCCGCTTGGGATGAACAGAAACGCCACTATCAGCATCGTGGTTGGCCAGAGCGCCGCGTCGGTAACAAGATAAAGAAACGTCACGCAAAGCGCGGCATAGGCCAGAACGGCCGCCAATCCGAACCCAAGGTTCACCGACCGATAGCGCGCCAAGACCTGACCTGCGCTTGTCTCGGGTTGGCTCGCGGCAAATGCTGCCATCATGTCAGGCACGAACTGGATACTGACAGAGCTTGAGATCAGCGCAAATTGCGCGGCAAAGCGTTGAATAATATAGAACTGCACCACGAAAGTCGCATCCGACAACATCCCGATAAGCAGCGTTGGTGCCTGCTGCACCAAGGTGTTCAGCGCGGTGGCCGAAAAAAGCGCGCCAGACCTGATGTGCCAAGCCGGGCTGGGCGCTCTGTCTGAATCAGCCTGCGCACCCAGCTGTGAAAACCGCTGATGCAAGATCATGCCACAAGCGACCGCAGCACCCGTAAAAACCAACAATCCCAGATATATGTGCGCATCAAATCTTTGCGGCCCAACGCCAGCCCAGATCGCGCCGAGGTATGAACAGGAAAGCAAGTTGTTAACCATTCCCTGCCCGACCAAAAAACCAAGCATGTTCTTGCGCGCGGCGTAGCCATGCCCAAGTACCAGCGAAATCGTACCGGTGATGACGGTGGGAAGCAGCATGGTCAGCAGCAATCCCAATTCCGGGCGTGTGGGAAACAACCGCTCTGCCGCCAAAACCCCGAACACCCAGATAGCCGCAACCGCGACAAGCGCCCGCAAGAACGCCACGCGCAAATGCGCCGCAAAGCCCGAGGACGGATTGCCGCTTGCAAATGCGCGGATCAGGTCTTGCCCGATTGGAACCGCAACCAATTGCACCGCGATGGCAATGATGATCAGAGCAAGAACGAAATCTGCGGCGTCCGAGATCGGGGCAACCTTGCGCAGCAGCAGTATCGCCAAAAGCGCAAAGCCTGCGTTTGCGACCCTGAGCCCAAGATTCCAAAACGCGCGCCACGCGCCATTGCTCGCCAAGCTCAAGGTTCCATTCCAAGAAGAGGGTGCAGTAGCTTTGCGTAGTCCTTGCACATGGCGTCGGAACTGAAGTGGCGGTCGTAGGCGGCGCGTGTGGCGCGGCGCGCGGCGGCCCGTTCCTCTTTGCCAAGATGCAGTGCTTCGCGCAGCGCCCTTGCCATTCCGTCATGGTCAAAGGCGGGCACTGTTTGGCCGATGCCATGATCGATATATGCCTTCAACGCGCCCACATCAAACGCAAGAGTGGGCACACCAAAGGAGGCCGCCAGCAGCGCGACACCGCTTTGGGTGCCGCTGCTGTAGGGAAGCAAGTTGATATCTGCGGCAGCGAAAACCCCGCGAAGCTCGTGTTCCGCTACATGGCGATTTTCGATCGTAATGTTTGCATGGGCCGCAAGCGGGCGCAGAAGCTTTTCCTCCCCTGCGCCAATTACGCGATACCGGATCGGCAGGCAGGCAGTGCGCTCGGCAATCGTCGCTAGGTGTTCATATCCCTTGTATTCCCTGATCCGGCCAAAAAGAAGAACCTGCAATCCTGCATTGTCCGGCATGTCAGGCTCGCCACGCTCACCATCGTAGCCCCCAAGCCAAACTGTGTGCACTTTTGCCCGTGTCGTCAGCTGGCAGCGGCTGAAAACAACAATTTCATCAGCAAACCAGCGCGAGACCATCCAAACATAAAGGTTCACAGCGAATGCGCCGCGTCCATTATGCGCGCGTTGGTCATGAATAGTGTATATCATGCCAACACCAAGAAGCCGCAAAAAGACGCCATAAGCCAGATATAACGGGCTTGCGTCATCAAAAAGCACATGAGTAATGCCATTGGCGCGGACGCGGCGCAAATTATGCGCAATCGCAAGCCAATTATCCAGCCGGAACAGCGCGCTCGCGCGATTTGGCTGGGGGGCAAACCGCATGCCAAGTGCGTCGTCGTCACCGAAAACGATAGACGTTCCACGAAGCCGTCTCTTGATTTCATAAAGCTGGCGAAGATCTGGATTGATGCTTTGGCAGACTATG
The DNA here is from genome assembly GCF_041596715.1 of Phaeovulum sp. Classification (GTDB taxonomy): domain Bacteria; phylum Pseudomonadota; class Alphaproteobacteria; order Rhodobacterales; family Rhodobacteraceae; genus UBA6213. Next base: position 7,118 of record NZ_JBFHIA010000166.1, read on the forward strand.
AGAATCTTGTGTGCCATTCGAAACAACGTCCCTCGTGACT
>NZ_JBFHIA010000167.1:0-7126 GCF_041596715.1 Phaeovulum sp.
CGCGCGCGGGCGCAGCTTGGCCAGCCCAATTCCGCCCCCACCATTGCCGACCAAATCACCCAATTTTTCCTGCGTCCGAGACCCACACGAGCCTGAAAGGCAAATCCCATGTCCGATTGGATGGACAAGCTTCCGCAAGCCGCGCGTGATTACATTGGCGGCCGCCGCCCCGACGAAGTTGAATGTGTCGTACCCGATATTGCCGGTGTGGCGCGTGGCAAGGCGATGCCCGCATCGAAGTTCGCACATCAAAAGCATTTCTACCTGCCGAACTCGATTTTCCTGCAAACCATCACCGGTGAATGGGCCGACAACCCCTCGGGGTCGTTTACCGAGCCCGACATGGTTCTGGTGCCCGACTATTCCACCGCAACCGCAGCGCCTTGGACCGCGGATGTGACCTTGCAGGTCATCCACGACGTGTTCGACCAAGAGGGTCGCCCCGTGCCTGTAGCACCGCGCAACGTGCTGAAGCGAGTGGTAGAGCTTTACGAGGCCGACGGTTGGCGCCCTGTAGTGGCCCCCGAGATGGAGTTCTTTCTGGTCGCCCGCAATACCGACCCGAACATCCCGGTGGTGCCGCCCATGGGCCGCTCGGGCCGCCCTGCTGCCGCCAAGCAGGCCTATTCTCTCAGCGCGGTTGACGAATACGGCAAGGTCATTGACGACATCTATGATTTCGCCGAGGCGCAGGGGTTCGAGATTGACGGCATCCTGCAAGAAGGCGGCGCGGCGCAGGTTGAAATCAACCTCGCACATGGCGACCCGGTAGAGCTTGCCGACCAGATCTTCTATTTCAAGCGGCTGATCCGCGAGGCGGCGCTGCGCCATGACTGTTTTGCAACCTTCATGGCCAAACCGATCGAGGGCGAGCCCGGCAGCGCCATGCACATCCATCAATCGGTGGTCAGCACCAAGACCGGCAAGAACATCTTTTCCGATGCGCGCGGCCGCGAAGCACCAGCTTTCCAACATTACATCGGCGGCATGCAGCGGCATCTGCCTGCGGCCATCGCGTTGCTGGCCCCTTATGTTAACAGCTTCCGCCGCTATGTCCCCGACTTCGCCGCGCCGATCAATCTGGAATGGGGCCGAGACAATCGCACCACCGGCCTGCGTGTGCCGATCTCGGGGCCAGAGTCGCGCCGGATCGAGAACCGCCTCGCGGGGATGGATTGCAACCCCTACCTCGCATTCGCCGCCAGCCTTGCCTGCGGGTATCTGGGCCTGAAGGAAATGGTCGCCCCGCGCGCCGAATGGGTGGGCGATGCCTATATCGGCGGCGACGACTTTCCCTTCAACCTCGGCGATGCGCTTGATCTGATGCGCGACAGCCAGCCTTTGCACGAAGTGCTGGGGGTCGAGTTCCTTGCCGTCTACGAATCTGTAAAGCGCAATGAATACAAAGAGTTTCTTCAGGTCATCAGCCCGTGGGAACGCGAACATCTATTGTTGAATGTATGAACCTGCTGCACGTTAACGACCGCGCGGGTGAATACCCGAAAAGCTGGTATGCCGCCACGGCAGCCCCTATGCCCACGTTCGCGCCCCTTGCCGGGGCGGTGCGCGCCGATGTCTGCATCATCGGTGCGGGCTATACCGGGCTTTCAGCGGCGCTGCATCTGGCAGAGCGCGGCCTCAAGGTCGTGGTGCTCGAAGCGCATCGCGCGGGCTTTGGTGCCTCGGGTCGCAACGGCGGGCAAGTGGGCTCTGGCCAGCGGCTGGAACAGGGCGAATTGGAACGTATCGTCGGGCGTGATATGGCGCGGCGGCTTTGGGATGTTGGTCAAGACGCCAAGGCGCTGGTGGCCGACCTCATCGCGCGCCACGCCATCGCCTGTGACCACGCCCCAGGCATCGTCCACGCCTGCCGCCGCCCAAGCGAGGTGGCCCATGCCCGCGCCAACGCCGAGCTTCTGGCAAGCCGCTACGACTATGCGCAGATCACCCCGCTCGACCGCGACGGGTTGCGCGAAATCCTGCCTTCCGAAGCGTATTGCGGGGGCGACCTCGACATGGGGGCAAGCCATCTGCACCCGCTGAACTACGCGCTTGGGCTGGCACGCGCCGCCGTAGCGGCAGGCGCGGTGATCTGCGAAAAAAGCGAGGTGATCCGCATCACCCCCGGCCCGCGCCCTCGCGCTACTACCGTTGCGGGCGAGGTAGAGGCAGATCATCTGATCTTGGCCGCCAACGGTTATCTGGGCAATCTCGCCCCCGCCGTTGCAAGCCACGTCATGCCGATCAACAACTTCGTGCTGGCGACCGAGCCGCTGGGGCCGCGTGCCGCGGATGTTTTGCGGCGCAACGTGGCTGTGGCAGACTCGCGCTTTGTCGTGAACTACTGGCACCTGTCGGCGGATCAGCGGCTGATCTTTGGCGGTGGCGAAAGTTACGGCTACCGCTTCCCCGACCTGTTGAAGACGGTGCGCCGGCCGATGCTTTCGGTCTATCCGGGGCTTGCCGATGTTGCGATCACCCACGTCTGGGGCGGCACCTTGGCGATTACCTTGAACCGCTTGCCCTATTTCGCGCGCCCCGCGCAGGGCGTGTTTTCAGCCTCGGGTTATTCCGGCCACGGCGTTGCGATGGCAACGCTGGCGGGGCGGATGCTGGCAGAGGCAGTGGCGGGCGATGCGAGTGGGTTCGACCTTATGGCCAGCCTGCCCACCCCGCGTTTTCCCGGTGGTGCCGCGCTGCGTTGGCCGCTGCTGGTGGCGGCGATGACCTGGTTTTCGATGCGTGACAGGCTGGGGCTTTAACGCCCCATCACCCGTGGCCATTCGATCTTGGGGCAGCGGTTCTGCACGACCGTCACACCCCGCGCGCTGGCCTCGGCCGCGGCGGCATCGTTGGTGACGCCAAGCTGCATCCAGATCGTCTTGAGCGCGGGCAGATGCGCCAGCGCGTCGGCCACAACGCCCGGAACGGCCTCGGAGGCGCGAAAGATATCAACCATATCAACCGCGATGTCCTTGGGAATCGAAGCAAGGTCGGGCCAGACCTTTTCGCCCAGCAACTCCTGCCCCAAAAGGCCGGGGTTAACCGGAATCACGCGAAAACCGCGTGCTTGCAGGAATCGCGCAACCCCATTCGACGGTCGATCGGGGTTGGCAGAAATACCCACAACCGCGATCACGCGGGTCGAAGTGAGAATGTCGTGGACGATGGCATCGGAAGGATTTTGCACGGGAACAAACCTCGGATGAAAATGCGCCCGAGCCAAAGCCCGGGCGCCAGTGACGGAACGAGGGACAGTAACGCGAAGCACGGCAGTTCCGGTGCCACGCTTCATAATATTAATGTAGGTAGGCCATATGCCGCTTTGAAGACCCGCTGCGACATTTCGCGCAGTTGTGATCGCTACCGCGTCGTTGCGGCGTAAAGCGCCACCGCCGCCGCGTTCGACACATTGAGCGAGCCGAAAGCCCCGGAATAGGGTATTTTCACCAGCCTGTCGCAGGTCGCCTTGGTCTTGTCGCGCAAGCCCGGCCCCTCTGCCCCCAGCACCAGCCCGACCGGGCGCGTGCCAATCTCGGCCAGCGCGGTGCTCAGTTCGACCTCTGCCTCGCCATCTAGCCCAAGCAGCACAAACCCCATGCCCTGCAGCGTTTCCATCGCCTCGGCAAGGTTGGTTACGCGCAAATAGGGCTGGCGTTCCAGCGCGCCCGAGGCGGTCTTGGCCAAGGCCCCCGTTTCGGGTGCCGAATGGCGCAAGGGCGCCACCACGGCGCGCGCGCCAAACACTTCGGCCGAACGCAGCACCGCGCCGACGTTGTGCGGGTCTGTCACCCGGTCCAGCAGCACCACAAGCGGCGCGCCACGCCCACCAAGGCACACATCCTCTAGCGACCCCCATTGCAAGGGCTTTGCCTCCAGCGCCGCGCCCTGATGCACCGACCCCTCGTCAATCGGCACGTCGAAACGCCGCGGATCGACGATCTCCGGCTCGATCCCACCTTGCGCAAGCGCGTCACCCAGCCTGTCAGCTGCGTTTTTTGTCAGCACCAGCCGCAGTTTGACGCGCGCCGGGTTCAAAAGCGCATCGCGCACGGCATGCAGGCCGAACAGCCATACCGTCTCTGCCGCGGCCGCGCGTTTGCCGCGTTCCTTGTCAATCACCCAATCCGGCTTCTTCATCACCCGCGCTCCGTGCTGATCTGCTTCTTCCTGCGCCGCCAAAGCGTCGCTTGGCAAGCCCGCAATACAGAGATTTCCAGCTTGACGCCCCCCGCCCACCCCGTTATCCACCCGCGCATTGGGCGACGAGCTGCAAGGTGCGGCAGCGGACTGTAACTCCGCCGGGGCGACCCACGCCTGGTTCGATTCCAGGGTCGCCCACCATGTCCTCCCTCGCGGGAAACATGGTGGGCACGCCGCCCGAAGATTTCCTACAGATCAGGCCTTGCGCGCGTCGAGCATGCCAAACTCACGCTCGAGGGCCGCACGCAACTTGGCCGCCGCGCCACTGATGGCAAGCTTCAATGTCGCGTCATAATGCGTCACCGCAATCGGTTTCAGCCCTTCGGGACGCGCTTCAAGCATGCAGCGTTTACCCTTGGCACCACCTTTGGGGCCGTTTTCATCGCCCAGATGCGCCTCTACGCGCGTAATACGTGGCGCAAAATGCCCCACACGAGCGGTCACCGCGTCTTCCACGAAACGAACCACATCTTCGTGGCCCTGAACGGCCTTGTCGGTGTTGATCTGGATATGCATTTTGTCCTCGCTCAGCCAAAGCCCGACGCTGCGGGCCTCTTCATACATTTGGGGCTGCGGACAGGCAGGCACAAGGCACCGGCCGCGCGCGCGACAAAGCGCCACCCCTGTCAAGCGCGGATCTTTGTCTCTATACTCGACCGAGGGATCAGGGTGCGAGTGTGCAAGTGGCTGGAAAAAGTAAGAAAACAAACCCTAATGTGGTCTGTGTTGCGCAAAACGGGCGACTTGCGTACGAGGCACTGCTATTTGCAGGCTCCTTCGTCGCAGCGAACCCAGAGTTTACCGGCAAGCTGATCGTGGCCGAGCCGCAGCCCGGCCCGCGCTGGCCCAATGACCCTCGGCTTCCCGCCCCGATCCGCGAGGCGCTGGAGGGTTTTGGTGCCGAAATCCTGCCATTTGAGAACCGCGTGTTCGGGCAAACCTACCCCTATGGCAACAAGATCGAAATGCTGGCGTCACTGCCAGCAGAACCGTTCGTTTTCTTCGATACCGATACGCTGTTCACAGCACCTCTGGCGCAGGTAAAGTTCGATTTCGCGCGCCCCTCGGCCTCGATGCGGCGCGAAGGTAGTTGGCCAGAGCCGCCGCTCTATGGGCCGGGCTACAGCGCGATCTGGAAATCGCTCTACGATCGCTTCGGGCTCGATTTCGCGGCCTCACTGGACCTTACCAAGCCCGACGAATACTGGGAGCGATATCTCTACTTCAACGCAGGCTGGTTCTTTCACGCCGACCCGCAGGCGTTCGGGCAGAGATTTCTTGACTATGCCACATCGATCAAGTCCGACCCGCCCGAGGAACTGGCCAGCCAAAGCCTCGACCCATGGCTCGATCAGGTGGCGCTGCCGCTCGTTATCCACTCTTTCGGCGGCGGCCGCCCCGGGCCCGGTCTTGCAGGGCTCGACGGCGCGGTAAGCTGCCACTGGCGCGCGCTGCCCTTGCTCTACGCGCGCGAGAGCGACCGCGTTGTCGAGGTGCTGGAAGCGGTCAGCAAGCCTAACCCGATCAAGCGGCTGCTTCGCGATTATGACCCGATCCGCAAATTGATCTATCAAGGCAAGGGGCACAAGCTGCGCGCGATGTTCGACCGCGACGCCTTGCCCCGCAAGGAGCAGATCCTGCGCAATGCGATCAAGCGCGAGCGGCTTTGGCTGCGTTAATACTGCTTCAGACAAAATATCCCCCGCGGAGCGTCTTTGCTGGCAGGCGCGCCTTCGGCGAGGATATTTGGGCTGAAGCAATTGAAGGAAATCGTGCGCCAAAACCCGAAAAACAGGGGAAGCGCGTCACCCTGGCCGCGCTTCTTGCGGGAAGTTATCCTGCCAGATGTCGAAAGCGCTGCCGGTTTCATCCGCTTAGCGGCGTTGCGCGACGTTCCGACGCAGGTTAGGGTCCGCGCACATCCTGGGAGCCCTGAAATGACCGCATTAGCTTTTGACACCTTGCAAATTCACGCAGGCACCGCGCCCGACCCCGCCACCGGGGCGCGGCAGGTGCCGATTTACCAGACGACCGCCTATGTCTTTCGTGACGCCGATCACGCAGCCAAGCTCTTCAATCTGCAAGAGGTTGGCTACATCTATTCGCGCCTGACCAACCCCACGGTTGCCGCCTTGGCCAACCGAGTGGCCGCACTTGAAGGCGGCGCGGGCGCGGTGTGCTGTTCGTCTGGCCACGCGGCGCAGATCATGGCGCTGTTTCCGCTGATGCAACCGGGGTGCAACGTGATCGCCTCGACCCGGCTTTACGGCGGCACGATCCAGCAGTTTTCCAACACCATCCGCAAGTTCGGCTGGTCAGCGAAGTTCGTCGACCTCGACGATCTTGCCGCACTCGAAGCTGCGGTGGACGAGAATACCCGCGCGATCTTTTGCGAATCGATCTCGAATCCCGGCGGCTATATCACGGATATTCCCGCCGTGGCCGAGGTGGCTGACAAGGCAGGGCTGCCGCTGATCGTGGACAACACGCTGGCCACGCCTTACCTCTGCCGCCCGATCGAGCAGGGCGCCACACTGGTAGTGCATTCGGCCACCAAATACCTGACCGGCAACGGCACGGTGACGGGTGGCGTGATTGTTGACAGCGGCAAGTTCGACTGGTCTGCCAGTGGCAAGTTCCCCAGCCTTGCCGCACCCGAGCCTGCCTATCATGGGCTGAACTTCCACGCGGCGCTGGGGCCGATGGCCTTTACCTTCCATTCGATCGCGGTTGGGCTGCGCGATCTTGGCATGACCATGAACCCGCAGGGTGCGCATTACACGCTGATGGGGATCGAGACCTTGAGCCTGCGGATGCAGCGCCATGTCGAGAATGCCGGGAAGATCGCGGAATGGCTGGAGCGTGATCCGCGTGTCGAGTCTGTCACTTACGCAGGCCTGCCCTCATCGCCGTGGCACAGCCG
>NZ_JBFHIA010000168.1:0-7069 GCF_041596715.1 Phaeovulum sp.
CCCACGCGCCAGCGCCCCCAGCGCCGCGCCAAAGACCTCATCGGTCAGCCCGAAGGCCCAGGCCCAAGCGCGCCGCCGCCCTGCCCCCGGCCCCGCAGCCTTCATCAGCGCCGGGCCGTAAAGCACATGGCGCAGGTTCATCGCGATCAGCGTAAAGGCCGAAACCGCCAACGGCGCACCGCCTGTGACGAGCGCCAGCGCCAGAAACTGCGACGCGCCAGCATAGATCACCAGTGACAGCATCACCGACTCGGGCGCGCTCAGACCCGCGCGCACTGCCGCAACGCCAAATGAAAACGCGATCGGAAAATATCCAAGCGCAATCGGCAGCGCCGACCAGAGCCCCTGTGCAAAGCTCGATTTCGGGGCGGGGTCGGTCATGCGTCACCCATCGGCAAACCGGGGCCGGGCGCGAACCCGACCCCAAAGTGCAAGATACGCCTATTCGGCAGCGTAGCTTTCAAGCGGCGGACAGGTGCAGACCAGATTGCGGTCGCCCCAGACGTTGTCAACGCGCCCCACCGGCGGCCAGTATTTGTCCACCCTGAAGGCTCCGGGCGGAAAGCACCCCTGCTCGCGGCTATAGGCGCGATCCCAATCGGCGACGAGGTCTTCAACCGTGTGGGGGGCGAAATGCAGGGGGCTCTGCTCGGCCTCGATGCGCCCTTCGGCGACATCGCGGATTTCTTCCCTGATCGCCAGCAGCGCGGTGATAAAGCGGTCAAGCTCTGCCTTCGTTTCGCTTTCGGTCGGCTCTACCATCAGCGTGCCAGAGACCGGCCAGCTCATCGTCGGGGCGTGGAAGCCGTTGTCGATCAGCCGCTTGGCAATATCGTCAACAGAAATGCCAACCTCACCGAAGGGGCGGGTATCGAGGATACATTCATGCGCCACACGGCCCCGGTTGCCCATGAACAGCACTGGGTATGCTCCGCGCAGCCGCGCCGCGATGTAATTGGCATTGAGGATGGCAACGCGCGTAGCCTGCGTCAGCCCAGCGCCCCCCATCATCAGGCAATAGGCCCACGAAATCAGCAGAATCGAGGCAGAGCCATAGGGGGCGGCAGACACCGGCCCCTCTTGCCCGCCGGTTTCGGGGTGGCCGGGCAGGTAGGGCGCCAGATGCGCACGTACGCCGATCGGCCCCATGCCGGGGCCACCGCCGCCATGTGGGATGGCGAAGGTCTTGTGCAGGTTGAGATGGCTGACATCGCCCCCAATCTCGCCGGGCCGCACCAGCCCTACCAGCGCGTTCATGTTGGCCCCGTCGATATAGACCTGCCCGCCGTAGCGGTGGGTGATATCACAGACCTCGCGCACGGTTTCCTCGAATACACCATGCGTCGAGGGGTAGGTGATCATGCAAGCGGCAAGCGTGTCGCCCGCTTCCCGCGCCTTGGCAGCAAAGTCTTCCACGTCGATGTCGCCGTTGGGCATCGCCTTGACGACCACCACTTTCATACCCGCCATCTGCGCGCTGGCCGGGTTGGTGCCATGCGCCGAAACCGGAATGAGGCAGACCTTGCGCTGCCCCTGCCCTTGCGCGCGATGCCAAGCCAGAATGGTCAAGAGCCCCGCGTATTCACCCTGCGCGCCAGAGTTGGGCTGCATCGAAAAGGCGTCATAGCCGGTAATGTCGCAGAGCTTGGCGGTAAGGTCGGTGACCATCTCGGCGTAGCCCTCGGCCTGATTGGCAGGCACGAAAGGGTGCAGACTGCCAAACTCGGGCCAAGTCAGCGGCATCATCTCTGCCGCAGCGTTCAACTTCATCGTGCAGGAACCAAGCGGAATCATCGCGCGGTCCAGCGCCAGATCGCGGTCCGAAAGGCGACGCATATAGCGCATCATCTCGGATTCGGCGCGGTTCATGTGAAAGACCGGATGCTTCAGATAGGACGACTTGCGCAAAAGGCTTTCGCTGAAACCAAGCTGGCGCGCCGGTTCTGGCGCATCGGCAATTCCAAAGGCGTCGAGCACGCGGGCGATCACATCGGCATCGGTGGTTTCGTCAACCGAAATGCCGACCCGGTCACGGCCAATCTTGCGCAGGTTCAGCCCACGGTGGCGCGCCGCCGCCATGATCCCAGCTTGGCCTACGCCCACCTCGACCGTGATCGTGTCGAAGAACGCGTCTGGTTGCACTTTTGCGCCAGCAGCGCGCAGGGCATTGGCCAGTTGTACCGCGTTGAAATGCACTTTTTCTGCAATCATGCGCAGGCCCACTGGCCCGTGGAACACCGCGTAGAACGAGGCCATGACCGCCAGCAGCGCCTGCGCGGTGCAAACATTCGAGGTCGCCTTTTCGCGGCGGATATGTTGCTCGCGGGTTTGCAGGCTTAGCCGATAGGCGCGGCCACCGCGTGAATCGATCGAGACACCAACGATCCGCCCCGGCATCGCGCGCTTCATCTCATCGCGGCACGACATGAAGGCGGCATGTGGGCCGCCGTAGCCCATCGGCACGCCAAAGCGCTGCGCCGAGCCAACCGCGATATCGGCCCCCATCGCCCCCGGTTCCTTCAACAGGCAAAGTGCCAAAAGATCGGTCGCCATAATCGCCACCGCCCCCGCGCCGTGCAGCGCAGCGATCTCGCTCTCGAAATCGCGGACATGGCCATATGTGCCCGGATACTGGAAAATCGCGCCAAACACGCGCGCAGGGTCAAGCGCCTTGGGCGCGCCCACGATGATCTCGATGCCCAGCGGCAGCGCCCTTGTGCGGATCACGCCAACCGTCTGCGGATGGCAGTTTTCATCAACAAAAAATGCCCGCGCTTTCGACTTGGCCACCCGCTCGGCCATCGCCATCGCTTCCGCCGCCGCCGTCGCCTCATCCAGAAGCGACGCGTTGGCCACCGGCAGGCCGGTCAGATCGCTGACCATGGTCTGATAGTTCAGAAGCGCCTCTAGCCGACCTTGCGCGATTTCGGGTTGATAGGGCGTGTAGGCCGTATACCACGCCGGGTTTTCCAGAATATTGCGCTGAATCGCGGGCGGCGTGACGGTGCCGTAATAGCCCTGCCCGATCAGCGAGGTCATCACACGGTTCTTCGCGGCGACTTCGCGCATTTTCGCCAGCAGCGCGTGCTCGGTCATCGGCGCCCAGCCAAGCGGTTGCGTCTGGCGGATCGTGCGTGGCACGGTCTCGTCGATCAGCGCATCGAGGCTGGCCGCGCCCACCACTTTAAGCATTTCCGCCATTTCGGCGGGGCTCGGCCCGATGTGGCGGCGATTGGCAAAATCATAGGTGTCGTAGGTGGTGGGGGTAAAGGTCATGCGACGTCTCCAAAAAGAGCGTTTCGGGTCTGCATATCACGCGCCAAGGCGCGGCTGACCGCCGCGCCATTTGGCCTCTGTTTTCGGGCCGCCAGCCCCTTGCCCGTACGCACAAAGCCGACGGGCCGCGCCAAGACTGCTCGCCTTAGCCGATCAGCGCCTTGTAGGCCGCCTCGTCCATGAAACCGTCTAGCGCCTTGAGGTCTTCCAGCTTCATCTTGAAAAACCATGCCTTGCCCATCGGATCTTCGTTCACCAGCCCCGGGTTGTCGCCCAGATCGGCGTTGACCTCGACGATTTCGCCATCGACGGGGGCCAGAATGTCGGATGCCGCCTTGACGCTTTCGATCACGCTGACCTCGTCGCCCCGCGCAACCTTGGTGCCGGGTTCAGGCAGTTCTACAAACACAACGTCGCCCAAGGCTTCTGCCGCGTGCTCGGTAATGCCAACCACCACGAGGTCACCCTCGACGCGCAGCCATTCATGTTCTTCGGTATATTTCATCTGAACGCTCCTCAGCGTTTGAAGGTGGTGGGTTGGAACGGTAGCGGTGCGATCCGCGCAGGCAATCGCCGCCCGCGCACATCGCCATAAACAATTGTGCCCACGGCCAGATCGGCGGGCAAATAGGCCATGGCCATCGGCGCGTTGATCGAGGGGCCAAACCCGCCCGAGCAGATCACGCCAAGCGGCGCGCCGCCTTCGGGTGCCGCGTAGATTTCAACGCCTTCGCGCATCGGCGCGCGGCCCTCGGGCAGCAGCCCCATCCGACGGCGCGATGGCCCCGCAGCCAGTTCACCCAAGATCCGCGCAGCACCCGGAAAGCCGCCTTCGCGCGCGCCACCCGCCCGCCGCGCCTTTTGAATCGCCCAGGAAAGCGAGGCTTCAACCGGCGTGGTGGTGGTGTCGATGTCGTGGCCGTAAAGGCAAAGCCCCGCCTCCAGCCGCAGACTGTCGCGCGCGCCAAGGCCGATCGGCTCGACCTCGGGCATCTCCAGCAGCGCCTCGGCAAAAGCCACCGCGCGGGCGTCGGGCACCGAAATCTCAAACCCGTCTTCGCCTGTGTATCCCGAGCGAGAGATCCAGACCTCGGTGCCGACCCAGTCAAACACGCCGACATCCATGAACCGCATCGCAGCCACGCCCGGCACCAGCCGCGCCAAAGCAGCCTCGGCAGCAGGCCCTTGCAGCGCCAGCAGCGCGCGGTCGGTGATTTCGGTCACTTCCAGCGCCAGATGCGCGCGCATATGGGCAATGTCAGCACCTTTGCAGGCCGCGTTGACCACGACAAACAGATGATCGCCCCGGTTCGCGACCATCAGATCGTCCAATATGCCGCCCGTCTCGTTGGTGAACATCGCATAGCGTTGCCGCCCCTCGGCCAGCCCGGCCAGATCCACCGGCACCAGCGCCTCAAGCGCCAATGCGGCATCGACCGCCTTGCCCGAAGGCGCGCGCACGATCACCTGCCCCATGTGGCTTACATCAAAAAGCCCGGCGGCGGCGCGTGTGTGCAAATGCTCTTTCAACACCCCCAGCGGGTATTGCACGGGCATTTCGTAGCCCGCAAAGGGCACGATTTTCGCGCCCAATCGCACATGAAGATCGTATAGTCCGGTCCGTAACAGGTCGGCCATGCCGCCCCTCCCCGATTGGCCGGAAAACCCGGCATCAAGCCCAAGGCAGACTACCGCCCACCCAACCCGATGCCCCCTCTGTCCCTTGCGCCTGAGATCGTTATCCCTTCGGCGGGTGCAACCGCACCTCTCTCCAGAGTCCTTCTGCCAGAACGGTCCTTTGCGCCTGAGAGTTTACCGGGGCGGTTGCTCCTTCGGCACTAACGGGGCTCTCCCCGCCAGATTCTCCCGATCCTGACGGCCAAGCGATAGCCTGCCGCGCCCCCGGCTGGCAAGGGGCTGCGTAACGCCGCAAACCACCTCTCCTTGCGCAGGTGTCAAAATATCGCCCGCATTCGAGACAGTACCCGGAGCGGTTTCAGCCGCGCCCGCGCACCCGTTGCAGCAGCGGCATCAGCTCTGCCATCTCGGGGCCGTGGTCCATGCCGGTCAGCGCCTTGCGCAGCGGCATGAAAAGCCCCCGCCCCTTGCGCCCGGTTGCCGCCTTGACTGCGGTGGTCCAGCGCGCCCATGCCTCGTTATCATAGGGCGGGTCGGGCAAAAGCTGCATCGCGGCGGCGACAAACTCGGTATCTTCGGCATCCACCAAAGGCTCTGCGCCTTCCAGCACCAGCGCGGCCCAAGGTGCCAGATCGTCGAGCGTGGTAATATTCTTAGCCGCTACCGCCCAGAACTGCTCGGCAATCGCCGCAGGCACACCAAGCCCCGCGATCCGCTCGGCAACAGCGGCGTAAGGCAGGCGCTGGTTGCGCTCGCGCGTCAGCGGCATCAGGTCTTCGGGGTCAAGTTTGGTGGGTGCTGCGCCAAACTGCGAAAGCTCAAACCCTTCGGCAATCTCGTCAAGGCTCATGCGCAATTCGACTGGCTGGCTGGAACCCAACCGCGCCATCAGGCTCAACAGCGCCTCGGGTGCCACGCCACGCGCGCGCAGATCGCGCAAGGATAGCGTGCCAAGGCGCTTGGAAAGCTCTTCGCCCTGCGCCCCGGTCAGCAGGCTGTGGTGCGCAAAGGCGGGCGGGGTGCCCCCCAAGGCGCGCATGATCTGGATTTGCGTGGCGGTGTTGGTCACGTGGTCAGCACCACGCACGATATGCGTGACCCCCATCTGCAAATCATCCACCGACGAGGCAAAGGTATAAAGCACCTGCCCGTCGGCGCGGATCAGCACCGGGTCTGAAAGGCTGGCCGCGTCAATCGAGATCGGCCCCATGATGCCGTCAACCCACTCGATCCGCTCTTGATCGAGCAGAAATCGCCAATAGCCTTCGCGGCCCTCTTCGCGCAGACGGTCTTTCTCGAGCGCGCTGAGCGTCAGCGCGGCGCGGTCGTAAACCGGCGGGCGGTGCATGTTCAAAAGCTTCTTGCGCTTCAGGTCCAACTCGACCGGGCTTTCGAAGCACTCGTAAAACTTGTTCATCGCCCGCAGGCTGTCGGCTGCCGCCTCATAGCGGTCAAAACGCTCTGACTGGCGTTCCAACCTGTCCCATGTCAGGCCCAGCCATTCGAGGTCTTCCATGATCGCGTCGGCGTATTCGGGGCGCGAACGCTCGCGGTCGGTATCATCCAGCCGCAGAATGAACTGCCCGCCCGCCTTTCGCGCGATCAGCCAAGCCATCAGCGCGGTGCGCAGGTTGCCGACATGGATGTAGCCGGTTGGCGAAGGGGCAAAGCGGGTGACGGTGGTCATATGGGCACTCCTCGTTGGCTCCGCTCTTTCACAAGGCGCGGCTTTTGTCCATATCGGGGGAAGGTATGGAGGCCGGTATGCAAGACTGGAATACGCGCATAGCGCCGGGGCTGGACGAGATAGAGGCGATGGCCGAGGCGGCGCGCGCGGCCCTGCCAGAGGTTTTCGCGGCGAAGGCCGCGGCGATCGTGTTGCGCGTCGAAGATTTCGCCAGCGACGAGATGCTTGCGCAAATGCAGATCGAAGATGGGTTTGAACTGACCGGGCTTTATGAAGGCATCCCGCTGACCGAGAAATCGGTGATGGATCAGCCGATGGGGCCCGATTTGATCTGGCTTTTCCGCCGCCCGATTCTTGATGAGTGGATCGCGCGCGGCGATGTGGCCTTGGGCACCTTGGTTGCGCATGTGATGGTGCATGAAATGGCGCACCACTTTGGCTGGTCGGATGATGACATTGCGGTGATAG
>NZ_JBFHIA010000169.1:0-6999 GCF_041596715.1 Phaeovulum sp.
CCTTCAAGCTCTTCGGGCCGAATGAAGCGTTCGTTCACCGTGATGCCCTTGGCGCGCAGCATCCCGATGACGGTCTGGCGCGTGATGCCGTTCAGAATTGCATCTGGGTAAGGGGTGTGCACCTCACCGTCTTTCACAAAGAAGATGTTGGCCCCGGTCGCTTCGGCAACGTAGCCGCGATAATCGAACATCATCGCATCCGAACAGCCTTTTGCCTCGGCAGTGTGCTTTGACATGGTGCAGATCATATAGAGGCCGGCGGCCTTGGCTGCCGATGGAATCGTCTCGGGGCTCGGGCGTTTCCATTTCGAGATGTCGAGTTTGGCACCCTTCATCTTGGCGTCGCCGTAATAGGCACCCCAAGTCCAGACCGCGATGGCCAGATGCACCGGGTTACGTTTGGCCGCAACGCCCATGTCCTCGCCCGAACCGCGCCAAGCCACGGGGCGCACATAGGCATCTGTCAGCCCGTTGGCGGCAAGTGTTGCGGTTTTTGCGGCTTCGATTTCAGCGACGCTATAGGGGATGGTCATGTCCATCAGCTGCGCCGAGCGAAGCAACCGCTCGGAATGTTCGACCGATTTGAAGATGCGGCCGTTGTAGCAGCGCTCGCCCTCGAACACGCTCGAGGCGTAGTGTAGTGCGTGGGTCAGCACGTGCACCTTGGCGTCGCGCCACTCCAGCAGTTTGCCGTCCATCCAGATCTTGCCGTCACGATCGTCATAAGCACCGGCCATGATAATTCCTTCCGAAGTGCGTATTGTTTGCGAATGTTGCGCAAGAAAGGTCCGTGATGGACATAATATTGCGCGAAATCCAAGTTTCGGTAGCAATTGATTCTTGGAAAGTCAACAAGGCTGACATAAAATCAGCGAAGAAATGAGGGGCGGCATGGCGGACATCGGGACAAACGCGGCAGGTGGAGAAGCTCTGCTGTTTCTGACTGACGAGCAGTTACGCAAAGGCATCGAGGCGATGTTCTTTGCCTATCGGGGCTTTACCGCAGACCCGGATCGGATTCTGGAAAAGCTTGAATATGGCCGCGCCCACCATCGCGCGCTGCACTTCATTCACCGCCAGTCCGGGCTGACCGTGAACACCTTGCTTGCCGTGCTGGGCGTAACCAAACAAAGTTTGAACCGCGTGCTGCGCACCCTGATCGACGATGGGCTGGTCGAAAGCCGAGTCGGCCGCCGCGACAAGCGCGAGCGCCACCTGTATCTGACCGAAAAGGGCGCGGCGCTGGAACGCGAATTGAGCGAGGCACAGCGGGTGCGGATGCGCGCCGCCTACCGGACCGCCGGGCCGCAAGCGGTGGCTGGCTTTCGTCAGGTTCTCGAGGCGATGATGGACCCCGAGATGCGCCGCCAGTATCTGATGCTGCGAGACGGTGCATGATGCAGGTGCAGCCGCATATCCTGATCGTCGATGATGACGAGCGCATCCGTGGGCTGATGCAGAAGTTTCTTTCGAGGAACGGCTATTTCGTGTCCACCGCGCGTGACAGCGCACATGCCCGCAGGCTGCTTGCGGGGCTTGAGTTCAGTCTGATCGTGCTCGATGTAATGATGCCGGGCGAAGATGGCATCAGCCTGACCCGCGATCTGCGCCAGCGGCTGACAACGCCAATCTTGTTGCTGACCGCGCGTAGTGAAACCCGCGACCGGATCGAGGGGCTTGAGGCAGGTGCAGACGATTACCTTGCCAAGCCGTTCGAGCCAAAGGAGCTGCTGCTTCGAATCGCCGCGATCTTGCGCCGCGCCCCAGATCTGACTGCGCCGGGCCCAAAACAGCTGACTTTGGGGCCGCTGCGCTATGAAATTGAGCGTGGAGAGATATGGCGCGGCGATACGCCGGTGCGACTGACTGCCACAGAGGCGGCCTTGATGCGCATTTTTGCCGGGCGCGCTGGGGCCGTTGTCACCCGCACCGAGCTGGTAGAAGCACTGGGTCGCGACCGCGGAACAGAACCCGGCGCGGCACAAGATCGGGCAGTAGATGTGCAGATAACCCGCCTACGGCGCAAGATCGAAGCAGATCCGCGCGAACCGCGCTTTCTGCAAACCGTGCGCGGCTCCGGCTACATGCTTGCGCCCGACTAAGTCACAAATCCGAGCGTTTTCATCATCTTTTTCGGTCGCCTTGCACGAGCGTCACGCAATAAAAAACGCATCTGCTGCGCGTTATTGTCCGCTGGACTGACAGAGTCGTGATTGCTACAAGCCCGGGGCAGGCTGCGACTTCGCGGCCCGACCAGTCTTATTGGCCTTATCATAGGCCCGGGAAGGGAGAAGAACTCGTGTCCCAAGCAGAAGTAACCGGCACTCGCAGAGATTTCATTCATTACGCGGCTGGGGGTGTTGGTCTCGTTACCACTGGCGTCGCGGTCTGGCCGCTTATCAACCAGATGAACCCCTCGGCCGATGTGCAGGCCCTTTCGTCGATTTATGTCGATATCAGCGGTGTTGCGGTTGGCACTCAGCTTACCGTGAAATGGCGCGGCAAACCGGTTTTCGTGCGTCGCCGTGCGCCCGCCGAAATCGAGGCCGCCCGTGCGACGAAGCTGGAAGAGCTGACGATCGACAATCTTGCACAAAACGCCAACAAGCCGGGCGCTGACGCCTCGGACGAGAACCGCGCGCTTGATGAAGCGGGCGAGTGGCTGGTCATGATCGGTGTTTGCACCCACCTCGGTTGCGTTCCGGTTGGCAACGGAGCTGGCGACTTTGGCGGCTGGTTCTGCCCCTGCCACGGTTCGCACTACGACACCGCAGGGCGGATCCGCAAAGGCCCCGCGCCGCGTAACCTCGACATTCCGGTGGCTCGCTTCAGCGATGCAACCACCATCCTCTTGGGCTGAGGGAGAACAGACTTATGTCCGGCATTCCACACAATCACTACGAGCCCAAGACGGGTATCGAAAAATGGCTTCACAAGCGCCTTCCGATCGTGGCGCTTGCTTATGACACGATGATGATTCCCACCCCGAAGAACCTGAACTGGTGGTGGATCTGGGGTATCGTTCTGGCTTTCTGCTTGGTTTCGCAGCTTGTCACCGGGATCATCCTGGCGATGCACTATACGCCGCACATCGACCTGGCCTTCGCCTCGGTCGAGCATATCATGCGCGACGTGAACGGCGGCCACATGCTGCGCTATGTGCACGCCAATGGCGGCTCGTTGTTCTTCTTTGCCGTTTATATCCACATCTTCCGCGGCCTCTACTACGGCAGCTACAAAGCCCCGCGCGAAATCACCTGGATTCTCGGCATGCTGATCTACGTGGCGATGATGGCATCGGCCTTCCTTGGCTACGTTCTGCCCTGGGGCCAGATGTCGTTCTGGGCCGCTACGGTTATCACCGGCCTGTTCGGTGCGATTCCGTGGGTGGGTGACGCGATCCAGACCTGGTTGCTGGGCGGGCCGTCGGTTGACAACGCAACGCTCAACCGCTTCTTCAGCCTGCACTATCTGGTGCCGATGATCCTTGTGGCGCTGGTCGCCATTCACATCTGGGCCTTCCACTCCACCGGCAACGGCAACCCCACCGGTGTTGAAGTTCGCCGCACCTCGAAGGCCGAAGCCGACAAGGACACCCTGCCCTTCTGGCCCTACTTCGTGATCAAGGACCTCTTTGCACTGGCAGTGATTCTGGTGGCCTTCTTTGCGGTCGTCGGCTTCATGCCGAACTTCCTTGGGCACCCTGACAACTACATTCCGGGCGACCCGATGGTTACGCCTGCGCATATCGTCCCCGAATGGTACTTCTTGCCGTTCTACGCGATCCTGCGGACCTTTACCCCCGACGTCTGGGTGGTGATGCTGGTAGACTGGGTGACGTTCGGTGTGATCAACGCGAAGTTCTTCGGCGTGATCGCGATGTTCGGTTCGCTCATCGTGCTGGCGCTGGCGCCGTGGCTTGACACCTCGAAAGTGCGCTCGGGCCGTTACCGCCCGATGTTCAAGTGGTGGTTCTGGCTCTTGGTGCTCGACTTCGTGGTTCTGACCTGGTCAGGCGCGCAGCTGACGACGGGCATCTACGCCTACATTTCGCTGATCGCGACCACCTACTGGTTCGCCTACTTCCTCGTAATCCTGCCGATTCTGGGGTTGATCGAAAAGCCGCTGACCCCAGTGGCAACGATCGAGGAAGATTTCAACGCCCACTACGGCGTCAAATCGCACCCGGCCGAGTAAGGAAAAGGACCGATATCATGAGAAATCTGTTTATCTCTGCCATCGCGTCGCTGGCCCTTGGCACCGGCGCGGCCTTCGCCAGCGAGGGCGGGCACGTTGAGGACGTTGACTTCAGCTTTGAAGGCCCGTTCGGCACCTATGACCAAGCGCAACTTCAGCGTGGTTTCCAAGTGTACAACGAGGTCTGCTCGGCTTGCCACGGCATGCAATTCGTGCCGATCCGTTCACTTTCCGAAGTGGGCGGGCCGTCACTGCCGGAAGATCAGGTGCGCGCCTATGCCGCCGATCTGACCATCATCGACGAGGACACCGGCGAAGAGCGTCCGCGCATCGCAGCCGACATGTTCCCGACGGTGACGGGTGACGGCATGGGGCCCGACCTCAGCGTGATCGCCAAAGGTCGCGCCGGGTTCCACGGCCCCTATGGGCTGGGCATCAACCAGCTTCTGAAGGGCATGGGCGGTGCCGAGTACATCTACTCGATCCTGGTCGGCTACGAAGAAGCGCCGGCCTGCGCGCCTGCCGACTTTGACGGTTACTACAACGTCACCTTCACCTCGGGTGCCGTGCCGGACGAGTGCAAGGACGAGAACGGCGTCTCGACCGTTCCGGGTACTTGGTTCGCGATGCCGCAAATGATCTTCGACGATGTTGTCGAATATGCCGACGGCACTCCGGCCAGCGCGCATCAGGTTGCCGAAGACATCTCGGCCTTCTTGATGTGGACTGCCGAACCCAAGATGATGGCGCGCAAGAAGGCTGGCCTGATCGCCATCCTGCTGCTGTCGCTGCTGTCGGTCACGCTCTACTATTCGAACAAGCAGCTCTGGGCGCCGCACAAGGGCAAAAAGTCTGCCTGACACGTTGCGCCGGGGCTCGCCCCGGACTTCAGAGAACTCTGCCAAGCAAAAGGGCGCCCTTCGCGGCGCCCTTTTCATTTGCCCAGATACCGCGCCAGTGCAGGTGGCGGATTTGCCAACAGTTCTGCCGTGGGCTGCGGTGGCAGGGCGTGCCCCTCGGCCACCAATATCGTTTCGGGCGCAAAGGCGCGGGCATCGGCGGGATCGTGGCTGACCATCAGCACGGTCGTCCCCTGCTCGCCCGCAATCTCGGCCACCAGCGCCAGCATTTCGGCCTTCAGGGCCGGGCCAAGTGCCGCGAAAGGCTCGTCGAGCAGCAGCAGGGGGCGCGCGCGCAGCAGCGCGCGTGCCAGCGCCACCCGGCTTTGCTGCCCGCCCGAAAGCTGGCCGGGTCGGCGCGCCGTCAAGCCCTCCAACCCGGTGCGGGCGACCGCGCGCTCGATCGCCAAATGGTCTGCCTTGCTTAACCGCAGGTCGGCAGAGATCCCCAAGCCAAGATTCTGCGCGACAGTCAGGTGCGGAAACAGGTTCTGATCCTGAAACAGAATCGAAAGCGGCCGCGCGCCGGGCGGCAGCGGCACAAGGTCTTGCCCGCGCCAGAGAACCCGCCCCGAGGCAGGCGCGAAGAACCCGGCAATGGCGGCAAGCAACGTGGATTTGCCCGCCCCAGAAGGGCCGATCACGGCCACGCGCGCGCCCGCTGGCACCGCAAGGTTCGCTTCCAAACGAAACGCATCCTGCGTCAGGACAAGGTTTTCAAGCGTCAGCATGGCTTCCCAATCGGTCGAAGGCCCAGAAGAGCGTGAAGGACAGCGCCATCAGCAAACTTGCCGCGGCGGCGGCATCGGCCATACGGTAGGCCCCCATAAGCGCGTAAAGCTGCAAGGGCAATGTCGCCTGCGTAGGGTCTGCAAACAACGCGATTACCCCCAGATCACCCATCGACAAGGCTGCCGAAAGCCCGGCAGCAAAGCCCAATGGCCGCGCAAGGCGCGGTAGCGTCAGCAGGCGCAGCCGCGCTATACCGCTTAGCCCAAGCGAAGCCGCCAGACGATCATAGTCTGCCTGCAACGTGCGCGCGGCAGGCAAAAGCGTTCGCAGCGCAAAAGGCAATGCCAGTGCTGCGTTGACCGCCACTGTGACCGGCAGCGCCAGCGTGGCAGGGGACGCGAAGCCCCGTAGAAGCAAGAAAAGACCAGTGCCCAGCACCAGCGGCGAGGCGACCAGCGGCAGTGTTCCGACCCATTCAAAACGGCGTTGGCGCGCTGCGGCAAGCGCCAGCGGCAAGGCAAGCAATAGCGTCAGCGCCGTAGCAGCCAGCGCCACCGCCAACGAACGCCCCGCAGCCGCCCAGACCGGCGCTGGAAGGTCTGAAAGCGCCGGCAGACCGCGCAGCAACACCGCCGCCATTGGCACGATCAGAAAGCCGGCCGCCAGCGCCATGACCACGCCATCCTGCGCGCGCAGCACCCAACCGGGTGGCGGCGCCAGCACCGCGCGCCGGTCAAGCCCCGCACCAAACCCCTCTGGCAGCGCAACGCGTGCGCTGACGGCGAATGCCGCAATGCAAAGCGCCACCTGCACAAGACCAAGGCTTGCAGCGCGGGCCAGATCGAAATCAAAGCGAAACGCCTGATAGATCGCAAGCTCGACGGTCGTGGCCGCAGGGCCTCCACCAAGCGTCAGCGCAACCGCGAAAGACGAGAGGCACACGAGGAATATCGCAAGCCACGCACCCGGCAGCGTGGCGCGCAACATCGGCACTTCTAGGTGGCGCAGGGTCGCATTTGGCGAAAAGCCCAGCGATTGTGCCAGCCGCATCCTCTCGGAGGGAATGGCTTGCCAGCCGTGCAGCAGCAAGCGCGTGGCCAGCGGCAGGTTGAAGAACACATGCGCCAGCACCACGCCCCCCGCGCCGTAGATCGAGATTCGCGGCTGCCCA
>NZ_JBFHIA010000170.1:0-6953 GCF_041596715.1 Phaeovulum sp.
CATCAATCCGCGCGCCCCGGCATGTGACACCACATCCGGGTCAAACTCGCTTTCACGGCGGGTGATGGCCAACAGCAATTCGGGCGGAATCCCGAAATCGCGCGTCTCCATCCCCGACAGCGGATAGTAGGCAGGCACAAGTTCGATCCCGCGGTCCGCGGCGGCCTTGGCGATGACCAACGCAAGATGCGCATCGTTCCATTCAAGCGCCAGCCCCGCAAGGCGCGCAAGGTCTTGATCGCTTTGGGTTTCGCCCAGATGCAAGAAGAACCGCTTGGCCAGTGTTTCCGACCCAGCGGCGCGCAGCATGACTGCGGCTTGAAACACCGACGAGTTGACGAAGGCGGCGCTGCGCCAGTCGGGCAGGGTTTGGGTGCCTGCCAACGCAGGGTCGGGCGGCAATCCGGCGCGTTCGGCGGCCAGCAAGCCGTAGTACGAGGTCTGATAGCGTGCGCCCAAGGCATAGGCCGCCCGCGCCGCCTCGGCATTGCCCGCGGCTTCATAGGCGCGGCCTTGCCAATAACCCGCGCGGCCCATGCTGATCGGGCTTCTCACCGCTTCTTCCAGCGTCTTGAAATGCTTGATTGCGGCGGTGGCATTTCCCAGTTTCAGCGCGGCATAGCCGGCCAGCCATTCAAGATCGGCATGGTCGGTGCCCGCACTCAAATGATTTCCCGCCGCCAACCGATACGCACGGCTGTAGTTGCCAGAGCGAAGATCGGCGCGCGCAAGGCTGGCGCGCATATCGGCCCATAGCTCGGGCGATCCAAGTGTGGCCGCGCTTTCAGAACGTTCAAGGACAAGTTCGATTGCGCCTTCAGGGTTGCCTTTGCGCATCCGCCAAGCCGCGCGGTCGCGCGCCAGCCCGGACGAGGCCGCCACCATGCCTGCGGGCACCGCGGCGATCAGGGCATCGACACCGTTCTCGTTGGCTTGCAGCGCAATCCGCGCCTCGGCCACGGCGCGCGTATTGGCGCTGACCAGATCAAGCATCCGTCGCGCCTGATCGATCATCCCGCTGTCGAGCAGCATCTGCATGCGCCCGCCGTGATGATCGGCAAGCACCGCGCCATAGCCCGCCAGCAGTGCCGATTGTTCCGCCGCAGTCAGACTCAGTTCACGCCATGCCCGCACCGCCACGGCCGCGTCGCCGCCCGCGGCAAGCAGCGCCAGCGCGCCGGTTCCGGTTTGCGGCGCAAGCGGTTGAAACCACGCCCGCACCTCGCCCGCAGTTGCCTCGCCCAGCGATGATTCGCACGATTTGTGCAAAAGCGGCATTCCGGGCCAATCGGCGCGGCGCGCGGCAAAGGCCGCGCAATCGGCAAAGCTGCCCGCGCCTGCCCGCAAACGGTGCCATTCAACGATCTCGAGCGAAAGCGCACCGGCGGCCTTCCCTTCGCGCAGGGCTACGGCCCAGTCTTTGGCCTCGACTGCCGCCATCGCACGCGCAAGCGCCGCGCTGTCCTCGGCGGCAGCGGACCTTGGCCCTAGCGCCATAGCGGCGATCAGGGCGAAAACGGCGGAAAAAACGGCGTTGCGTGCAAACATTGGGCCTCGGCTCGATCAGTTTTCTTTGGGTTTCTTATCTTCCTGCCTGTCGCTACCTCATCACGCAATACACAAACTTGGCAAGGCGGCATCGCTCCGCTAGGGTCCGCGCGATTTAGTCGGGGCGCATTCGCCCACAAGATACAGGAGTGCTTCATGTTCAAAGGGTCAATCCCTGCCCTCATCACGCCATTCACTGAAAAAGGCGAACTTGATCTGGACGCACTCAAGAAGCTGGTCGAATGGCACATTGCCGAAGGCAGCCACGCGCTGGTGCCTTGTGGCACCACGGGTGAGAGCCCGACCATAAGCGACGAAGAACATATCCGCGTGGTGGCCGAGGTGGTCAAAGCCGCCGCCGGGCGGATTCCGGTGATCGCCGGGGCGGGTGCCAACGCCACCGCGCATGGTGTGCACCTGATCCGCGAAGTGCAAGCCGCAGGAGCCGACGCCGCCTTGGTCGTGACGCCCTATTACAACAAGCCCACGCAGCGCGGCATGATTGCGCATTTCACCGCAATGCATGACGCAAGCACCTTGCCGATCATCATCTACAACATCCCCGGCCGTTCGGTGGTGGACATGACCCCCGAAACGATGGCCGAACTGGCAAAGCTGCCGCGTATTGTCGGCGTCAAGGACGCGACCGGCAAGATCGAACGCGTAAGCCAGCAGCGCCAGACCTGCGGGCCTGATTTCATTCAGCTTTCGGGCGAAGATGCGACAGCACTTGCGTTCAACGCGCATGGCGGGGTTGGCTGCATTTCAGTCACCGCCAACGTCGCACCGCGGCTTTGCGCAGAGTTTCAGGTGACCATGCTGGCGGGCGATTACGCCAAGGCGCTGGAGTATCAAGACCTGTTGATGCCGCTGCATACCGCGATTTTCCTCGAACCGGGGTTGGTAGGGGCGAAATATGCGCTTTCGCGGCTGGGGCTTTGCAACGAAACGGTGCGCCTGCCGCTGACCACCTTGCTGCCCGAAACCAAGGCGGCCATCGACGCTGCCATGCGTGGTGCCGGGCTGCTTTGAGAACTGATCACGGAAGGGGCGGGTTAGCCTGCCTCTTCCAGCCGCGTGCGCAATTCCCGCAGCACCGGCAATATGGAGCGCACCCTCTCTGAGCCGATGCTGCGCACCACGTCAGCGATCACCGGCATGAAGGCAACCATCGCGGCATCGCGCGCCGCGCGCCCGGACGGGCTGATCGAAACAAACTTGCGCCGCGCATCGTCCCAGTCGGGGCGGATGTGCACATGCCCTGCCCATTCAAGCTTGGCGAGCGTGTTGGTCATCGCGCCGCGCGTGACATGAAAGGTTGCGGCAAGCTGTGCAGGACTACGCTCCTCGCCGATATGGGCGAGGTGGTTGAGCACCGAAAAATGCGAAATCTGCATCCCTTTGGGCAAGGTGTGCGAAACCTTCAGGCGCGCCAATTGATCGGTCATAAAGACCTCAGAGAACAGCGCCGCGGCAAGTTTGTCGGTGGCGTCCGTCATGGCGCGGGCTTTGCAAAGGGGCGATCGTGGCTAAGCGATGGCACCCGGGCGCGGGCGCGGGCCACTTCGGCAAGGTCGATTTCGACCAGATGCACGCCCGGCTCGGTGCCGCCATCCACCAGCACTTCGCCCCATGGTGCCACGGCAAGGCTATGGCCATGCGTACGCCGCGGGCGGCCGCCATGCGCAGCGTGGGTGCCGCATTGCGCCGGGGCCAGCACATAAGCGCCATTTTCAATGGCGCGGGTCCGCAGCAACGGTTCCCAATGTGCGCGCCCTGTGGTGTCGTTGAAAGCCGCAGGCACGGTCAGCACCTCGGCCCCCGCATGAGCCAGTGCACGGTAAAGATAGGGAAAGCGCAGATCGTAGCAGACCGAAAGGCCCAAGCGCGCGAAAGGCGTTTTGGCAACAACGGCGCTGGTGCCGGGGCGGTAGCCCTCTGATTCACGGTACCGTTCAGTCTCGCTCACATCCACGTCGAACATGTGGATCTTGTCATAACGCGCGCTGATGCTGCCATCGGGTGCGATCAGAAAGCTGCGGTTGGCAAAGCGGCCATCCGCATCGTCGGTTTTCAACGCAAGCGAACCGATCAGCAGCCAGATGCCCGCCCGCGCCGCCTCGGCGCGCAGCGCCGCCAGTGTCGGGTCAGTCGCTTCGGGGTGCAGCACGGCGCGCTGGTGGGCGCGGTCAGAACTGAGGATGTTGGTGGCCTCGGGGGTCAGCACAAATCCTGCGCCCGCGGCAATGGCTTCTTGCACAAATCCCAGCGTTACCGGCAGGTTCGCCGCAGGTTCATCCGTTACCGACAACTGGACCAGTGCGGCGCGCATGATCTTTAGCCCGCCAGCAATTTGTCGAGCTTGCCTTGATGGTCAAGCGCGTAAATATCGTCGCTTCCGCCCACATGCTGGCCGCCAATAAAGATCTGCGGCACGGTGCGCCGCCCGCCTGCGCGCTGGGTCATCGCCATGCGAAGGCTGGGGTCCGCGCCCACGTCGGTTTCTTCGAACTGCACGCCTTTGCGGGTCAGTAGCGCCTTGGCCGCAAGGCAATAGGGGCAGGACCGAGTGGTGTATATTTCGACACGTTGCATGGGCAAATCCTATTTGTAGATGCGACTATACGGATTTAGGCATCCTTCGCAACGCGCGCCAGCGCCAGCACCGAAACGTTTTCAGCGCCCGCCGCAAGGCAGGCATCGGCACAGACCGCGAAGGTCGCACCCGAGGTCATCACATCATCGACCAACAACACATGCCGCCCCGCAAGCAAACCGGCGCGCCGCGGATTTATGCGCACTGCACCCGAAAGGTTGGCAAAGCGTTCGTCGCGGTGCAGCCCTTCTTGGCTGCGGGTGGCGCGCGTGCGCTGCAAAAGGTCAACGACATGGGTTAACCCCGCCGCCCGCGCCACCGCGCCCGACAGCAGCGCCGACTGGTTATAGCGCCGCTTTAGCAGCCTCAGCCGGTGCAACGGCACCGGCGCAAGTACCATTCCCGGTTCCAGCAAGGGTGCCGCCGCGCGCAGCATCCAGCCTGCCAGTGGACGGCGCAGGTCTAGCCGATCACCGTGCTTGAATGCCAACACCATGCGGCGCGCGGCATCCTTGTACACCAGCGCCGCCCGCCCCCGCTGCCAAGGGCGCGCAATTGTCAGGCAATCGTCGCAGTATTCTGGCTTGCCCTCATCAGCCCCGGGCAACGGTGCGCCGCATTTGTCGCAGACAAGGCCGCTTGCAAAGGGCGTTTCGCGCCAGCACGCAGGGCAAAGGCCAAAGTCGGCGGCGACACCTGCGCCGCAGGCGATGCAACGCGGTGGAAACATCACATGCAGCGCCCCTAGCGCAGCGCGCCGAAGCCCCGTAAAGTCACGCCCCATGACCACGCCGCCCCCCCTTACCGACCGCGCCGCGCTTTTGCGCAACCGTGCCCGTGCCCGCGCTGCGGGCCCTGCGTTGTTTCTTCATCAAGACAGCGCCGCCGAAATCGAGGAAAGGCTCAACGAGGTTAACAGAAAGTTTACGGCACCTGCCGTCGTGACGGGATTCCCCGAGCCTTGGACAGAAATACTGCCGCAAGCGCGGATTGTGCCCGATGACGAGGTTCTGGCGCTGGAACCGGGCGCACATGATCTGGTTATCCACGCGCTTGCGCTGCACTGGGCCAACGATCCGGTAGGGCAACTGGTGCAATGCCGCCGCGCGCTGACACCTGACGGGCTGATGATCGCCGTGCTGTTCGGCGGCCAGACGCTTGCGGAATTGCGTTCGGTTTTGGCCGAGGCCGAGTCGCGTGTGACCGGCGGGCTTAGCCCCCGCGTGCTGCCAATGGGCGAGATTCGCGAGTTGGGCGGTCTGTTGCAACGCGCGGGTTTTGCGCTGCCTGTTGCCGACTTGGCGGCGCGGCCGGTCAGCTACCGTGACCTTGGCCATCTGATGACCGACCTGCGCGCGATGGGCGAGGGAAATGCGCTGGCATCGCGCCGCCGCACCCCCTCGCGCCGCGCGCTCTTTGCCGAGGCCGCACGGCTTTACGCCGAACATTTCGGTGACGAGGTAGGGCGCGTAACCGCAACCTTCGAACTGGTCTATCTTACCGGCTGGGTGCCGCACGAAAGCCAGCAAAAGCCGCTGCGCCCCGGCTCTGCTACACATAGCCTTGCTGCCGCACTTGCGGCCGAGCCAAAGCCTGAAAAATGACCGGCACGTCAGCCGACATGCAAACACCTAAGCCAACAGGAAACGCCATGACCGAAGCACTGATCCGCCCCGGCGAAGGCCGCCTTTCGCACGCCCCTGCCGACCACCCGCCTGTGCGGCGCGCAAAAATCGGGCTGCTGGTCGCCAACCTCGGCACGCCCGATGGCACCGACTACTGGTCGATGCGGCGGTATCTGGGCGAGTTTCTTTCCGACAAGCGGGTCGTCGATATCCCCGATTGGAAATGGCAGCCGCTGTTGCAGCTGATCATTCTCAGCAGGCGGCCCTTTACCTCGGGTGCCAACTACCGGCTTATCTGGAACAAAGAGGCCAACGAAAGCCCGCTGATGACGATCACCAAGCAACAGGTGGCCAAGCTGCGCGCGGCTGCCGAAGCGCGCTGGGGCGACGAGGTTCAGGTCGAGTTTTGTATGCGCTATGGCAACCCCTCCACGCGCTCTGTGGTGGAGCGGATGGTGGCGGACGGCTGCGAGAAAATCCTCTTTTTCCCGCTCTATCCGCAATATGCCGGCCCCACGTCCGCCACGGCGAACGACGCGTTCTTCAAAGCGTTGATGGGGGTGAAGCGGCAACCCACCGCGCGGGTTGTGCCTGAATACTTCGACCGCCCCAGCTACATCGACGCGCTGGCGCATTCAGTCGAGCAGGCCTATGGCGGGCTGGAACATCGCCCCGACGTGCTGGTGGCAAGCTACCACGGCATGCCGCAACGCTATCTGATGGAAGGCGACCCCTACCACTGCCAATGCCAGAAAACCTCACGGTTGCTGCGCGAGCGGCTCGGCTGGGGGCCAGAGTCGATCGACACCACGTTCCAATCGGTGTTTGGCCGTGAAGAATGGCTGAAACCCTACACTGTTGAGCATGTCGCGGCACTGGCGCGCGCAGGCAAAAAGCGCATCGCGGTGATTTCACCCGCCTTTGCCGCCGATTGCATTGAGACGCTGGAAGAGATCAACGGTGAAATCCGCCATGCGTTCGAAGACGCAGGGGGCGAGAGCTTTACCTACATTCCCTGCCTCAACGACGATGACGCGCATATCGCGGCACTGCTGGAAGCGGCGGCAGAAAACCTTGCGGGCTGGGTGAAATGAAAAGGGCGGTGGAATACCACCGCCCATAAGCCGCACAAGCCTGCAAACCTAGATCAGCAACACCTGTGTGCCGACCTTGGTCAATCCGAA
>NZ_JBFHIA010000171.1:0-6845 GCF_041596715.1 Phaeovulum sp.
GCCGCGGCGATGCCCGCAGTGGCGCTGACCGATACCAATGCGATGTTTGCCGCCCTCGAGTTCGCGGTTACGGCGCGGGCGGCGGGGGTGCAGCCGATAATCGGCTGCCAGATCGCGCTGAGCTATGATGAGGCCGCACCGAGCGAGAGGGCGCGGCCACCGGCACCTTTGGTGCTGCTGGCGCAGAACGAGGCGGGGTATCTGAACCTTTTGAAGCTCAGCTCCTGCCTTTATGTCGATAAGGCTGGCCAAGCTCCGCAGGTAACGCGCGCCGAACTTGCCGCGCATAGCGAGGGGTTGATCTGCCTCACGGGCGGGGCCGATGGGCCGGTGGGCAAGTTGGTGCAGGCCGGGCAGGGGCCGCGCGCGCGCGCCCTGATCGAGCAATTGGCGGCGATTTACGAGGGCAGGCTGTACATCGAATTGCAGCGCCACCCCGGCGAGGGCGGCGCGCCGACAGCGGCTGAGCGTGCAACCGAGCAGACCTTTGTCGAAACGGCCTACGAGCTTGGGTTGCCGCTGGTGGCCAGCAACGATGTCTATTTCCCCAAGACCCAGATGTATGAGGCGCATGACGCGCTTCTGTGCATCGCCGAGGGTGCCTATCTCGATCAGCAGGAGCCGCGCAGACGCCTGACGCCGCAGCACTATTTCAAATCCGAAGCGGAAATGTGCGCGCTGTTCGCCGACCTGCCAGAGGCACTGGCGAATACGGTCGAAATTGCCCGGCGCTGTGCATTTGCGCCCGCCAAGCGCGCGCCGATCCTGCCGCGCTTCGCTGATGATGAGGTCGAGGCGCTGCGGCGACAGGCGCGCGAGGGGTTGGCCAAGCGGCTGAGCGAGGTGCCCCATGCCGCGAGTGTCGCGGACTACGAAGCGCGGCTGGACTTTGAGCTTGGCATCATCGAGCAGATGGGCTTTCCCGGTTATTTCCTGATCGTGGCCGATTTCATAAAATGGGCCAAGTCGCAGGGTATTCCGGTGGGGCCGGGGCGTGGTTCTGGCGCAGGCAGTCTGGTAGCTTGGGCGCTGACCATCACCGATCTGGATCCCTTGCGCTACAAGCTCTTGTTCGAACGGTTCCTGAACCCCGAGCGGGTCAGCATGCCTGACTTTGACATCGACTTCTGTATGGATCGCCGTGAAGAGGTGATCCACTACGTGCAGCGCAAATATGGGCGCGAGAAGGTCGGGCAGATCATCACCTTCGGTGCGCTTTTGTCAAAAGCCGCGGTGCGAGATGTGGGCCGCGTGTTGCAGATGCCCTATATGCAGGTTGATCGCCTTTCCAAGATGATCCCGCTCGAAGGCGTCAAGCCGGTTTCCATTGAGAAGGCGCTGGCGGACGAGCCGCGCCTGCGCGAGGCGGCGCGCGAAGAGGTGGTCGGGCGGATGCTCGGCTATGCGCAGCAGCTGGAAGGGCTTTTGCGCAACGCCTCGACCCACGCGGCGGGGGTGGTGATCGGGGATCGCCCGCTGGATGAGCTGGTGCCGCTATATCAAGACCCGCGCTCGGACATGCCTGCAACCCAGTTCAACATGAAATGGGTTGAAAGCGCGGGTTTGGTGAAGTTCGACTTTCTGGGCCTGAAGACCCTGACCGTTATCCGCAACGCGCTTGACCTTTTGGCGCAGCGCGGCGTGGTGGTGGATATTGCGCATATCCCGCTGGATGACCCCAAGACCTACGAGCTTTACGCCACGGCGCGCACCACGGCGGTGTTTCAGGTTGAAAGCACCGGCATGATGGACGCGCTGCGCCGCATGCGCCCAACCTGCATCGAGGATATCGTGGCGCTGGTGGCGCTATATCGGCCCGGCCCGATGGAGAACATTCCCACCTATTGCGAGGTGAAGAACGGTCAGAAACAGCTTGAATCCCTGCACCCATCAATCGACCACATCCTTGCCGAAACGCAGGGCATCATCGTCTATCAGGAACAGGTGATGGAAATCGCGCAGGTGATGGCGGGCTATTCGCTTGGCGGCGCCGACCTGCTGCGCCGCGCCATGGGCAAGAAGATCGCGGCCGAAATGGCCAAGGAGCGGCCAAAGTTCATCAAGGGTTCCTTGGCCAATGGCGTAAGCGAAAAGAAGGCAGGCGAAGTCTTTGATCTGCTGGAAAAATTTGCGAACTACGGCTTTAACAAAAGCCACGCGGCGGCCTATGCGGTGGTCAGTTACCAGACCGCTTGGCTGAAGGCCAATTACCCGGTCGAGTTCATGGCTGCGGTTATGAACTGCGATATTCATCTGACCGACAAGCTTGCGGTGTTTCAGCGCGAGGTGGACCATCTGGGCATCGAAACCGTTCCCCCTTGCGTCAACCGCTCGGAGGCTACGTTCAATGTGCGCGACGGGCGGGTGGTCTATGCGCTGGGTGCGCTGAAGGGCGTGGGCGTCGAGGCGATGAAGCTGATCGTGGCGGCGCGCGGAGCGCAGCCCTTTGCCGATCTGGTCGATTTCGCGCGCCGGGTGGACCTAAAGCGCGTTGGCAAACGGCCGATGGAAATGCTGGCGCGGGCCGGGGCGCTTGATGTGCTTGATCCCAACCGGCACCGGGTTTTTGCCAGCCTCGACGCGCTTGCGGCGTTTTCGGCTGCATCGCACGAGGCGAAGGGGTCGGCGCAGGTATCGCTGTTTGGCGAAGCGGGCGAAGACCTGCCGCCCCCGCGGTTGGCCGATGTCGATGACTGGCCGGCGGCAGAGCGGCTTTCCGAGGAACATCAGGCGATCGGGTTCTACCTCTCGGGGCACCCGCTAGATGAGTTTATGCCGATGCTGCGCCGCGCCCGTGTGCAGACCCTTGCAGAATTGACCGTCGCCGCCGAACGCGGGCCGCAGATGGCGCGCATTGCGGGGATGGTGTCGCAGGTAAAGGAAAAGAAATCGGCGCGCGGCAACCGTTTTGCCTTTGTCAGTTTCTCTGACCCCACGGGCCTTGGCGAGGCGACGCTGTTTTCCGATGTGCTGGAAGCCGCGCGCAGCCACCTCGAGATTGGTTCGGCAGTTGTGATGACGGTTGAGGCAACCGCAGAGGGCGAAAAGCTGAAGCTGCTGGCGCGCGCCGTGCAACCCGTCGAGGCGGTGTCTGTCGATGCGGGCAGTTCCGGGTTACGCCTTTTTCTGGAAACCCCCGAAGCGGTGGCCTCTGTGGCGGCGGTGTTCGGGCGAATCGAGGCTGAGGGGCGCACCCGCACACGTGGCCCGATCGAGTTTCGTATCACCGACTATGAACGGGGCTGCGAGTATACCTACTCTGCCGCGCGCCCCTTGCCGGTGACGCCGCAGATCCGCAGTGCGCTGCGCGCGCTGTCCGGCGTGGCGATGGTTGAAGACATCTAGCGCACGATCCGCCCGGCAAAGGCCCGTGCGATTGCCACCGCAAGCATTATCCTCAGCACATGATGCGCGGTCACGTAGATCACGCTCATCTGTAGGCTTAGCGCGATCAGCGACATCTCGGTCAGTCCGCCCGGTGCGAAGGCCAGAAACACCGCTGCTACAGGTTCATGCACGAAGTCTGCCAGTGCGAAGGCAAAGACCGCAGCAAGGGTGATCGAGATCAACACGTTCATCCCCGCTAGCCGCAGCGCGAGCACCATGTGGCCAAGCGGCATGCCTGCAAAGCGCACACCAAGCGAGGTGCCGATCACGATTTGCGTGGCCATGATCGACCAGATCGGCGGGCTGGCATCGCTTAGCCCCGAAAGATGCATGGCGGCCGATACGATGATCGGCCCGGTAATCATCCCCGCAGGAAGCCGCGAGGCGCGCCCTAGCACAAGCCCCAGCGCCGCTGCGCCCAAAATCCAGCCCCAATCGGCAGCGTCAAGCGTATGCTCGGCCACCAGCGAGGCACCGCCCGCCGAACCCACCGCATGCCCGATGCCGATGGTAAAGCCCAAGGGCACCACGATGATTGTCAGGATCAGCCGCAGGAATTGCAGCATAGTCAGCATCGCCGCATCGGCACCCGCTTCTTCGCCCATCAGCACGGTTTCAACCAGCCCACCGGGCGCGGTGCCGAAAAACGCGGTGATCGGGTCCAGCCGCTTGGTGGCTTTCAGCGCGCGGTAGCCCAGCACATGCGCGGTGGGAATGAACAGGCAAAGCGCCACCAGCGAGGGCCACCAAAGCCGCGCCTCTGCAAGGATCTCGGGCGTGAAATTGCCACCAATGGCCACGCCGATGATGGGCACGAAGAAAAGCCGCAAGCCGCTGGGAAACTGCGGCAACCGCCCAAACGGTTTCAGCCTCGCCAGCGCGGCGGCGGCAACGGCCAGAAGCGGGCCAAGCAGCATCGGCAGCGGCAGATGCACGGCGCTTGCGCCAAACCCGCCCGCAATGCCTATCGCAAGCGTCAGCGCGAAGGTGCCAGAATGTATGCCTTTGGGCAGGCGCGGAAATTGAAAAAGGGCCAAGGGAAAGACTCGGTGGCAAAGTGCCGCGCAACCCTTGCATCGCCAGCGCGCACGCGCAAGCCACTCAGGCCAGCGCGTCTGCGCGCGCCGCCACGATTAGCGCGCCCAAGGCAAGCAGCGCCAGCGCAAGGCTTTGCAGCCGTGCCGCCATCAGCGCCCGCGCCAGTTGCAGCGGCGCATCGTAAAGCGGCAGCAGCGCCATCGCCTCACCCGCCATCAACCATCCCAGCAGCCCCGTGGCGGCCAGCCCCAGCGCCGCGCATAGCCGCGCCAACCAACCGCGCAGCGCCAGCATATGCAGCGCCAGTAGTGGCAGCGCGATGGTCGCCAGTGTCGCAAAGCCCGAGCGAAACCAAAGATCGCCGCGCACTTCTGCCACCTGTAACGCCGCCTGCGGGCTGTTCGCGGCGGGCCATAGCGCCATCAGGCCCAGAAACCCCACTTGCGCAGTGGCAAAGCACAGCACCAGCCAACCAAGCCAAGGCCCGCTCCGCCGCAACGCGCTACCAGTGTGGCGGGCGTTGATCGGCCAATGGAATGCCGCCACCCGCCTCCAACTCGCGCTCGGCCTCGCGCTGGCTCAGCATTTCCACCCGCCGCTCCAATCGCGCAATCTGCGATTCCTGCCTTGCAACAATCTCGGAAAGGTCATCGACCACGCGCGCCAAATGCGCGATCAGTTCCTCGGTCTTGTCGATCCGTTCCATTCGTACCCCCGCGCGGCTTGCCCGCCCTGCGGCCTTTCGGTATGACCGCGCCAGAGCTTACGCGAGGCAGAGCCAATGGCCAAGGACCCATCCCTACGGCGCCCCCGCGCCGAACCCCCAAAAGGGTTCCGCGATTACTTCGGTGCCGATGTAACCGAGCGCAAAGCGATGCTCGATACCATTGCAGAGGTCTACCAGCTTCACGGCTTTGACCCGCTGGAAACTGCGGCTGTGGAAACGGTCGAGGCGCTGGGCAAGTTTCTGCCCGATGTTGACAGGCCCAACGCAGGTGTCTTTGCCTGGCAAGAGGATGAAGAAGGCGCCAGCCGCGCCGGTGACTGGCTGGCGCTGCGCTATGATCTGACGGCACCATTGGCGCGGGTCGCGGCACAGTTTCGCAACGATCTTCCCTCGCCCTATCGCCGCTATGCGATGGGCCCTGTCTGGCGCAACGAAAAGCCGGGTCCGGGGCGGTTTCGCCAATTTTATCAATGCGATGCTGATACAGTTGGCGCGCCCTCAGTGGCCGCCGATGCCGAAATCTGCGCCATGCTGGCCGAGGCGCTTGAGGCTGTGGGCATTGCGCGCGGCGATTATCTGATCCGCGTCAACAACCGCAAGGTGCTGAACGGGGTGATGCAAGTTGCAGGCATCCTAGACCCCGCGAACCCCGGCGCTTTCGAGGACGAGCGCGGCACCGTGCTGCGCGCAATCGACAAGTTCGACAAGTTTGGCGAGGCCGGCGTGCGTGACCTGATCGGCGCGGGCCGCATGGATGCGTCGGGCGATTTTACCCGTGGCGCGGGCCTTGGCGCGGCACAGGCTGACGTGGTGATGGGCTTCATGTCCGCACGCCGTGACAGCGGCGCGGCGACATGCGCGCGGCTGCGTGAACTGGTGGCAGGCTCGGATGTGGGCCTCGAAGGCGTTGCAGAGCTTGAAGCCATCGCAGAATTGCTTGCCGCGCAAGGATACGGGCCCGACCGGATCATCATCGACCCTTCGGTGGTGCGTGGCTTGGGCTATTATACCGGCCCGGTGTTCGAGGCCGAATTGACCTTTGAAATCCTAGATGAAAAAGGCCGCAAGCGGCAGTTCGGCTCGGTCGCGGGTGGCGGGCGCTATGACGGGTTGGTGGAACGCTTCACCGGGCAAAAGGTGCCCGCAACCGGTGTCTCGATTGGCGTCGATCGGCTGCTGGCGGCGTTGCGCGAAAAGGGGCGGCTGGGCGGCGCGGCACCGGGCCCGGTGATCGTGACCGTGATGGACCGCGACCGCATGGCCGATTACCTTGGCATGGCGAACGAGTTGCGCCGCGCCGGAATCCGCGCCGAGGTTTACCTTGGCAACCCCAAGAGCTTTGGCAACCAGTTGAAATATGCCGATAAACGCGGCTCTCCCATAGCCGTGATCCAAGGCGGTGACGAGGCCGCGCGGGGCGTGGTGCAACTGAAAGACCTTGCCCTTGGTGCCCGTATCGCCGCCGAGGCGAGCCACGAGGAATGGAAGGCGCAACCCGCGCAATCCGAAGCCCCGCGCGATGGCCTTGTGGCTGCCGTCCGTGCCTTGCTGGGGCGCGGCTGATGGCTGCCAAGGCCGCTTCACGCGCCGCCGGGGCACGGTTGCTTGCCGCCTTTCGCGAGGCGGGCGCGGTAGAGGTTGAGGCCGACATTCTGCAACCCGCCGAAGCGCTGCTAGACCTTTACGGCGAAGA
>NZ_JBFHIA010000172.1:0-6757 GCF_041596715.1 Phaeovulum sp.
ACCTGCCCCTCTGCGTATCAGGGGCGTCCGGGTCTTGGCGTCACAACGCGTGGGCTGCTCAGCACCGGCGCAAAGCGGATGACGTAAAGCGCAAATGCCAGAATCCACGCGGTTCCGGCAAGATCTATCATCCAGCTCAATCCGGGCAGGAACCCTGCCAGAATCCGCGCGATGGCTGCGGTGGCGGCAAGGTAGTAGATCGTCGTCATCGCCCAGTCAGATTGCAGCGCCCTGCCACTGTGGCCCAAGGAAACGCGCGTCATCATCGCCAGCGTCATGATGCCGATGGCCCCGGCAAGCCACGCGTGCAACGAGCCAAATACCGGAAACACGCCCGGTGCCAGCACAGCACCACCCACCAGCAAAAAGCCGACCGGCACGAACAGAAACCCCAGATGCAGCACCCAGAGCAGCGGCTCGCTGAGCGTGCGATACCAGGTCCAACGCGACAGCCGCCACAGATTGGCCGCACCCGCCACCAGCGCAAGCGCGCCGCTTGCCACGGCGTCGGGCCAGATCACCCAACTTGCCAGCGCCACCAACGTAATGCCCGAAACTACGTCGTCGCCCCGCGCAGGCGCGGTTGGCAAGCGGCCCGGACCCGACCGCGCAAGCCAGTTGCGCGTAAAGCTCGGGATAACCCTCCCGCCGATCAGCGCGATCATCACGATCGCAGCCGCCAGCCCGCCGCGTGTGGCAATCCCGTCGGCCACATTTTGCCCCTGCGCCGCCTGCCAGTGGAAAAGCCCATTGAGGAACAGCATCAGCGCCACCAATGCCACCACCTTGAGGTTGCGCCAGTTTTTCCCCGCCACGATTTCGCGCATCAGCGCCAGCAAGAGCGCGCCCTGAAACGCCATATCGCACAGCGCCACCAGCAGCGGCGGCATTGTCGCCGAAACCGTTACTACCAAGCGCCCCAGCAGCCAAAGCGCCGCCAGCCCCGCCAAGGGCCAGCCGACGATCGGTAACCGCCCGGTCCAGTTGGGCACCGCAGTCAGCAGGAACCCGGCGACGACCGCGCTCAGATACCCCCACAGAAACTCATGCGCGTGCCATGCGATCGGGTCAAACCGGGTTGGCAGATTGAACACCCCTGCAAGCATGAAGATCCACACGATCATCGCAAGGCTCGCCCAAAGCCCCGCCATCAGAAACATCGGGCGAAACCCGCCGGAAAGCAGGGCAGGGCCCTTCCATGCACGCAACTGAATTGATGAACTTGCCATTATCTGCTCTCCGGTTCTGTCATGCCGTTTTCGGTGACAACGCCGCGCATGGCGATGTCGTGCGGTTGCGGGAAAATCGTGGCGACCCGGCTATCGGCAAGACCGATGCCGTAAGGCGCTGAGGCCCCGCCCAGCGCCGCCAGCGTGCGGTCAAAGTAGCCACCGCCATAGCCAAGGCGATAGCAGGCCGCGTCAAACCCGACCACGGGCGCAATCACGATATCGGGCGTAAGCCACGCGCCCTCGGCCGGAACCAGAATGTTCCAAAAGCCGCGCTCCATGCGTGCGTCGCGCCCCCACTCTCGAAATTGCAGGGGCGTCGCCTTTTGTGTGACGACTGGCAAAACCACGACCGCCCCGCGCTGGCGTTGCGACAAAAGCCATGGTCTCAGGTCCAGTTCGGCCTTGATCGGCCAGTAACCCGAAATGACCTTGCCAGCGACATCACCCAGAACGCTGTCGAGATGCTTGCCGATGTCTGCCGCTGCCGCTTCGCGCGCGGCCACGGGCAAAGCGGCGCGCGCGGCCAGCAGGCGCACCCGTTCGGCCTTGCGCCAGCGCGCCACGTCGCGCGCCTGCACCGGGTCGGGTTCGCCCGCTATGCCGCCTTGCGAAGGGTCCAACTCGTGCAGAAAGCAGGGTGGCGAAGCATAGCTTCCGCTGCTGGGTTCGCCCGTCATTGATCCACCCCGTTTGCTTGCGCCGCATCACGGCCGCGCGGCGCATCGGCTGGCGGCGACCCGCCCTTTTTCCGGCGGATGTTTGCGCAGGACTGCCGGATCACCTTCCCGTGCGAATTGACCGTCAACCGCAATCGTCGCGTGGGTGAAAAGAAGGTCAGCCGATGTCGGCCCGCATCCTCGCCAACACCTGCTTCGCAGATACTGGTAATCTGCCCCTGCCGGATGCCCAGCATCACATCTGCGGGCGTCATGCCCAGCCCGCGGGCCACCTCTTCGGCGCTGATCTGGATCATACCGCCTTCGAACTCGATCATCTGTCGCTCTTCCGGCTCATTTCGGGGTGATCGGTCTGCGCATCCTGCGGGTGGCCATCATGCCGCGTCGCAGGACAGGCGCGACAGGCACCAGCGCTGAATCTCGGCGCTGTCGGCGGCAAGACGCTCTGCGCTATCGTCAACAAACGCGGTAAAGGCGTCTTCGTTAAGCGTATTGACCCCGACCACCACCGGAATATCGCGCGAAAGCGCCTCGGCGATCAGGTTGCGAAAACCGCGCCCTTCGGCCTCGTGCTTGCCGAACTTGTTAACGATGAGAAGGTCGATCTCTTGCGCGAACATCGCCTCAACCCCCGCGACCGCGTTTTCGAGCGCGCCGGTGTCAAGCCGACACCCGTGCGCGCCTTCGCCCAGTTGCTGGTTGATGCGCAGAACCGGGCCGTCTGGCAGCACCTTTACCTCCATATCGCAATGCCGGTGCCCAGGCCGTTCGATATTGGTCTGCACAAGGCCCGCCAACCGAAGCCCCTTGCCAAGCAGCGCTTGCGCAACATCGGCCAGAACCTTGTCGGTCCGACCACGTTCCGTCGATGAAACCGCGGCGATATCCATGGCGTATGTCCTTTCGTTGATCCGGTCGGCAAGGCCAGACAGGTCACGCCGCCCGCAGGTTGACGCCAGTAACCTGCGCGTCTCGTGCGAGGTTTGCAACAAAGTCACGGGCCGCCCGCGCCCATGCCGCCTTTTCAAGCAACTCGGTTATGCGGGGTGCCACCGCCTCGAAGGGCAGCACTGCCCCCGTGGCGCGCGCATCAAGCCGGATGATGTGCAGCCCGTAGCGGCTTTGCACCGGGGCGGCGCAAAGCGCGCCCTCGTCCAACGCGTCCATCGCCGCTTCGAACTCGGGCACCGTGTCGCCCGAGGCAAGCTGCCCCAGCCGCCCGCCCGCCTCGCGCGAGGAGCAGGCGCTATAGCGGCGCGCGATATCCTCGAATGCGCGCGGATTGCGATGGATTTCTGCCAATAGCGCCTCGGCCTGCGCGCGGGCTGCGGCTAGGCTTTCAGCATCTCCCGGCTGCACAGGCAAAAGGATATGCGCGGCCTCGTAAAGCGTGGGTGCCCGCCAGCGTTCGGGGGCTGCGGCATAGGCGGCGCGCAGGTCTGCCTCGGTCGGTGCGGCAGGGTCGAGCGCCAGATCCAGCAATTGCCGGATCAACGCCTCATCCTCGGTCTCTACACGGTCCTCGGCAACCTCATGCGGGGCAGGGGTCAGCCCGCGCCGATGCGCCTCTTGCAACAGCAGCGCGCGCACCGCCAGCGCGCGCGCCGCGGCCATCCACGCAATGCCCGGCTTGGCCTTGGGCGCGGGGTGATTTTGTGCCTCGGCGGCGATCGCTTCAGGCGAGATCACTTCGCCATTGACGGTGACGGTTGAAAGCAGTGGCTGCATATCGGTCACTCCGCCGGGTGGTTCTTGGCGCCTTTGCGGCTGCGCACGATCTGAAAGCCGGGCCGCCACAGATAGCGCAGCGGAACCGAAAGCATGTGCACAAGGCGGCTGAACGGGAACAGCAGAAAGATTGTCAGGCCAGTGACGATGTGCAGCTCGAACAGCAGCGGCGCATCTTCTACGTAGCTGGCCGCATTGGCGTCGAAGGTAAAGATCGCCTGCGCCCAGAGCATGAACTTGACCATTTCGCCGCCATCGAGATGTTGCAGCGACACGGTGATGGTCAACAGCCCAAGGCAAAGCTGCAACAGCAATAGCGACAGGATGATGATATCCATGGTGGAAGAGCTTGCCCGGATGCGCGGGTCGGCCAGCCGCCGCCAGATCAGCATGATGCCCCCGATCAGCGCCGCCACCCCGGCCACGCCGCCCACCACAACGGCGGTGATCTGCTTTAGTTCGTGGCTGATATGCAGGGCCTCAACCACCCACAGCGGTGTCAGAAGGCCCACAAGGTGGCCCACGAAAATGGTCAGCACGCCGACGTGGAACAGCACTGAACCAACGATCAGCTGCTTGCGCCGCAGCAGCTGCGACGATGACGATTTCCACGTGAAGGGATCGCGTTCATAGCGCGCGATCGACCCGATCAAAAGCACGCTCAGCGCGATGTAGGGGTAGATGCCGAAGATAAAGCCGTGCATGGCGGGCCTCCTCTATTGGGCTGTCCCGGCGCGAGCCGGGGAAAAGGGAACATCCATCTTGGCAAGAATGTCGCGTGAAACCGGGCACCCGGCATTCGGGTCGGGCGCGAATGTTACCTGCGCCTCTTCCCACACGGCATCGAGCGCGGCCAGATCGTTGGGGTCGTCGTCGGGCTCGGCCAGAAGGCCGGCTGCCACATCGTCCGTCACGGCACCTTTTGCCAGTTCGGCCAAACCTGCCAGAACAGCCGCATAGGGCGTGTCGCGCCGGGTCAACCGCTCGGCCAGAACCGCAAGTATCTGCCCCGCGTCGGCCAGAATCTCTAGCGCCGCCTCTAGGGGCTGCGTGGCGTTGAACTCTAGCAAGACCGGCAAATGGTCCGGCAGTTCCGGCCCGACCAGATCAAAGCCCCCGGTGCGATAGGTTTCAAGCAGATTGACCATTGCGCCGCCGCGATCGCGGCTATCGCCGTGAACATGCTCGAAAAGGTTCAACGACAACGTGCGCGAGCGGTCGAAAAGCTGCACATAGGTTTCCCGCAGCTCATAAAGGTCGCCCGTTTGCAGCCATTGCATCAACGGCTCGATCGCGTTGATCCGGGCAGGCGGCAAAACCGCCTCGTCAACCAGAACTGCCCGTATTTCGTCCATCGCGTCCTGCAACTCGGCGCTGGGATAGCTCAGCAGCGCCGAGAGCGCCTTGAAGGTGCCAATCATTGCCACCCCTCCTTTGGTGTGACGAATTTTCGGCTGCCAAAAAGCTTGCCTTGTGACACGCCTGACGAGCAGCCATTGCCATCGGTAAAGCCGCAACCCGAGCGCAGGTCATAGGCATCCTCGACCACCTCGCGGTGCGTCGTCGGGATCACGAAGCGATCTTCGTAATTGGCAATCGCCATCAGCTGATACATCTCGTCGATCTGCTGCGTGGAAAGGCCGACACGTTTGGCCACGCCAAGGTTGATGACCCCGTCGACGGTTTTCGAACGCATATAAGCGCGCATCGCCAGCATCCGTTCGAGTGCCGAGACAACTGGCGCCTCGTCACCAGCCGTCAGCAGGTTGGCAAGGTATTGCACCGGAATACGCAGGCTCTTCACATCGGGCATACCGTCTTGCGCCGCAATCTGGCCCGCCTCGGCGGCGTTCTGAATGGGCGACAGCGGCGGGATGTACCAGACCATCGGCAGCGTGCGGTATTCTGGGTGCAGCGGAAACGCGATCTTCCACTCCATCGCCATTTTCCAGATTGGCGAATTGCGCGCGCCCTCGATCCAGTCTTCGGGCACGCCCTCGGCGCGCGCGGCGGCTATCACCGCAGGGTCATTGGGGTCGAGGAACACGTCTAGCTGCGCGTCGTAAAGCTGTTTGTCGCTTTCCACCGAAGCCGCCTCGGCGATCTTGTCGGCGTCATAAAGCATCACGCCAATGTAGCGGATACGCCCGACGCAGGTTTCCGAACACACCGTCGGCAACCCGCTTTCAAGGCGCGGGTAACACAGCGTGCACTTTTCCGATTTGCCGGTGGACCAATTGTAATAGACCTTCTTGTAAGGGCAGGCCGAAACGCACATCCGCCAGCCCCGGCATTTTTCCTGATCGATCAGCACGACGCCGTCTTCCTCGCGCTTGTAGATCGCACCTGACGGGCAGGCCGACACGCAAGACGGGTTCAGGCAGTGCTCGCACAGGCGCGGCAGATACATCATGAACGTTTGTTCATACTGCCCGTACATCTCTTTCTGGATGCCTTCGAAGTTGTAGTCCTTGGACCGTTTGGCAAACTCGCCACCAAGGATTTCTTCCCAGTTCGGGCCCCATTCGATCTTTTCCATCCGCTCGCCCGAGATTTTTGAGCGCGGGCGCGCGGTTGGAAATGCCTCCATTGCGGGTGCGGATTTCAGATGGTCATAGTCAAAATCGAAGGGCTCATAGTAATCGTCGATCTCGGGCAGGTCGGGGTTGCCGAAGATATTGGCAAGGATGCGCCATTTCGCGCCCTGCTTGGGGCGGATCTTGCCCGCCCTGGTGCGCTCCCAACCGCCGTTCCAGCGTTTCTGGTTTTCCCAGTCTTTCGGGTAGCCGATGCCGGGCTTGGTTTCGACGTTGTTGAACCAAGCGTATTCAACGCCGTCGCGGCTGGTCCAGACGTTCTTGCAGGTTACTGAACAGGTGTGGCACCCGATGCATTTGTCGAGGTTCAACACCATACCGATTTGTGCGCGGACTTTCATTCTGCGGCCTCCACCTTGGCCGGATTGTCGAGCCAATCCACCTTGTCCATCTTTCGAACGATCACGAATTCGTCGCGGTTTGCACCGACCGTGCCGTAGTAGTTGAACCCGTAGCTCAACTGCGCATAGCCGCCGATCATATGCGTGGGCTTCAGCACCGTGCGCGTGACCGAGTTGTGGAT
>NZ_JBFHIA010000173.1:0-6715 GCF_041596715.1 Phaeovulum sp.
AGATAGCCCAGCGCCACGCCGATCGCCCCCGCCAGCAGCGCCAGAACGGCAAGCTCAACCGCCATCAATGCGATCAGCCGCCGCAGCGGCGCGCCCAATGCCCGCAAAGTGCGCACCACCGGGCGGCGCTGCTCGAACGCCAATCCGATCGCGCCGTGCACGATGAACAGGCCCACGGCGAATGAAAGCAGACCAAAGGCTGTCAGGTTCAGATGAAAGCTGTCGGTCATCCGCGCCACGTCGCTGCTATCCTGCGAGGCGCTTTGAACCAGATCTGGCGCGATTTCGGCCAGCGGTCGGCGGGTCATCGGCTGCTCGGGGGCGACCAGCAGGCGGTCGATCTGGCCTTCGCGGTTCAGCAGGCGTTGGGCCACACCGATATCGGTGATTGCGGTATTGGGCGCAACCTTGGGGGCGATCACGCGCTCGGCCCCCGCTTCGGGCAAGGCCGCCAAGGTATCGGCGCGCGCAAACACTTGCCCCGCGCCCGAAAGAAACGCCCCAAGATCGGCCGCTTGATCCGAGGGCATATGGCCAATATCGCCCGGCGCTGTCAGCGGATCGATCCCGATCAACCGCACGGCCGCCAACCTTCCCTCGACAACCGGAGATACATTCCACCCCGCCCGCCGCAGCGCGATATAGGTCTGCTGCGAAATCGCCTCGCCACCGTTTGCGGTGATCTGGGCATAGCTGCCCTCGCCTAGGGTTGCAGCTGCGGCGTCATAGCTTGCGCGCGCCTCGGCATTTATTGCCTGCACCCCCGACCAAAGCGCCGTGCCCAAGGCAAGCCCGGCCAGCAACGTGATCAGTTGCAAGGGGTTGCGCCGCCAGTGCCCAAGAAGCGCCGAGAGGATTGCCCCGCTCACGTCAACCGACCGGCACGAAGGTGCAACCGCCGGGCCATGCGCGATGCCAGCCGTTCGGAATGGGTGGCAAGGATCAGCCCCGCTCCAGTCTGCGCGACCAATTCGCAGAGCAGCGCGAAAACCGTGTCCGCCGTCGCCTCATCAAGGTTGCCCGTGGGCTCGTCGGCCAGCACCAGCTTGGGTTGCGGTGCCAGTGTGCGCGCGATGGCGACGCGCTGCTGTTGGCCGCCAGACAGTTGTTCGGGATATTTGTGCAAATGCTCGCGCAGCCCAAGCCGCTCTGCCAGCGCCTGCGCTCGTTCCGGGTCATGGCGGCCCGCAAGCCGTGCCTGAAAGGCGATATTGGCCGCAACCGTCAACGAAGGGATCAAATTGAACTGCTGAAAGATCACCCCAACCGTGCCCCGCCGCAGCGCCGCGCGCGCCACATCGTTCAGCGGCGTGAGATCCGTTCCCTCAATGGCCACCACGCCGCTATCGGCGCTATCCAGCCCGCCGATCAGATGCAGCAAGGTGCTTTTGCCAGACCCCGACTCGCCGGTCAGCGCAAGCATGTCGCTGTTTTCCATGCTGAACGATACGCCCTGAAGCACTGCGGCCTCGGCCCCCGGATAGGTCTTGGTCACATCTCGCAGAGCCAGCAACATCAGACACCCCTTTGCTCGAACATAGGTCGTGGCGCGCCATTGGAAAGTGCGCGCGCAAGGCAGGACCGCTTTACCTGCGGCGTGCGCCGTGTTCACGCAAGAAATCGTGCGCACTGCCACACGCCTATGGCAGAGGCAGTTGACGGCGGAACTGGCGCTGGCCAAGGCGGTGCGGCCATAGCGGCCGATGGCTCGCCGCGCAGGGTTGGCGGCC
The DNA here is from genome assembly GCF_041596715.1 of Phaeovulum sp. Lineage (GTDB taxonomy): Bacteria > Pseudomonadota > Alphaproteobacteria > Rhodobacterales > Rhodobacteraceae > UBA6213. Next base: position 1,731 of record NZ_JBFHIA010000173.1, read on the forward strand.
GCCCATGCCCGCGCGGCATGGTGCTGCGTTCCAGCATATGTGCGCCAAAGGGAAAGTTGGTCTACCCTTAACCGCTACCTCAAGACGAAATCACAGCATATCCCGCCATGCGGTGTTTCTGTTCTTGTTTCTGACAGCATATTCCAGATTAGGGGGAAATTGTTCTATTGTCGGCACAACAAGAATAGGTGCCCCGATGCAACACTTCCCCGTCTATCTCGATCTGACATCCCGTCGCGTGGTGCTTTGCGGCAATGGCGATATGGCTTTGGCAAAGCTGCGCCTCATTGCCCGGACTTCGGCAAGGCTAGAGCTGTTTGCCCCCGCCCCCGAGCCCGATTTGCTGCAAGCGGCCGCAGAGCTGGGCGCGGCGCTGCATCAGCGGCTGCCCGTGGCGGGCGACCTTGCCAAAGCGGCACTTGTCTACACCGCGCTCGGCGACGAGGGGGATGCGGCAATCGCCCGACTCGCACGGTCCGAAGGGGTGTTGGTCAATGTGGTGGACAATCTCGAAGCCAGCGACTTCATCACGCCTTCGATCGTTGACCGCGCGCCACTTACCGTGGCGATTGCCACCGAAGGTGCGGCCCCGGTACTTGCCCGCGCCATCAAGACCGACCTCGAAGCGCGCCTGCCGCAAGGCTTGGGCGCACTGACCCGCGCAGGAAAGGGCTTTCGCCACGCGGCAGAGGCGCTGCCACAGGGGCGGCGGCGGCGCGATTTCTGGGCCGATTACTACTTCGACGCAGGTCCGAAAGTGCTGGCGGAGGTTGGTGAAGAACTGCTGGATCACGCGCTGCACGACCTGCTTGCGCGCCATCTGGCGCGCGCCCCGCGCCCCGGTCGGGTCGATCTGGTGGGTGCCGGCCCTGGCGATCCGGAGTTGATGACCCTACGCGCGCGGCGGCTGCTCGATGCCGCCGATGTGGTTATTCATGATCGGCTGGTGCCGCAGCAGATCCTTGATCTCGCCCGACGCGAGGCGGTTTTCATCGCAATGGGGAAAGAGGGGTTTGGCCCCTCGGCCTCACAGGCAGAGATCAACGCCGCGATGATCGCCCACGCCCGCGCGGGCGCGCAGGTGGTGCGGCTCAAGGCGGGCGACCCAACCGTGTTCGCCCGGCTGGACGAAGAAACCGAAGCACTCGATGCGGCTGGTGTCGATTGGGCCGTGGTGCCGGGGATCACCGCGGCCTCTGCCGCCGCGGCGGCGATTGGCACCAGCCTGACCCGGCGCGCGCGCAATTCGGACCTGCGCATCCTGACCGCGCATGATCTGGAAGGTTTTGCCGAACAGGATTGGCGCGCACTGGCGCGGCCGGGCGCGGTGGCAGCGATCTACATGGGCTTGCGCGCGTCGCGCTTTTTGCAGGGGCGATTGCTGATGCATGGTGCCGATGCTGCAACGCCGGTCACGGCGGTCGAAAACGCAAGCCGCCCCAACCAACGGGTGCTTGCCACGCGGCTTGACCGGATGGCGACCGATCTTGGCGCAGAGCCGCCGACCGGGCCGGTGGTGCTGCTGTTTGGCCTTGCGCCCAAGCGCGCGGCGGAGGTTGCGGCAAACGCCGCCCTACCCCTTGAAGAGTTGGCCTGAGATGGCCCAGCACGCCCCCGCAACGGTGGTGACCGCCAATGCCCTTCGGTCGGGCAAGGTGGTCTGGTTGACCGCATCGGACGACTGGTCGCACGAGATGCGCGCCGCATGCGTATATCTTGACGCCGCCCAAGCCGAAGCCGCCCTTGCCCGCGCGCAGGCCCGCATGGGTGAAGTGGTAGGCTGTTATCTGGCCGAAGTCCGCCCAACGCCGCAGGGCCCCGAGCCGCTGCACTTTCGCGAGGTTTTTCGCCGCGACGGCCCTTCGCATGCCGCGCGAATCCCAGCCTGAGGACATAGCCGATGTATGCCTACACCGACTTCGACACCGCCTTCTTGGCCGAGCGCAACCGCCAGTTCCGCGCGCAGGTGGCACGCCGCCTCGACGGTTCGCTGACCGAGGAAGAGTTCCGCCCGCTTCGGCTGATGAACGGCCTTTATCTGCAACTTCACGCCTACATGCTGCGCGTCGCTGTCCCCTACGGCTCGCTCAACCCCGCGCAGTTGCGCGCGCTGGCCGACATCGCCGAAAGATGGGACCGAGGCTATGGCCATTTCACCACGCGCCAGAATATCCAGTTCAACTGGCCCGCGCTGACCGACGTGCCGGATATGCTGGACGCGCTGGCCGAGGTGGGGCTGCACGCCATCCAGACCAGCGGCAACACGGTGCGCAACGTTACTTCGGACCATTTCGCCGGCGCCGCAGCTGACGAGATCACCGACCCGCGCCCTTGGGCCGAACTGATCCGCCAATGGTCCACCGATCATCCCGAGTTCCAGTTTCTGCCACGGAAATTCAAGATCGCAATCACCGGCAGCCCGCGTGACCGGGCGGTGACGCGGGCACATGATATCGGCCTGCGGATGGTCACCCTTGACGGCGCGGCAGGCTTTGAGGTGATCGTCGGCGGCGGCCTTGGCCGCACACCGATGCTGGGCAAGGTTATCCGCGCGTTTCTGCCTGCAAGCGAGCTTTTGCCGTATCTGGAAGCCATCCTTTGCACCTACAACCTGCTTGGGCGGCGCGACAACAAGCACAAGGCGCGCATCAAGATCGCTGTCCACGAGAACGGGCTTGAGGCTGTGCGAGACCTTGTAGAGGCGCGCTTTGCCGAGATCCGCCCCGATTTTGACCCCGCCGCAACAGAAGCCGAATTGGGCCGGATTGCCGCACAGTTTCGTGTGCCGCTAAGCAAAAGCGCGCCGGACACAGCCTATCACGATGCCCGAGCGGCAAATCCCGCCTTTCGCGCATGGGCCGATACCAACCTGCACCCACACCGCGACAAAGGCCACGCCGTCGTGACCATCAGCCTGAAAGCCCATGGTGCAAGCCCCGGCGATGCGACAAGCTCCCAGATGCGCGCGGTGGCCGATTTGGCCGAGCGTTTCGGCTACGGCGAAATCAGGGTCAGCCACGAGCAGAACCTCGTGTTGCCGCATGTGGAATTGGGCAACCTGCCCTTGGTCTGGCAACGACTGAAGGCGCATGGCCTTGCCACGGCGAACGTGGGCCTTCTTTCTGACATCATCGCCTGCCCCGGAATGGATTACTGCGCCCTCGCCACCGCGCGCTCTATCCCCGTGGCGCAAGAGATCGCCACACATTTCGAGCGCCTGAAGCTTGAGCACGACATCGGCCCGCTCAAGATCAAGATCTCGGGCTGCATCAACGCCTGTGGGCACCACCATGTCGGGCATATCGGCATTCTCGGCCTCGATAGGGCCGGGGTCGAAACCTATCAGATCACGCTTGGCGGCGACGGTAGCGAAGATGCAGCACTTGGTGCGCGCACCGGTCCGGGCTTTGCCTATGACCAGATCGTGCCAGCCATAGAGCGGATCTTGCGGGCATATCTGCGCCTTCGCGAGGGCCGTGATGAAACCTTTTTGCAAGCCTACCGCCGACTCGGGCTATCGCCCTTTCAGGCGGCGCTTTATGAATTGGATAGCGCCGATGCAGCCTGACGCCCCCCAAATCTCCAAACGACGGCTTGCCGATATCGACACGCTGAATGCGCGCTTCGAAAACGACGCCGAGGGCGCAATCCGCTTTTCGCTTTCGGGGGCGCTAGGGCCTTTGGCGCTGGTCTCCAGCTTTGGCGGCGAGTCGGCGGTGCTTCTGCACATGGTGGCCCAAGTGGATCGCGGTATCCCGGTGATATTCATCGACACGATGATGCTTTTTGCCGAAACGCTTGCGTATCAGGAAACCCTGACGCGGCAGCTTGGCTTCACCGATGTGCGGCGGATCCAGCCAAACCGGGTAGAGCTGTTCCTGAACGACCCAGACGCCTTGCTGCACAGCGCCGACCCTGACGCCTGCTGCGATCTGCGCAAGACCCGCACGCTCGCCTCGGCGCTTACGGGCTTTAGTGGCTGGATCAGTGGGCGAAAGCGGTTCCAAGGCGGGCAGCGCGCAGGGCTGGCGATGTTCGAGCGCGATCCAGACACTGACCAGATCAAGGTCAACCCGTTGGCAGGATATGGCACCAACGATCTGCGCGGATACATGGAGCGACATGATCTGCCGCGGCATCCGTTGGTGGCGCGCGGCTATCCGTCGATCGGTTGCGCGCCCTGCACCACGCCAGCCGGCGCGGGCGAGCACCCACGCGCCGGGCGCTGGCGTGGCCGCGACAAGATCGAATGTGGCATCCATGTCGAGCAAGGGCGCATCGTGCGTAGCAGGGCCGCATCATGAGTGTCATCGTCACCGACAGCGGCTTTGGCCCAGACACCTATGCAGGCCCCTGGGTCGATCTGCCAACCACCGCAGAGCCCGAGGCACTGCGCTGCGATCTGCCGCGCCTTGCCGCGATCCGCATCGGTTTTCCCGCCTTCAGTGACGGGCGGGGCTTTACGCTTGCGGTGCGACTGCGGCGCATGGGTTATGCCGGGCGATTGCGCGCGCAGGGCCACCTTATCGCCGATCAATATGCGATGGCCCGCAGGTCAGGCTTTGACGAGGTCGAGATCGACGCCGAACTGGCGGCGCGCCAGCCCGAGCCGCAATGGCTGGCGCGCGCCAACTGGCAAGCGCACGACTACCGCAGCAGACTGCGCCATGGCCGCTAAGACCAGACCCTACCCATCTGTGTCGATGCACCAGCCGACATGGCTTCTTCCTCAAGCTTGTCGGCGAGGGGGACTTCCGGTCCTTTGATTTGGAGGTGAGAAGCCACGGCAGCCGAAACTTAGGGGCAATCACGCGCAACGAAGCGGCTGTCGCCGTGGGGGCGATCGCGGCACCGAATCGTCAGGCGCTTCTCTGTTGCAAGGCCGTTTCGGGTGTAACGAAACGCTCTTGAACGTCAGCTCTGCACCCCGCTCTGAAGCTGCCAGTAACCGCCTTTCAACTCCATAAGCTGCTCATGCGTTCCGG
>NZ_JBFHIA010000174.1:0-6700 GCF_041596715.1 Phaeovulum sp.
CGCCCGGGCCGCGCTGAGGTTTCAGGCGCGTTTGCCCTCTGCCGCGTCCAGCAGTGACAGAAGCCCGGTCAGCAGCGCCTTGGGGCTGGGCGGGCAGCCGGGGATGACCAGATCGACCGGCAGCACCGCCGAAACCCCGCCTTCGACCGCGTAAGACCCCGCAAAGCAGCCGCCATCGCGGCCACAATCGCCCACCGCCACCACCCATTTCGGGTCAGGCGTGGCGGCATAGGTGCGCCGTAGCGCCTCGGCCATGTTCTTGGTCACGGGGCCGGTGACCAGCAGCACGTCGGCATGGCGCGGCGAGGCCACGAAATGCAGGCCGAACCGCTCTAGATCATAATAGGAGTTTGAAAGCGCGTGGATTTCCAGTTCGCACCCATTGCACGACCCGGCATCGACCTGCCGGATCGAAAGCGAGCGGCCAAGCCTGCGCCGCGCGGCCTGCCCGGTGGCCAGCGCCAGGGCCGCGATTTCAGGATCGCTTGGCCCCGCCTCGGTCAGCGGTCGCCGCAGCAGCCCTTCGAGCAGAAACTTGCGCATCGCGCCCCCTAAAGGTCGTGCCCCGAGTAAGAGCAGTTGAAGGATTTGTTGCAGATCGGAAAATCGGCGATGATGTTGCCCTCGATCACCGATTCCAACAGCGGCCAGTGAAACCACGACGGGTCGCGCAGATGGCAGCGCGTGATGCGCCCGTCGGCCCCGAGCGCCAGCCACACCAGCACATCGCCGCGAAAGCTTTCAACCAGCCCCAGCCCGATGCGCGGCGCGTCCGCGGGGGCGAGGGGCGTGAAGATCGGGCCTTCCGGCAGGCGGGCAAGGCATTGTTCGATCAAGGCAAGGCTTTGTTCCACCTCGCGGATGCGAATCCAGACGCGGGCGTTGACATCGCCCTCTGCGCGGGTCGGCACGCTGAAGGTCAGCTCGTCATACGGCGCATAGGGGCAATCGCGCCGGGTATCGAAATCGCGGCCCGAGGCGCGGCCCACAAAGCCGCCAGCGGCAAAGCGGCGGGCGTGTTCCGTGGCAAGGCGGCCGGTGGTGACGGTACGGGCCAAAAGCGAGGCGGTGCTGTCATAAAGTGCGATCAGCGCGGGAAAGCGGTCGCGCAGGTGGGCCATCAGCGCGGCGATTGCGGAGCGGCCTGCGCTGTCAAGATCGTGGGTCACACCGCCGGGCACGATTCTGTCACGCATGTAGCGGTGGCCGAAGGCGGCTTCGGCGGCGCGCAAGACCTCTTCGCGCAGGGCGCTGCAATGCGCCAGCATCATCGCGAATGCGGCGTCGTTGCAGACCCCGCCAATGTCGCCGATGTGGTTCGCCAACCGCTCAAGCTCGGCCATGATGGTGCGCAGATAGAGCGCGCGGGCTGGCACCCCGGCGGCAAGCGCGGCTTCGGCGGCCTGCGCGAAGGCCCAAGCCCAAGCCACCGTGGAATCGCCCGAGACGCGGCCTGCAAGCTCTGCCCCGTGCGCAAGGCTGGCACCGCGCATCAGCGCATCGACGCCCTTGTGCGTATAGCCCAGCCGCGCTTCCAGCCGCACCAGCGTTTCGCCCTGTGCCGTAAAGCGGAAATGGCCGGGCTCGATGATGCCTGCATGGACTGGGCCGACCGGCACCTGATTGAGGCTTTCACCCTCGACCGGCAGAAACTCGTAGGGCGCAAGCTCGGGCCCCGGCGCGGCTGCGCCAAGCGGTGCGGCAATACCCCAGCGGCCGTGGTCAAGCCAAGGCCGCGCATCGGGGGTGCCAATCGCAAGATGGCCGAAAAGATCGGTGATGCTGCGTTCCAGCCGCGCCGCGGCGGGGTGTTGGGCTGCAACTGAAGGAAACGCCCCGTCGGTCAGCGGCAGGCAGAGTATTTCCATCCGCCCGCTTTCCACCTGCCGAAGCGCCATGTGCACCGCATCCTCGGCCCCCCAGAGGCTGAACAGTTCAAACCGCCCGCGCGCCGCCTCGACGGCTGCAAGCTCCCATTCCGTGGCGGTTACGGTTTGGCACGGCGCGGGCTGGCTGCGGAAGGGCTGCGGCATGGGTGTTTCGATGTGATCCATTGCCCCCTACCCTAACAACGCCGCGACCGCACGGAACCACGCGACCACCGGGCCGGGCAAGAATATCCCTGCCGCCAGCACCAGCGCCAAATGCGCATAAAGCGGCGCAAGCGAAGCCTCGGCAGGCCCGACCTTGCCGGTAGGCTCGCCGAAGATGAACCCCGCAAGCCGCAGGATCAGCGCACCGAAGGCCACAAGCAGGCCAAACACCAAAAGCAGCGCCAGCAGCGGTTCGCGCGCGAAGGTCGAAGTGACGATCAGAAACTCGCTCATGAACACGCCGAAGGGCGGCATACCGGCAATCGCCAGCACGCCGAGCGCCAGCCCCCAACCCAGTGCCGGGTGGCTTTGGGTCAGGCCGCGAATACCGTCGATCTGCTGCGTGCCCTTGATCTGCGCGATGTGGCCGACCGAATAGAAAATCGCCGATTTGGTGAGCGAGTGCATGACCATATGCAACAGCCCCGCAAAGTTGGCCAGCGGCCCACCCATGCCAAAGGCAAAGACGATGATGCCCATATGCTCGATCGAGGAATAGGCGAACAGCCGTTTGATGTCGCGCCGACGATAGAGCATGAAGGCCGCGAAGATCAGCGACAAAAGCCCCATCCCCACCATCAGCGGGCCCGGCGCGATGGCATCGGGGTGGGTGGCGATCAGCATCTTGAAGCGCAGCACGGCGTAGAGCGCTACGTTCAGCAACAGCCCCGAGAGCACCGCCGAAATTGGCGTCGGGCCTTCGGCATGGGCATCGGGCAGCCACGCGTGCAGCGGCGCAAGCCCGACCTTGGTGCCGTAGCCCAATAGCAGGAACACGAAGGCAAGGTTCAGGATCGCGGGGTCAAACTCGGCCGCGCGGGCCAGAAGATTGGTCCAGATCATCGACATCGTGCCTTCACCCAACACCGGCTGCGCAGCGAGGTAAACGAGGATCGTGCCAAACAGCGCCAGGGCGATGCCGACCGAGCCGAGGATGAAGTATTTCCACGCGGCCTCCAGCGCCGCGTGGGTGCGATAAATGCCGACCATCAGCACGGTGGTCAGTGTGGCCACCTCGATCGCGACCCACATCAGGCCGATATTGTTGGACAAAAGCGCAAGGTTCATGCCGAACATCATCAGCTGATACATCGCGTGGTAAAACCGCAGCGAGGCGGCGGTAAGTTTGCCCGTCTCGATCTCGTGGCCGATGTAGGAGGCCGAGAAATAGGCGGCGGTAAAGCCTACGAAAGTGTTGAGCACGACAAAGACGATGTTGAGATCGTCGATCAAAAGATATGGCCTCGGCGCCGCGCGCGGCACGAAGAACAGCGCCAGTGCCGCGATCAGCGTGGCAAGGCTGGCGGCCACGTTGAGCCGCGCGGTCAGCCGGTAGCCGGGCAAAAGCGCCAGCAGCACCGCCGTGCCCGCAGGAATCGCCAAGATCGCATAAGCGGGGTTGGCCAAAAGCGCGTTCACTGGTTCTCCCCGCGATATTCTTCGAGTGCGCCAAGGTCGATAGTGTCGAACCGTTCGCGGATGCGAAACAGGAACACACCGATCACGATGAAGGCGATCAGCACCGAAAAGGCCACCGAGATTTCCACCACCAGCGGCATCCCCTTGGCGCCGGTGGCCGCAAGGATCAGGCCGTTTTCAAGTGACATGAAACCCACCACCTGACTGACCGCGTTGCGCCGCGTGACCATCATCAGCAGGCCCAGCAGCACCACCGACAGCGCAAAGGCAAGGTCTTCGCGCGCGAAGGCGTCGGCCGTTTCGGTTAGCCGCAGCATCAGCACGATCGACATGGCGACCAGCCCCATGCCCGCCAGCATCGTCAGGCCAACGCCGACCACGGTTTCAACCTCGCGGTGGATGCCCATGCGGCGGATGATGCGGTGCAGCGCGCCGGGAATGATCATCGCCTTGAACACCAGCGCAATCGCGGCGGTAACGTAAAGATGCGGCGCGTGCTGGATATGCGCCTGCCACGAGACTGACAGGGCCAGCACCACCGCGTGCATTGCAAACACATTCAAAAGCGCGGTCAGCCGTTCCTGATAGATCATCATGAAGCTGACCAACACCAGCCCGCCCGCCAGCAAATGCGCGATGTCAAAGGCGATGCGGTCCATTCAGAGGCTCCTCGAGACGAACAGCAAGAGCATGCCGAGCAGCCCCAGCATCAGCGCCGCGCCCAGAAAATCTGGCACGCGGAACACGCGCATCTTGGCGATCGACACCTCGAACGCGCCCAGCGCCGCGCCGCCCAGCGCCAGTTTTGCCAGCCAGAAGCCAAACCCTGCCAGATAGGCAAGTGCGCCCGCCCCGGCCCCCGCCATGCCCCAAGGCACAAAGATGCAGATGATCAGCGAGATATAGAGCAAAAGCTTCAGCGCCGCGGCAAGCTCGATCATCGCAAGGTGGCGGCCGGAGTATTCCAGCACCATCGCCTCGTGCACCATCGTCAGTTCCAGATGCGTGCTGGGGTTATCCACCGGGATGCGGGCGTTTTCGGCCAGCGCCACGATCACCAGCGCCACCAGCGCAAGGCCCAGCGATACCCGCAGGCCTACCGCCGCGGTCGCCATATGTTCGGCCACGGTGGAAAGCTGCGTCGAGCCTGCCACCAACGCCACCGAAAACGCGGCCAACAGCATTGCAGGTTCGGCCATCGAGGCGATCATCATTTCGCGGCTGGCACCGATACCGCCGAATGCGGTGCCCACGTCCATGCCCGCCAGCGCCAGAAAGAACCGCGCCGAACCCAAAAGCGCGACAATCGCGATCAGATCGGCGGTCCAGTTGAAATGCAGCCCGAAAGCAAATGCGGGCACCAGCGCCGCGGCCACCCAAGTGGCGGCAAAGATCAGGTAAGGGGCGGCGCGAAACAGCCACGAGGCGTTTTCGGCCAGCACCACATCCTTGCGCATCAGCCGCAGGATATCGCGGTAGGGCTGCACGATCGAGGCACCGCGCCGCCGCATCAGCCGCGCCTTGACCTTGCGCACAAGGCCCAGAAGCGCGGGCGCAAGTGCGACGACCACCAGCATCTGCACGCCCTGCACCAGAAGATTGCGGATCAGTTCCATATCGTCAGCACCAGAAGCAGCGACACCAGCGAGCCGACGACAAGGCTCAGATAGCGGCGGATGGTCAAGAATTGCAGGCGGTTCGCCTGCGTCGCCACGGTATTGATGGCCGCGGCAAGCGGCTGGTAGAGCCCTTCCCACGCCCAATCGCGCAAGCGCACAATCAGCCGCGCGGGGGCGGTGCTGCCGGGGGGCGGCATCGTTACCTCTTCACGCGCGCCCAGCAGAATGACCCCCAGCACGCGGCGGAGCGGCTGTGCAAAGCTGCCCGCGCCATATTGGCTGTTGGCAAGCTCTGACGGAAAGCCGCAATCCCACGCCGGGCCGCGCGACAGGCGGCGCGAGGCGAAACGATGCACCAGCCAAGCCGAGCCCGAGGATGTGATGGCGATGAAGGCAAAGACCAGAAGGCCGCTATAGGTCGAACGCGCCTCGGCGATTGGCACCAGCGTTTGCCATGCCTGATCCGCCTGCACTGGCAGTCGCGCGGCCACCATTCCCTCGGTCGCGGGCGCGAGCAGGTCTAGCACGACGCCGGGAAAGATGCCTGCCAGCACGCAGACCAGCCCAAGTGCGGCCATCGCGGCCAACGAAAAGCGGTCAACCTCGACCGCGCCGCGCGCAGCGTCAGTGCGCGGGCGGCCAAGAAAGCCCACGCCATAAATGCGCACGAATGCGGCAGCGGCGAGTGCAGCGGCCAGCGCCAGCATCGCACCCGCAGCGGGCACGATGATCTGCAAGCCTGCCTGCGGCAGATCGGGGCTTAGCAGCACCGACTGGAACAGCAACCATTCCGACGCAAACCCGTTTAGCGGCGGCAGGGCGGAAATGGCCACCGCCCCCACCAGCATCAGCGCCGCAGTTACCGGCATACGGTGGATCAGCCCACCCAGCGCATCCAGATTGCGCTGTCCGGTTGCCACCAGCACGTTACCCGCGCCCATGAACAAGAGGCTTTTAAACGCGGCGTGGTTGAAGATGTGAAACAGCGCCGCAGAAAACGCGAGCGCCGCAGGCGCGGTCATGCCATTGGCGCGAAACCCCAAGGCCAGACCCAGCGCCAGCACGATCACGCCGACGTTTTCGATGGTGGAAAAGGCCAACGCGCGCTTTAGATCCGTTGCCATCAGCGCGGACAAGATGCCCAGAACCGCGGTTGCGGCCCCCATCACGATCACCGCGGGGCTTACCCACCATTCCAGCGGACCTGCAAGGTCGAACACGACGCGGATCAGGCCATAAAGCGCCACCTTGGTCATCACGCCGCTCATCAGTGCGGAAACATGGCTGGGGGCTGCGGGGTGGGCCAGCGGCAGCCAGACATGCAGCGGCACCAGCCCGGCCTTGGACCCCGCGCCCACCATCATCAGCCCCAATATCACCGCCGCAAGCAGGGGTGAGCGCGCGGCGCTGCGTATGGCCGCAAAGTCATAGTCACCCGCAGGCCCCGCCAGCAACCCGAACGCCAAAAGCAGCGCCATCGTGCCAAAACCCGCCATCACCAGATAGACATAGCCCGCCTGCGCCGTGCCCTCGGCACGGTGATGCGCCATCACCAGCGCCCAAGACAAA
>NZ_JBFHIA010000175.1:0-6688 GCF_041596715.1 Phaeovulum sp.
CACCCGGCGGCATCAGCCCTTCAACATCCGGAAGTGAAGATCATGCTCGAACTGAAGCTGAACGGCACCCTGATCGAGACTTTTCGCACAGGTTCCGCCTGCCGCCTTCCGAATGGCGCCGTGGTGGCGCCTGCGCAAGCGGGCTGGTCGAGTGCACAAGGCTATACGCTGAGCGAGGCGCCCGCGCCGGAACCAGTCGAACCCTCGCCAGAGGAGTTACGCGCCGCGATGCCACCGCTGAGCCGGCGTCAGGTGTTTATTGGCCTGCATCGCAGTGGGCTGATCTCAGGGCCAGAGGCCACGGCGGCGGCGCGCACTGGCGAGGTGCCTGCCGCAATCGAGGCGGTGTTTGCAACGCTTCCCGAGCCCGAGGCGACCGACGCGCGCATTACCTTCGCGGCTTTCACCCAGGCCTTCCGGCTCGACCCGACCACGCTGCTGCTGCAGGCGGCGGGGCAATTGAGCGACGCTGAGCTCGACGAGTTCTTCGTCGCATTCGCCGAGGTTTGAGGTGGAGCGCAGAACACCCGCAGCCCATACCCCGCATCTGACACCGGAGCGCGCAGCCGCAGGGCGGAACCGCAAACCTGTGCTAAGCCACCACCACTCTGGAGACCCCTAATGCTGCCCGACTGGGAGACCCTGCAAAAGACCTGGCCGCTGCTCGCAGCCCTTGCCGCCCTCTGGGCCCGTCTTGAGGTCGCTCGGGCCTTGGGCCGCGCTGCCTCGGTTCAGAACGCGGCCGAGCTTGCCCGCCTTGAGACCCGCGTCGAGACAATGGACAAGGCGGCGCAAAACCACGCCGTCCAGCTCGGTCGCATCGAAGAAGCGCTGAAGGGCGTTGGCCATACCCTCGAGCGAATTGATCGCAAGATCGGGAACTGAGCGGGCGGGCTTTGCGAGGCCAGGCGCCACCGCAGATCTGCGTCACAGGAACCACCTGCAAAAATACGCCGCCCAAACTCACGGCAATCTTGAACCACACCCCGAACCCGTCGCCCTCGCGGCGGGTTTTGCATTCATGGAGGACCCCATGACCACCACGACCTATCCGCAATTCCGCGACGTGCCGCAAAGCGCCTGGCTCTGGCCGAACTTCTCCCCCACCGAGATCGCCTGCCGCGGCAGCGGCGCGCTAAAACTCAACTCGCAAGCCATGGACAAGCTGCAGGCCCTGCGTGATGCCCTCGGCAAGCCGCTGATCGTGCTTTCGGGCTACCGCAGCCCGGCGCACAACAAGGCGGTCGGCGGCGCACCAGCCTCCAAGCACATGGACGGCACCGCGTTTGACATCGCGATGGCGAACCATGACCCCGTCGCCTTCGAGGAGGCAGCGCGCAAGGCGGGGTTCAAGGGCTTCGGGTTCTACCCCCGCTCGGGCTTCCAGCACATCGATCTCGGCCCCGCCCGGGAATGGGGAGAGCGGTTTGCGCCCCGCGCCACGGCATTCGCCCCCGAGACCCCGCCCGCCCGCGAGGTGCTGGCCGACAGCCGCACGCTCAAGGGCAGCGGCGCCGCCGGGGTGGCAACGGTCGGCGTCGCCGGGGTCGAACTGGCGCGCGAGGTTCTGGGCGAGACACTGTCGGCGATCCTGCCGCTGGTGCCGTATCTCGACGCCCTGCGCTGGCTCTTCATCGCTGTCGCCCTCGCAGGCATCGCCTTGGCGATCCATGCCCGGATCGATGACTGGAAACGGGGGCGGCGCTGATGCGCTGGATTGCAGCCCTCCTCGCGAGCGGCCCGGCGCGCAAGGCGCTGGGCCTCATGCTGACTGTCCTCACCATCGCCCTGTTTCTCATGAACCTTCGCCGCGCTGGCGAAAGCGCCGGAAGGTTGGCGGAACGACTCGAAACCGTGGAGAAGATCAATGAAGCACAACGCCAGATGCTGGACGCCGCTAGCCGCCGTCCTCGCGATCGTGATGAGCTTGCTCAGCGGCTGCGCGATGGGGAGTTCTGAGCCGCGGGTTGGCGCTTGTCCGCCGGTGGTGGAATATGACCGTGCCGAGCAAGCAGATATGGCGGCCGAGATCGAGGCCTTACCCGAGGGGGCGGTTTTGGTCAGGATGCTCAGCGACTATGCGGTGCTGCGGGAGCAGGCGCGGGCGGGCCGGTGAATAGAGGACTGAGCGGGTCATGTGGCATCACCACGGATGTCGTTTTCGCCTCGATCTGGATTTGCTAACGGGCTGCTTGGCTGGTGCGATTTTCGCTTTCCCGACACAGGTAGGATAACGGACACATCCAAGGAACCGCCCAAATGTGCCGCTGCGCTCAACCAGCCAGCCATCTTCACATGCAGGGCATGAAGGATAACTTGCACCGCAGCCACATCGAGTGCTGGCAAATCTATTTTCGCGGCGCGGCAGGGCCGTGCCGCAAGATGCGCAGGCTGGCAGCAAATTGCCGCAGTGCTGGACATGTTCGCAACGGTACCAAATGCGGCCATCCTGCCCGGTGACGCCAATTAACCGCCCGCCGCATTCCCCGCAAACATAGGCTTCTGATTCTGCCCCTGGCGGCACGGCAATATCGTATGCGGGATCGCTCCTGAGTTCGGTGACAAAGGATGACGGCCGCGCGTTCGAAACAAGGATCGTCAGGGTATGGCGGGCGCGAGTCATGGCGACATACATGACGCGCCGCTCTTCCGCGTTCTGGAATGCCTCCTCTTCCGGTGAGACCAAGGACAGGAGCGGGTCGTCGACGATCTCCGAGGGGAATCCGGTGCGCCCACTGTCTGCATTCAGGAGGATCACATGATCTGCTTCCAAACCTTTCGAGGCATGAATGGTCTTGAAGTTGATCCGCAGAAGCGGAAACAGGCGCTTCAGCTTGCGGATGTCAGGTTCGAGGAAGCGATATCGACCGAGGAGCAGCACGCTCGCAGATTTTTTACCTTCCTCCAGGTTGGCGGACAGGGTTCCTAAAACTTCGGAAAGCTTTTGTTCGTCCTCGCCCTTCGCTACGGACACGATCCTGATGGCCGGTTCGGTTGCCGTCCCGGCCGGAACAATTTGTTTCTGGATCTGGGCAGGGTTGCGCAAGACAAAGGTTCTGGCGGCGAAAGCGATCTGATCAACCGAACGGAAGGTGCGCCCCAGATCGACCGACCTGTGCACTCCTGTCTCGCCATCGAAGCTGCCGCCAAACTCGCTACCGAACTGGCGCATCAGATGGATGTCGGAACCTGAGAAACGAAAAATTGACTGCCAGTCGTCGCCAACAGCAAAGACGCGCGTATCTGGATGCTGGGCCTTCAGCGCCTTCACAAGCCGGGCGCGGCTTTGAGAGATGTCTTGGAACTCGTCGACGAGGATGTGGCGAAAGGGGCTGACATAGCGGCCGGTCTCGGCGTAATGCGCCGCGCGCAGGATCATATCTTCGAAGTCGATCCGCCCTCCGAGCCGTTTCTTGTATTCCTCGAATACCGGCGCAAAAACGTCAAGGAATGCCCTGGCCCGCTTGCCGAGCTTCATCCGCTCTGACTTGCTTTCACAATCCGCGAGGCTGTAGCTGCCGCCTTTGAACTTACGTAGGAAGGTTGCGAGCAGCTTCGAGAAATCGTCGACCTGCTTCAGCTCTATTACGCGATCAAAAATCGTGTCGGCCGGGCGAGGCTTCAGGGTGACATGCGGTGCCAGCTTTTCCGCCAGGCCCGTCAGCAGGCACCCCTCCTGCCGCTCGTAGCTGTAGGTCTCGATCAGGGTGGTTTCGTGCTCGGCGTGAACCTGCCGCTTCCAGTCCATGCCAGCCAGATACTCGTCTCGATCGACGTAGGGTGCCGTTACCAGTCGGTCGCCGCCATCGGCCATTTTCTGGCGGCGCACACCGAAATGCTCGATATAGATGCCGCTCTCGATCAGGCGGAAATCCGGTTGGTAGTCCCGCCTGCCGGTTTCGGCGATCTTGTGTTCGTAGACAGGTTCATATTCGTATTCGATGCCGTTTTCATAAAGCCAGTTGGCGATCTGCAGCTCCTCGTAGCTTTTGACCTTTTCACCCTGCAGCGTGCGCAGATCCTGGCTCTCCATGTGAGTGTAGAATTCGTGTTTGGTCTTAAAGTCCCATTCGCTCTTCGGCTCGACCAGGAAATGCGCGAACCACTGGATGATCGCCCGCGACACATCCGACAGCGTGTGAACCAGATCCTTCAGGATCTGCTTGATTAGGTTCGTGAAGGCCAAGTCGTCAGTGGCATGATTAGCCAGCGCTGGTTTCGACCCTTCCACGATGCCGATGATGTCATAGGCAATCGCGTGGAATGTCCGCGCTACGATTGGCACCCCGGAACGCGCCTCTACCCGCTCCGACATCTCCTCCGCCGCGTTCTTAGCAAAGGCCAGCAGCAGGATTTCTTCCGGCTGACGGATGCCGGCCTTGACCAGAAAGGCCGCCTTCGCGGTGATGACGCTGGTCTTGCCCGATCCTGCTCCTGCGAGAACGAGCGTCGCGTCTTCATCAACCACGATGGAAAGCCGCTGTTCTGGCGTCAGCGGCTTGTTTTCAATCGTGTCAAAAAAGTCCTTCCAGCGATCCAGCTCTGCAGTGACAAAGGCGGCGATGCCGTTGGCCCGTGCCGTTCGCGGGTCGGCGGCGAACAACCGGACAGCGGTAATGCGCGCAACTGCCTCGGCTCCAATGGCTTCAGGCTGCAACTTTGACAGCAAAGCGGCATCAAGTGCGCGGGCATCGTCCAGCATATTTGAAATCATGCACGCGGCCGGGTAGCGGGTTGGGCTGGCCAGCGCCTGAACCCCATCGTAGATCCTCTCCAGACGCGCCGCTTCCTTCTCGAGAACCGAAAGGTTGAAGCGGACCCAAGCTTCCTTCAACTCAGCCGAGAACGCCCGGGCATCAATGTGGCTTGCGCCCTTCAGAGTAACGCCGTCATGCTCGCCCGTCGTGACGGTCAGGGCCGTTCCCAGCATCCCCTTTCGGATCGCAGGTGGGCTCGCCAGCGACTGCAAGGACATGGACAAGTCCCGGCCACGGCGCGTGATCCGGAGGTGCTCCCCATTGAGCTCCATGGCGCGCACGGACTTACCGAATGGGTTAAGGAGCAGTCCAAACAAAGGGCGTTGTTGTAGTCGAATCAATGTTTTGGGCCTCGTCGTCACTTCCGCTCAGCATGTGCTGTACCCAGGGCAGACTGCAACCTCGTTTGACGACTGAAGGCGCGTCCTTCTTGCAAGGTCGGTTTTAACGCGCTGACGCGCCGCCTACCCTTGGCCGGCGACAAAACCGCCGATCACTCGCGCGTCATCTGAAGTGGAAACTCTCCGGGACACCGCGATCGTCGCCTCAAGGCTCACTGACTACATGGCCTCGCGCGATCAAACCCGCGCCTGTCAGTATTGGCTGGATTTCCTTTCTTCGCATACTACCGCCAAGGCTCTGGCTCATAAGCTGCCTTCGCCACGACTTTGTTGGCATCGGCGCGCGATCGGTACCGGCCGATCATCTCTCCGGCTTCGTTGTCGTCCACAGCTGTAACACGATACATGTTCCAGCTTTTGTCAGAGTTCGGTTTGAGCTGAAACACACGACCGTTCTTGCGGCAATAGAAGAACTTTGACCCCTTGATCTGCGTCCAAGGGCAGTCCCCGTAAGACAATAGGCGGCGTTCGCGGGCCAGCCTTGCCTCGTCCTGCCGTTTTTCTTTTGCCATGCGCCGTGCGTCGTGGAGGCGTGGCCATTGCGACGCCGCATAATTGGACAACTTGCCGATAATTGCGGGCATCTCCGTCCCGGCAGATTTTTCCGAATGATAGATGTCGAGGCACTCAGCCTGCAGCTCTGGCTCCGGCGATGCGATGTATTCGACCTCAATCAGGTGGCGCATGCGCTGTTCGAGGTCGGTCATTGTTAGTGGCTGCCCCGGCAATGAATTCAGGAACTCCAGGAGGTCATCATTGGGGATCCAGCAGTCCAGGGCCGAGGACAACACAGTGTCGCGTGCGCCCTTCCACTTTCGCCAAACCGAACCGTCGTGGTCGAGCTGTGTGACGATCTCAAGGGCGAGCTTGGTAAGAGATCGCGGGTCACGGATATGGCGCAACGAAGGGCTGCGCACATACTCCGCCAACAGGCGATGAACGGCTGATGAGCGCTGGTCCATGTACATGTGGCACCACTAGGAAAATTGGCCGAAAGACTGTGTAAGATTTGTTTCTTTGTAATCTTGAGCCCGAGGTAGCTTTCAATCAAGTCTTTGATGGCAGCTTTTGCCCGATCGCTGTCGTCAAACAAATTTGAGAGCAACTCACTGGCGCCAACGCCGCTTGATGTTAGAATGCCGCCTCATTCTGTTGCCAAACTAGTTTGACGTGACTAGTTTGGCTGCAAATCTCTTTGACAACAGAATCGGCAGTTGAATGATCACCAAACCCTACGATCTGACAGACGCGCTCAGCTATCACATCGGGGCCTTCCCTCCGTCTACCCTCGACTACGAGGTTCTGCTGGGACCACTCGAGGAAGCTGCTGCATCATTGGCCCGATACGACACAAAGATGTCGGGCATGGTGAACAGCGAGCTCTTCCTTGCCCCACTTCGCCGTCAGGATGCGGTCACCTCATCTAGAATGGAGGGAACGATCTCGACCATCGAGGAACTCTATCGCCTTGAAGCCGAGGAAGACGCGGGCAGTGCCGACCCTTACCGGGAAGCGCGCAACGACGACATC
>NZ_JBFHIA010000176.1:0-6680 GCF_041596715.1 Phaeovulum sp.
ATGCACCTTGAAGAAATCGGCACCCCCGATCATCACCGCATTGCGCACCGGCACCATCTGCAATTCAACCCCGATGGTGCGCAGATGTTGCAGCGCCGAGATGCCACCCATCGAACCGTAGGCGATTGCGCCCATCGGTTTATGCGCCCATTCAACATAGGCTTGATCGAGCGCATTCTTCAGCGCGGCGGTGATCGAGCGGTTATATTCGGCCACAACGAAAATGAAACCGTCGAACGTGGCGAGCTTTTCTTGCCACCGCACGGCAACCGGGTTCTGCGTGGGCACCCATGCGTTCGAGGCAACTTCGTCAAAGAAGGGCATCGGATAATCACGCAAATCAAGCACTTCAACTTCGATATCGTTGCGCGCCCGCGCCTGCGCCTCGATCCAAGCGGTCGGAAGGTCGGCAAAGCGGGTAGGGCGGGTCGATCCTACGATGATGGCGATTTTAGGTTTGGTCATGAAAGCCTCCGGGGTGTGTGTTGTCTCGAAGGTGATATTGACCTCGGTTACTGCGCGCACAACTGCCGTAGAAGCGCATATTATGTGCTTATTTGCACATATAGGCTTCTTGCTGCCCACCCTTGCCGCCGCGCGCGCGGGGTGCTTAATCTGGCGCATGATGAAACCTGCCGACAACCCCGCCGATCCGTTCAAAAAGGCGCTCGCCGATGCCACGCGCACGCTGGCGGGCGACGCTGAACTGAGTGTGTCCTATTCGGTCGATCCGCCCGGTAACGTGGGCGAGACCATGCGCCTGCCGCAGGTCAGCCGGCGTATGGCGCGCGAAGAGGTTTTGCTGGCGCGCGGCACGGCTGATGCCTTTGCGCTGCGCCGCCGCCACCATGACGATGCAACCTTTGCCCGCTTTGCGCCGCAAGGCCAGATGGCGCGTGATCTTTATGAGGCGATGGAACACGCGCGCTGCGAGGCGCTTGGCGCACGCGACATGCCCGGCACGCTTTCCAACATCGACGCCAAGATCGCGCATGAGGCAGAGCGCAAGGGCTACGGGCAAGTGCGCGATCAGTCCGAAGCACCGCTGTCTGCGGCGGCGGGGTATCTGGTGCGAGAGTTGGGCACCGGGCATCCGCTGCCAGCCGCCGCCGCCCATATGACCAACCTCTGGCGCCCGTTCATCGAGGAACAGGCGGGCGGCACGCTTGAAGGGCTGGCCGATGCGCTGGCCGATCAGGCCACCTTCGCGCGGCTTGCCCGCCGGGTGATCGCCGACCTCGGCTTTGGCGAGGAACTGGGCGATGACCCCGACGCCGAGGAAGACGAGGCCGAAGATAACGCCGAGCAGGATGAAGAGGCGGGCGATAACCAATCGGGCGATGAAAGCGACGAAAGCGAAGCAAGTTCCGAGCGCAGCCAAGAAGCACAGCAGGACGCCACGCAGACCACGCTCAGCACCGATGACATGGCCGACGATCAGATGTCGGAAGACGCCGAGATGCCCGAGCCGGAAGCCCCGCCAGAGCCGCCCGTGCCGCCGCCACATTCTGCCGCCGATCCCAATTACAAGGTGTTCGAGACCGGCTTTGACGAAGAAATCCGGGCCGAAGAACTGGCCGACCCGGCGGAACTGGAGCGCCTGCGCGCCTATCTCGACCAGCAGTTGGAGCCGCTGAAAGGCGCGGTTAGCCGCCTTGCCAACAAATTGCAGCGCCGCTTGCAGGCACAGCAGAACCGCGCTTGGGAGTTTGACCTTGAAGAGGGGATGCTCGATGCAGGCCGCTTGGCGCGCGTGGTGGCCAACCCGACCACGCCGCTCAGCTTCAAGATCGAGAAAGACACCGAGTTTCGCGATACCTGCGTGACCTTGCTGTTGGACAACTCCGGCTCGATGCGCGGGCGGCCCATTTCGATTGCCGCGATCTGCGCCGATGTGCTGGCGCGCACGCTGGAACGCTGCCAAGTCAAGGTCGAGATCCTCGGCTTTACGACGCGCGCCTGGAAGGGCGGGCAAAGCCGCGAACGCTGGCTGAACAACGGGCGGCCGCAGCAACCGGGCCGACTGAATGATCTGCGCCACATCATCTACAAAAGCGCCGATGCGCCTTGGCGGCGGGTGCGCGACAATCTTGGTCTGATGATGAAAGAGGGCCTGCTGAAGGAAAACATCGACGGCGAAGCGCTGGAATGGGCGCACAAGCGGTTGGTCGTGCGACCTGAGGCGCGCAAGATCCTGATGGTCATTTCCGACGGCGCCCCGGTGGACGATTCAACTTTGTCCGTCAACACCGCGAATTATCTGGAAAAACACCTGCGCGACGTGATCGCGATGGTCGAGCGGCGGCGTGCAGTAGAGCTTTTGGCGATCGGCATTGGCCACGATGTCACGCGCTATTATGCGCGCGCTGTGACCATCACCGATGTCGAGCAGCTTGCAGGTGCCATGACCGAGCAGCTTGCGGCGCTGTTCGATCCAGACCCGCGAGCCCGGGCGCGGTTTCTTGGGATGAGGAAAGTTAGCTGATGTTTCAATCGTTTGTGGCTGAAACCTCGCCTGAAAACGGGGCGGCGCGCTTGGCAGCGCTGCGCGCTGTCATGGCGACCGAGGGGCTTGCGGGCTATATCGTGCCGCAGACCGACGCGCATCAGGGCGAATACCTCGCCCCGCGCGACGAGCGGCTGGCTTGGCTGACAGGCTTCACTGGCTCGGCAGGTTTTGCCATTGTTCTTGGTAACTTGGCAGGGGTTTTTGTCGATGGCCGTTACCGCGTGCAGGTGCGCGCCGAGGTCGATCTGGCGGCCTATACGCCGGTCAACTGGCCCGAAACAAAGCCCGCCGATTGGCTGGCCGAGCATTTGCCGGGCGGCGGGCGGGTGGGGTTTGACCCTTGGTTGCATAGCCAAAAGGCCATCAGCGAACTTGAGGCGGCACTTGAAAGCCGTGGTATAAGCCTATGTCCTACAAGAAATCTTGTGGATTCCATTTGGTCGGATAGACCGCCACTCGCCGAGGCACCAGCTTTCGTGCATCCGATGGAACAGGCAGGTGAAACAAGCGGTTCCAAGCGCGCGCGGTTGGCCGAGGTGCTGCGCAAGGCCGGGCACCGGGCGGCGGTGCTGACGCTGACAGATTCCATCGCGTGGCTGCTGAACATTCGCGGTGCCGACATCGTGCACAACCCGGTGGTGCAGGCTTTCGCGGTGCTGCATGACACGGGCCATCTGACGCTGTTTGCCGCAGCGGGAAAGTTTGGGCCAGACTTGCTTGAGCATTTCGGCCCCGAGGTGCGTCTGCGCCCGCCAGCCGCCTTTGCACCTGCGCTGCGTGGGCTAGAAGGGCCGGTGCGTGTCGATCCCGCCTCAGCCCCGCGTCAGGTTGTGCTGGAGTTGCAAGAGGCGGGGGTAGAGATCGCCTTTGCCGACGACCCCTGCATATTGCCCAAGGCGTGCAAGAACCCGGTCGAGCTTGCGGGCGCGCGGTCGGCCCATGCGCGCGACGGTGCGGCGATGATCGAGTTTCTGGCTTGGCTCGATGCGGAGGCACCCAAGGGCGGGTTGAGCGAGATTGACGTGGTCAAGCGCCTTGAAGGTTTCCGCAGCGCCACCAACAGCCTGCGCGAAATTGCCTTTGATACGATTTGCGGGGCGGGTGCGAATGGTGCGATCGTGCACTACCGGGTCAGCGAGGCAAGCAACGCCCCGGTGCGGCCGGGCGAACTGCTGCTGGTCGATTCGGGCGGGCAATACAATGACGGCACCACCGATATCACCCGCACCCTGCCGGTAGGGCCGGTGCGCGAAGACGCGCGCGCACCTTATACGCGCGTGTTGCAGGGCATGATCGCGATGAGCCGCGCGCGCTTTCCCAAAGGGCTTGCCGGGCGTGATATCGAGGCGCTGGCACGCGCGCCGCTTTGGCTTGCCGGGCAAGATTATGACCACGGCACGGGCCACGGTGTAGGCTCGTATCTTTGCGTGCACGAGGGGCCAGCGCGGCTGTCGCGGTTGTCCGATGTGGCGCTGGCACCGGGCATGATCCTTTCCAACGAGCCGGGCTATTACCGCGAGGGTGCCTTTGGCATTCGCATCGAAAACCTGATGGTGGTGATCGAGGCACCGCCACTGCCCGGTGCCGACGCGCGCGCCATGCTGTCATTCGAGACCTTGACGCTGGTGCCGATTGACACCCGGCTGATCGTGCCCGAAATGCTGACCGCGGCCGAACGAGACTGGCTCAACACCTATCACGCGCGGGTGCTGGCCGAATTGGGCGGACGCGTATCTGCCGAAGCGGCGCGATGGCTGGCAGCGGCCTGCGCGCCAATCTGAATCCTGCGCGACACTCTGCGCGCTGGATGCGCTGCCGGGGCCACGCACCCCTTGCGGCCTGACGAGGTAAAGACCGATGAACACCGATGCCCTCTCCGCCCTGACAGAACTTCTGGGCGCGCGCCTAAGCACAAAGCGCGCCGATCGCGATCAGCACGGCCATTCCGAGACATGGTATGCGCCAAGCCCGCCCGATGCGGTGGCATGGCCCGAAAGCACCGAGGAAGTCTCGCAGATCCTCAAGATTTGCTCGGCGCATCGAGTGCCGGTGGTGGCTTACGGCGCGGGAAGCTCGCTCGAGGGGCATACGCTGGCCACCGAGGGTGGGCTTTGCCTTGATATGGCGCGTATGAACCGGCTGTTGGCGGTGCACGAAGGCGATATGCAGGCAATCGTGCAACCGGGCCTCACGCGTGAAGAACTCAACACCGAATTGCGCGCCACGGGCCTGTTCTTCCCGGTCGATCCGGGGGCTAACGCCAGCCTTGGCGGCATGGCGGCCACGCGCGCTTCGGGCACGACCACGGTGCGCTACGGCTCTATGCGCGCCAATGTGCTGGCGCTTGAGGTGGTGCTGGCAGACGGGCGGATCGTGCGCACCGGCTCGCGCGCGGCCAAAAGCTCGGCCGGGTATGATCTGACCGCGCTGATGCTGGGTTCGGAAGGCACGCTTGGCATCATCACCGAGTTGACGCTGCGCTTGCACGGCCAGCCCGAGGCGGTTTCGGCCGCGGTCTGCGCCTTTGACAGCCTGCACGCGGCGGTGGAAACGGTGATGGCGACGATTCAGTTGGGAATCGGCATGGCGCGGATCGAGTTCGTCGATGAAGGCGTGGTCGAGGCTTTCAACAGCTACGCAGGCTCCGATATGCCGCTGAAGCCGCATTTGCTGGTCGAGTTCAACGGCTCGCCCAACGCCGTGGCGGAAGAGGCGCGCCGCTTTGGCGAGGTCGTGGCGGATATGGGCGGTGCCGATTTCGACTGGGCCACAACAGACGAGGCGCGGCGCAAGCTGTGGAAAATGCGCCATGCGGCCTACCACGCCTGCCTTGCCTCGCGGCCCGGCTCGATCGGCTTGGTCACCGATATCTGCGTGCCAATCTCGCGGCTTTCGCAGGCGGTCGAGGAAACCCGCGCCGATATCGCGGCCGAGGGGCTGGTGGGGCCGATCCTTGGGCATGTGGGCGACGGCAATTTTCACGCAATCTTGCTGCTCAAGCAGGACGATGCGGATGAATTGGCGCGTGCGCGCCGGGTTGCGGGGCGCATGGCAAAACGCGCGCTGGCACTGGGCGGCACGGTGACGGGCGAACATGGCATCGGCATCGGCAAGCGCGCCTATATGCAGGCCGAGCACGGCGAGGGCTGGCAGGTGATGGGCGCGATCAAGGCAGCACTCGACCCCTTGGGCATACTCAACCCCGGCAAGCTCGTGCCAGAGCGGGCGGCACCATGAGCCTTGCCGCGCCTGCCGATCTTGCGCGCGCCTTTGCCGCCGTTTGGGCGGCGCGCGATGCCGAGGCGCTTGCGGCCTTGTTCGCCGAAGACGGCGATTTCATCAGCCTGACCGGAGGTGCCGCCGAAGGCCGCGCGGCGATTGCCGAGCTTGTCGCGGCAGAGTTTGCGGGGGCTTTCGCGCGGGCGCGGCTGGTAACGGGGCGGGTGCGTGTGCGCCCGCTTGGGCCACATGCGGCGGTGGTGTTGCAACGTTTCGTGCTTTCGGGGCTGGTGCATGCCGATGGTTCTGACGCAGGACGGCTTGGCACGGTTTTGGCGGCGACGCTGGCTGCCACGCCGCAAGGCTGGCTGGTGGTCGCCGCGCAATTCGTGCCCGAGGCATGATGCCCTTCGGCGTGGTTTTGCCTGCCTGCGTGCTGTCTTGATCTGAATCATGGCGCCCAAGGGGTGTTCGCCGCGATCCTGCCGTCAATGCCCAATGCAGGAAATCTATCCGTGCCCGCTTCTAGATCGCTTCATCATCACGCCGCATTGCTTAGCCGCATGGCCGAGTCGCTTGGACTGGATCTGACCGACACGATGGCACACGGCGTGCTTTCAGGCGAGGACTGGCGCGAGGCGGTGCTGCGCTGCACCTGTTGCGAGGAACCGGATGCCTGCCTTTCTTGGCTGCATGGGCGGATAGGCGCACCCGCGGCGGATGCCGCACCCGAGGCGTGCCGCAATGCGGCCCTGTTTGACGATCTCCAGCGCCAGTTGGCACCCGGTGGTGCGCGATGAGCATTGCTGGAGGAAACACCGACCTGCATTTCTGGATAACCCGAGGCATGGCGCGCCGGCACGGGGTCAACCTGAACGAATTGATCGCGGACGGGGTGATTTCGCGCGGCGACTTGGCCGAGATGGTGGCACGCTGCCGCAATTGCTCGGGC
>NZ_JBFHIA010000177.1:0-6627 GCF_041596715.1 Phaeovulum sp.
ACATTCGGCACCACGTCCAGTGCGCACTCGGGGTCTGGCACCCGGTAGCCCATGGTTGGCGCGATCACGCCCTGTCCCAGCGCCATCAGGCAGGCGACAAGCTCGACCGCCCCGGTTGCGCCGATCAGATGCCCGTGCATCGACTTGGTGGACGAGATCATCAGCCTGTCAGCATGTGCGCCAAAAACCTGCCGAATTGCCGATACTTCGGTGCGATCATTGGCGGCGGTGCCGGTGCCATGCGCGTTGATATAACCCACCGCCTCGGGTGCAAGGCGCGCATCGGCAAGCGCGCCCGCCATCACCCGCGCCGCACCTTCGCGCGAAGGCATGACCATGTCGCCCGCATCAGCGCCCATTGCAAAACCGACCACCTCGGCCAACATCGGCGCACCGCGCGCGCGGGCGTGGTCGTAATCTTCAAACACAAAGATCGCCGCCCCCTCGCCCTGCACCAACCCGTTGCGGTCGGCTGAAAACGGGCGGCAGGCATCGGGCGACAACACGCGCAGCCCTTCCCAAGCCTTGATGCCGCCAAAGCACAGCATCGCCTCGGCCCCGCCCGCCAGCATCATTGGTGCCGCCCCGGCCCGCACCATCTGAAAAGCAAGCCCCATCGCGTGGTTTGAACTGGCGCAGGCGGTAGACACCGAAAAGCTGGGGCCGCGCAGCCCCAACGCCATGCCCACAAGACTTGCGGCGGCGCTGTGCATCAGGCGCGGCACGGTAAAGGGGTGCACGCGGTTCTTGCCCTCGGCATAAACCGCACGATAGGCCTCGTCCGAAGTGGTAAGCCCGCCGCCTGCGGTGCCGATAATGACCCCGACGCGTTCGGCCAGATCGTCGTCCAAGGCAAGCCCCGCCTCAGCCACTGCCTGACGCGCCGCCACAAGCGCGAATTGCGCGAAACGGTCGGCAAAGCCAAGCTCTGCGCGGCTCAGATGCTTTTCAGGCACAAAGCCCTTTACCTCGGCTCCGATCCGCACCGACAGCCGCTCGGAATCGCGCAGCGCAAGCGGTCCGATCGCCACCCGCCCCTGTTGCAGCGCCAAAAACGTCTCGTGCACGTTTGCGCCGAGCGGGTTGATCGTGCCCGCGCCGCTGATGACTACTCGGCCCAAACCGTCACCCTTGCGCGGCGACAAGCGCCTCGACACCGGCGATTACGGCCCCGATCGACGAGATGTCGAACTCGGCCTCACCCGGTTCGTTGGCATTGTAGGGAACGGTGATGTTAAACTTTTCCTCGATGGCAAACAGCGCCTCGACCAGCACGAGGCTGTCAAATCCCAACTGATCGAGCGTCATGCCAAGCTGCACCTCTTCGGGCGCGATCATCGCCTGTTGGGCGATGATTGCTATGACTTCCGTGGCAACAGCATTTCGCATGCATGTCTCCGCTCAGTTTTTTCCGCCGAGTCTGATAACAGCTTCGCGCAATTCCGCCACTTGCGCGAATAGTCGCCCCAGCCGACGGGTATTCTTGTAAGCCTCGATCTGAGCGTCCATCTTGATTGCGGGATAGCCAAGCAGCGTGCGCCCCGCCGGCGCGTTGGAAAGCAGCACAGCCGCGGCACCCAGCACCACATCATCGCCCACCAGCAGGTTGTCGGAAACGCCCGCCCTGCCGCCCAAAACCACCCGGTCACCGAGCCGCGACGAGCCGCCAACGGCCGATTGCGCGCAGATCAGGCAATCTCGGCCAAGCTGCGCGTTGTGGCCGATCTGCACGAGGTTGTCGATCTTGGTGCCCGATCCCACGGTCGTGGCGCGCACGGTGCCACGGTCGATGGTAGTATTGGCCCCCACTTCGACATCGTCGCCGATCACCACATTGCCTAGGCTGTGAATGCGCTCCCAAGCCTGCGGGCGCGTCTGACCGCGCTGTCCGAGGGTTTCGCGCACTTCCTCTGTCACCGATTTCTCGGGCGTCACAAAGGAAAATCCGTCGCCGCCAATCACCACGCCCGATTGCGCAATGAACCGATCGCCGACCTCCACGCGCGCGCCCAGCGTGACGCGCGGGTGCAACAGCGCATCAGCCCCGATCAGGCAACCCTCGCCAATGGTGCAATGCGCGCCGATGCGGGCGCGAGGGCCTATCTGGGCATCGCGCCCGATAGTGACAAAGGGGCCGATAGCGGCACCTTGGCCGACGCGGGCCGACGTATCCACCGAAGCAGTCGGATGGATGCCGGGTGCGATTTCGGGGCCCGGATCGAACAGGCGGCTGATGCCAGACATCGCATAGCGTGGACGCGGTGCCAGAATTGCCGCCTGCAAACCCAAGCCGCGCCAATCGGCATCTTGCCACAGCAGTGCCGCCCGCGCCTGCCCCTGCCGCAGCGCCTCGGCGTATTTCGGGTTGCCCGCAAATGCCAGATCGTCAGGCCCCGCCAGCGCCGGCTCTGCCACCCCGCTGATCGTCAAATCGACCGCGCCATGCGCCACTAGCCCGAGCGCCTCGGCAATGGAATGTACGGTATGCGCCATCTGCAGCCCCGGTAATGCTCATGGGGCGCCCTTGCCCCATGGCTTTCGGTTCCCGTTTAGCTCTGCCAAGAAGGTAGCGCCACCCCGGCGTTTTGCAGTGCCTGAAAAATCAGCGCATCGCGTCCGTAGATGTCGCGGCGAAACTCGACACGGCCCTTGGCGTTCGGCCAGGCCGTGTAATACACCAGATGCACCGGCACGAACTTTTCTAGCGGCAACGTGCTTTCCTGACCGGAATGCAGATAGTGCGCAAACAGCCCCTGCGGGTCGCTGCTCTGGCGTGCCAGCAGCGCATAGGCAAAGTCGAACGGATCGCCCAGTCGGATGCAGCCATGCGAGAAGGCCCGCGTTTCACGCGCGAAAAGCGATTTTGAGGGCGTGTCATGCAGGTAAATGTTATGCACATTGGGGAACATGAACTTTACCAGCCCCAGCGCATTCGCGTTCGACGGACCCTGCTTGAGATCGAAGGGAAAGGAATTGGCGTCGAACTGAACGAAGTCGATGCCTTCGCGTGAAATGACCCGGCCAGTCTGGTCGATCAGATCGAGATAAGACACAGCCCCCGGGTTGGCCTGCAACATCGGCAGGTACTCCGAAACCGTGATCGAGCGCGGCACATACCAGCTTGGGTTGATGACCATATGTTCTATCTGGTCCGAAAACTCGGGGCTGCGCGTATTTCGCAGGTTCTGGCCAACCACCGTCACGGTCTGAAACGTGACCTTGCCATCGTCGATGATCTTCGCGCTGAAATCGGGCAGGTTCACCCAGACATGGCGCTCGCCGCGTTCGGTTCCATACATCCAGCGCATCCGCTCCATCGCCACGACGATGGCGCGCAGGCGCTCTTCGGGTTCGCGGTTGATCTCGCCCAACGTGGTTTCGCCCGCCACGCCGTCGGCGGAAAGGCCGTTGTCCAGCTGGAATTGCTGCACGGCGGCTTGCAAGGCGGTATCGAAACTGGCGGATGCCGAGCGTGCAAGATAACCCAGTGCAATCAGCCGGTCGCGCAGCGCGATCACTGCCGGGCCCGTCGCGCCGGGCTCTAGCTTGCCCGTCGCCGGCACCTTGGGGCCCCAACCGCCACGCGCAAGCGCCGCCTCGATATCGAACTTGGCGCGCATTAGCTGCGCATATTCCGGATCTTGCGGCGGAAGCGTGTGCAGAAAGGCGGCAGGGTCAGCAGCAGCGGCGAAAGCCTCTAGAATGGCCAGTCGATCCTGCTGTTTGGGCTTGCGCAGCAAACCTTCTTCAAGCGAAGCGGGGTTTGTGACAACCCCCAGCTGCACGTCGCGCGCGTAAGTAAGCAGTGCCAAGGAAACCGCCGCCTCAAGCCGCGCGCGGTCACGCTCTGTCCGCAGGCTGGCAAAGCGGGCGCTCAACGCCTCGGCTCCGTAGCGGGCAGCGGGCAAGCCGTGGTCGGGGGCTGCGGCCAAGGCGGCAAACAAGGCCGCGCGGCGTTCGGCATCAAGCCCGGTGGTCCAGATGGGCGCGTAACCACGGTCGCCATAAAACGACGCAAGCGCTGAATCTGCCGAGGCCGCCTCGGCCAGCGCCTGTTCAAAGCCCGAAAGCTGCGCCTGGGCGGGGGCTGCGAAAGCAAGCAGCAGCGCCCAAACGGTCAAAAGCCTCGCCGTCAGCGCGCCCATGCCCACATAATTCGCTTTTGTCATCACCGCCAAAGCCTCGCCCCAAAACCGGTCAATCCTGCCGAGACTCAAGTAAAAACTCACATCTGTCCACCCCTATCGCGCGCACAATGACGTGCGCACAGGTGCTGAAATCGCCTCGCGCAGCCGACACGATGCAGCGGTGCAACAGCGCGCCCTTTTCGGCAAAAAGTAGCCGATGCTTAACGATATTCCGCTTGTGCGACAAATCCGCTGTTGGAAGGCGAATCAGTTTGTGTAATAAAGTCTGCGTGGTTGGATGAGCACGATCTATTAAGCCGTTGGTAAATACGGCAAACTACGGGACAGGCTAACGAAATGACATCATCGCTAATGACCCGACGAGGCCTCATTGGTGCCTTTGCAGCAACAATGGTTGTCGCGGCTCCTACCTCGAGCAAGGCATTCGGTTTCCTCAAGGGCGCAGGCGATATTCGCCGCATCAGCATGTTTTCAGGCCGTACGGGCGAGTCTATCGACATCGTTTACTGGGTCGAAGGCGAGTATATCAAAGAAGCCATGGCCGAAATCAGCCACTTCATGCGCGACGTGCGCAGCAACGAAGTAAAGGCGATCGACGCACGCACCATCGACATTGCAGCCGCTTCGCACCGCCTGCTTGAAACATCGACCCCTTACAACATGCTTTCCGGCTATCGCTCGCAAGCCACCAACGACGCGATGCGTCGCTCTTCCAGCGGTGTGGCCAAGAACTCGCTCCACATTCAGGGCCAAGCTGCCGACCTGCGGCTGGACGGCCGCTCCGTCTCGCAGATCTACAAGGCCGCGGCCAGTTGCAATGCGGGCGGGGTGGGCAAATACAGCCGATCGAACTTCGTGCATATGGATTGCGGCCCGCTGCGCACCTGGGGCGGCTGACCCCTACCCTTTGCACGAAATCAAAAGCGCCGCTTTCGCGGCGCTGTGCGATGTAGTCTCTGCCCTTCCGTGTGAATAGATCACTCCATATTTTTTGGCGTGGAATGGTATGTTTTCCGGCAAACGCCATTTCGCCCTAGCGGCGGGACATTCTGCCGTACCCGCCCCCACTTGCACTCGAATTTGCACACCTGCGCCACCCCTTTCGCGCGACGCGCGAAAGGGTCGCAAAACACTGCGTCCTGCGCGCATTTCGCGTTAAGCTGGCATGGTGGGCGCGGGTTCGCCCGATAAGCGAGCGGGGACAGATATGGATTTCAGCATTTCGCGCGGACTCGGGCTAATGCGCCAGACCGCGCCTTTCGTGATCTTTCGTATGATCGTCTATTTCGCAATCACTGCGGCCTACATCATCGCCACAGGCACCGGTGCGGGCGTGGGCTGGGGCATCGGGGGCTTTGGCGATGAAGAGTTCCGCGCCTCGACAACCTTCTGGGGCGGGCTCATCGGTTTTGCGGGCGTGGCGGGGGTTTTGTTCTTTTTGCGCGACTACCTGCTTTATATCGTCAAGGCAGGCCATATCGCGGTCATGGTCGAGTTGTTGCAGGGCGGAGCCTTGCCGCAGGGCCGAGGTCAGATAGAGCACGCCCGCGCCGTGGTGACCGCGCGCTTTGGCCAAGCCTCGGCGCTATTTCTGCTCGACCGGCTGATAAAGGGCGTGCTGCGGCTGATTACCGGGCTGGTGCAAGGTCTTTTGATGCTCGTGCCGATACCGGGGCTCGACAAGATCATGGGGTTGGTGCGCGCCTATCTGCGCGTTGCGGTCGGGTTGCTTGACGAGGTGATGCTGGCGCAGGCGATCCGCACAAAATCGGACAACCCCTACACCTCGGCGCGCGAGGCGCTGGTGCTTTATGGGCAGAACGCGAAACCGATCATGATCAACGCCGTCTGGCTGACGGCCATCGTCTATGCGCTGTCATTCGCGGTGTTTGTGGTGATGCTCGCCCCGGCGGCGGCGGTGGTGTACCTGATGCCGGGCAATATCGCGGCGGGCGGGGTGGTGTTTGCGCTTTTGTTCGCATGGGCGGTGAAGGCGGCGCTGATCGAACCATTCGCCATCGCCTGCATGTTGCAGGTGTTTTTCAAGCTGACCGAAGGCCAGACACCCGACCCAGAATGGGAAGCAAAGCTGACGAGCGCGTCTGACAAGTTCCGCAAGATGGGCGAAAAGGCGGCGTCTTGGGTGAGCGTGAAGTCCGCAGTAAAAGACGCCGGATGAAACTGGCTGCGCCCGGCGGTGGCAGCCGCCGGGCGCAGGCGCGCTGGTTTATTTGCCAGCCTGCTGCGTAAGATAGGCCGCAACGGCCTTCAGATCATCAGCCGAAAGCACAAGCCCCTGCATCCCGTCGATGCCGATGATTGCCGCGTGCACCTCCATCGCAGACTTGCCGCCAAGGTCGGGTGCAACCAACACGGTCGCATCGTGGCCGTGGCATTCTTTGCAGCCAACGCCGTTTGGCCCGGATTCAAAGATTTCCTTGCCAGCAACAGCAAGATTCAAAGAATGCTGCGCAGAGGT
>NZ_JBFHIA010000178.1:0-6572 GCF_041596715.1 Phaeovulum sp.
GATGTCGGTGTGGCCGAAACCCGCGCGCGGATGCGTGATGAGGTTCGGGGCCGCGCGCACAAGGCGGCCGAAGAGCGGGTGATCGACGCGCTCGCGGGCACCGATGCACGCGAAGGCACGCGCGAGATGTTCCGCGGCAAGCTGAAGCGGGGCGAGTTGGACGCCACCGTGATCGAGCTTGAGGTGGCCGAAAGCGCGCCGCCGCTCGGCATGATGCCGATGGGTGGCGGGGGTATGGAAAACCAGATGCAGGGCTTGCAGGAAATGCTCAGCAAGGCATTTGGCGGCAGAACGGCGCGCAAGCGCCTGACAGTGGCGCAAAGCTACGAGCTTTTGATTTCGGAAGAAGCCGACAAACTTCTTGATGACGAGGCCGTCAAGGCGGCAGCACTTGAGGCTGTGCAGCAGCAAGGGATCGTATTCATCGACGAGATCGACAAGGTGGCCAGCCGCGCCGAAACCCGCGGCGCAGATGTCAGCCGCGAAGGTGTGCAGCGCGATCTGCTGCCGCTGATCGAGGGCACCACGGTTTCAACCAAATACGGGCCGGTCAAAACCGACCATATCCTGTTCATCGCCTCGGGTGCATTCCACATTGCCAAACCTTCGGACCTTTTGCCCGAATTGCAGGGGCGGCTGCCTATTCGGGTAGAGTTGAAGGCGCTGACCGAGGATGATTTCGTCCGCATCCTGACCGAGCCCGACAATGCGCTGACGTTGCAATATACGGCACTGATGGCGACCGAAGAGGTGACCGTCACCTTCACCCCCGAAGGCGTCTCTGCGCTTGCTCGAATCGCTGCCGAGGTGAACCGCGCTGTTGAAAACATTGGTGCGCGCAGGCTCTACACGGTAATGGAAAGGGTGTTCGAGGAACTTTCCTTCAATGCACCCGACAGGGGTGGCGAGGCGGTGGTGGTTGATGGTCCTTTTGTTGAAAGGCATTTGGGCGACCTTTCGCGTTCGGCAGACCTCAGCCGGTACGTTCTCTAGTCATGCGATAAGGCTGGCCGCGCTAGCGGCGACGCTTCTGCTTG
This sequence comes from Phaeovulum sp., assembly GCF_041596715.1. GTDB lineage: Bacteria > Pseudomonadota > Alphaproteobacteria > Rhodobacterales > Rhodobacteraceae > UBA6213. The sequence continues at coordinate 1,038 of NZ_JBFHIA010000178.1, forward strand.
CCAGTTGCGCTCAGCGCGGCACGATCACGGTTTTCCCTGCGGCGGCCGATATTTCGCCGCCGCTGAAGATCTATGTGGGCAGCACCCGCACGCCGGATGACGAGCTTGACGAACAGACCAACCCGCGCTCGGATCAGCTTCATTTCGCGCGCTACGACGTTTCGGTGCCGCCCGACCGCGAGCCCGGCGAGATCAGCTTTCCAAAGCGGTATAGCCCGCCAGACCCCACAACCGATTTTCTGGTCAGCACCGAGATGCACTATGCCACGGTCACCGGGTTTAGGTCCGAGATCGGGCAAGCGCTGGCGCGAAACGGGCGCGAAGCGGTGGTGTTTGTACACGGCTACAACAACACCTTGGCCGAGGGGCTGTATCGCTTTGCCCAACTTGGCCACGATCTGCGGATTCCGGGCGTGCTGGTGCATTATTCATGGCCGTCACGCGCAAATGTGCTCGCCTATGCCTATGATCGCGATTCCGTTCTGTTTGCGCGCGATGGATTCGAAAAACTGCTGGGCGATCTTTCGGCGGCGGGGGCCGAGCGCATCATCATCGTTGCACATTCGATGGGCAGCGAGTTGGTCATGGAAACGCTGCGCCAGATGGCGATTGGTGCCAACACAAATGTGATGCGCCGTGTGGCCGGCGTGGTGCTGATTTCACCGGATCTCGATGTCGATGTGTTTCGCTCCGAAGCAGCGCGGATCGGCACCTTGCCGCAGCCCTTTGTCATTTTTACCTCGCGGCGCGATCGGGTTCTGGCTCTGGGAGCCTTGCTTTCGGGCGAAAGTGAGCGGCTAGGCAACCTTCAGGATACAGCCTCGCTTGAAAGTCTGGATCTGACGGTTGTCGATGTCAGCGCCGTATCAGAGGGCACCGGCCATTTCGTGCCCGGCACCTCGGCGGCGCTTTTGACGCTGTTCGGTCAGGAAAGCCGCTTGCTTGACGCTCTGGCGTCCGACCAATCGGGAAGAACCGGCTTGGTAAGCTATCTGGTGCTTTCCGCGCAGGGCGCCACGCGCATCGTGCTGGCCCCCGCCATGGCCGCGACCGCGCCCTAGCGCGCGCTGCGCCGAAGATACACGTAATAGGCACCCGCGCCGCCATGTTTAAGGTGCGCTTGCGCTACTTGCAGCACAGCAGGTGCCAAGGGCATCTGGTGCAACCAGTGCGGCACTTGATGGCGCAGCAGCCCATGCCGCGTGGGGATTGGGCCGTCATCCGCGCCCAGCCTTCCCTTGCCGGTGATGACCAGCACCAACCGTAAGCCCGTATCCTGCGCGCGCAGGATAAAGCGGATGAGTTCCGGGTGCGCCTCGGCCAGCGTCATGCCGTGCAGATCAATCCGCGCTTCGGGCGAAAGCCGCCCGCGCGTCATCTTGCGGTGCGCCTTCACGTCCATGTTCAGCGGCGCTTCGGCCAAGCGTTCGGGCAAGGAAGGCGCTGGCTGGTGGCGCCACGCGGTCTCGACAACCGACTGGCCCAGACGGAAGGCCACGAGATCTGCATGTGTAACGCGCGCCGAGTGGTGAAGGTTCGGCTTAGGCTTGGCCACCGGCGATGGCGGCGCAACCGGGGGCTTTGGCTGGTGCTGCGCCGCGGGGTGGAGTGCTACGGTGCTGGCGGCAACCTGCGCCCAAAGCGCCTGCTCTTCTTCGCTCAGGCGGCGGCGGCGTCGGCCCATCGCCCTGCCTCAGGCGCTGGTGGCGACAAGCTGCCAGTTCGGGTCTTTCGCACCCATCTTGCGCGCAAAGGTCCATGTATCGCGCTGCTTGCGCGGGGTTTTCGGGTCGCCCTCGACCACCTGCCCGGCGCTGTCGCGCACCGACGAAATCAGTTCACCCAAGAAGCGCACCGAAATCTCGGCCTCGCGTGATTTGGCATCATATTCAGCGCCATCCAGCGTCAGCTCGCGCACGCCGATGAACTCGGCCTGCACTGTCAGCCCCTGCTGCGTGCGCGTTTGCACCACTTCGTCGAAGGCCGCATAGACCTCGGGCGCAAGGAATGCGCGCACCGATGCCAGATCGCCACGCTCGAATGCCATCAGGATCATCTCATAGGCACCTCGCGCGCCTTGCAAGAAGTCTGTAACACCGAACGACGGTTCGGCGCGTTTCATCGCCGCCAAGGCCACCGCGGCTGCGCTACCCTCGGCGACATGGTCCGTGATGTCGCGGTCTTGCCCGCCTTCGATCACCTCGAATCCACGGCGGGCGCTGCGGCGCGCTGGCTCGATTTCGGGCGCATCGGGCTGCTCGAACCCCTCGCGGCTTCCCAACACGTTTTTCAGCCGCAAAATCAAGAAGATCGCGATTGCGGCAAGAACGATAAGCTGAATCACTGCGTTGGACATTATCTAACCTCGGGCGGGCGGGGTTGGAAAACCCGGCTATCCCCACTTATGTAGGGTAGCGGCGGGGCCAAGTCCACCGCCGCCCGGTACAGTTGTTTCGGGCAAGTGAAAGGATGCTGCAATGTGGATTTTTCTGGCCTTCGCGATCGTACCGCTGATCGAGATCGGCCTGTTCATTCAGATCGGCGGGCTGATCGGGCTTTGGCCGACGCTGGGGCTGGTAGTTGCGAGCGCCGCACTTGGCACGGCGCTAGTGCGCAGCCAAGGCACGCGCGCGCTGGCCGACCTGCGCATTGCGCTATCCGACTTGCGCGATCCCACCGCGCCCCTAGCGCATGGCGCGATGATCCTGTTCGCCGGGGCCATGCTGCTTACGCCCGGGTTCTTCACGGATAGCGTTGGGATTTTGCTGCTGGTGCCAGCGGTGCGCCGGGCTTTGATGCAGTATCTGGCAAAGCGCATGCAGGTGGCAAGTTTCACCGTGGGCGGCCAAACGCACTCGGCACATCGGTCAGGGCCGATTGATGTCGAGTATTTCGAAATAGATCCCGAAAATACGCCTTCGCGCCCCGCCTCGGGCTGGACGCGCCATTGAGGCGTTGAGCGCAGAGTGCTACACCCTGCGCGAAACTTGTTCTGGAGATTACGATGGCCGACGAAGCAAATGGCGCCGCCCCGCAGCAGGCGCAAGTGAAGATGAGCGTTCTCGCGCAGTTCGTGCGCGACATGTCGTTCGAAAACATCGTTGCGCAAAAGGGCGTAGCCTCTGCCGAAGTGCAGCCCGAAACGCAGGTTCAAGTCAGCCTTGATGCGCGCAAACGCTCTACCGAACACCAGTATGAAGTCATCACAAAGTTCAAGATCACCTCGACCAACAGCACCAACAAGGCCCCGCTGTTCCTGCTCGAACTGGATTATGCCGGTATCTTCCACGTCGAAGGCGTGCCGGAAGAGCAGATCCACCCCTTCCTGCTGATCGAATGCCCGCGGATGCTGTTTCCCTTCATTCGCCGTATCGTATCGGATGTAACGCGCGACGGCGGCTTTGCGCCGTTCTACCTTGAAACCATCGACTTCCTTGCGCTTTACCGCGCCGAACTTTCGCGCCGCGCGGCAGAGCAGAAGCCCGCGGAAGGCACCGCGATTTCTTGACCCCCGCGTCAAGCTGACCCAGTGGCAAGCTGCCCAAGTGACTTTGTGCACCGCCGTGCGCGACAATGCCACGGCGGTGTTTAACAGAGTCGTAGATGACTGACATGATTCCCGCCTGGGTCCAGGGTGTACTGACCCCGGTGGAAAAGATCTCCGTGCACCAGCAGGGACTGAAGCACAAAGCCGTATCGGTTTTTGTGCTCGATGGCGAACGCGTGCTGATTCAGCGGCGGGCGGCGGGCAAGTATCACAGCGCCGGGCTTTGGGCCAACAGCTGTTGCACGCATCCTGACTGGGGCGAAAAATCCGTCGATTGCGCGGTGCGTCGGTTGCGCGAGGAACTCGGCATCACCGGGCTTTACCCCGCCTTTGCCGACCGTATCGAATACCGCGCCGACGTGGGCGAAGGTATGATCGAGCATGAGGTGGTCGATATCTTCCTTGCCTATGCAAGCCCGGAAATGACCGTTAAGCCGAACCCCGACGAGGTTTCGGATGTGCGCTGGGTGAATATTTACGACCTTGCCGCCGAGGTGGCGCGCCACCCCGAACATTATACCAAGTGGCTGGAAATCTATCTGTCGCACCACATGGACAGGATTTTCGGCGCAACTCTGGGGCGCTAGTCCAACGGCAGTTCGGCCAAAAGGCAGGCCCAAGCCGCGCCATGCATATCGCGGTCAGCGCGCGTGCCTTGAACGACCGGACGCGGCACCGAGAACTTGACCACGTTCAGATCGGCAATATCAAAGCGCTTCATCGCCGCCTCGTCTACCCCGAACAGGGCCGCGACGCGGGCTGTCGGAAGTGTTGCGACACGGGCAAAAGCGTCACTATTCCCGCAGAAAACATCAATTGTCAGCCAGAATGGCCCCGCATTTTTTGAACGCACCTTTTCAACGATGCTGCCAAGTTCAGTCATGTCCCACCTCCGAAACCACCAGCCGGAAGGGTGCCATCGGGTCGCTGACCTGCAAGACGTGGTTCAGGCAAAACTCATAAAGCGCGCCGCGGTTCATTTCGGCGGGCGAGAAGGGGAAGGCGAAGGTCGGCATCGGCTCATCCTCTTCCAGCGCGTGGTGCAGAAGGTAGGGGTTGACCATCTTGGCAATCTCGGCGGCCAGCGCCTCGGTGGGCGCGGTAACGATTGCCAGTGCACCAACCTCTGGCGGCAGTGATGTGTTGTTTTCAAGCACGCCGAGCGTTGCGTCGATGCCGATCAGGCGGATTTCAAGATCGTAGGCATCGGCGGGCTGACCCAACCGCGCTGCGACCTTGGCGCGCGCCTCGGCAATCACGGCATCTGCCCATGCCCGCGCGCCTTCAACGTAGCGCCGCTCTCGCAACAGCGCCAGCGAGACGGTCTGATACCCCGCAACCCGGGCCCCTTCGAGCTTGACCGTATAGGGTGCCGGCACCCATTTTGACCCTTCGACCCGCACCTCGCGCGCATTCAGCGCCTGATACTGGGTGCCGGTCACATCAAGATGCCCGCCCGGTTCGTGCAGGATGAAAGGGTCAGAGTTTTCGTAAAGCATATGCGCCGAAACGGTATAGGGCGTCGCCCGCGCGCTTGCGCCAAGCGGGGTAAAGGTGAACCCGCTTGCATCAAAATCAATCTGGATCGTGCCAGTGGCCGGGTTCGTTGTAGCAATCGCGCCGCATTCGCCCACCTTGGCACCGTGCCACGCACCGCCCGCGTGGTCGCCGCGAGACAGGGGCAGCGCCGCGATGATGGCGGTGTCAGTGGTGCGCCCGGCAATGACGATATCGGCACCTGTGGAAAGCGCCGCCTGAATCTGCTCGGCCCCGGCAAGGGCCACGATATTGGTGCAGGATGCGAGAATCTCGGGCGAAATCGGCGGCGCCGCGGGCAGCGGCGTGACATGGCCCGCGGCAAGCGCCTTGGTCAGTTCGGCGGGGTTTTGGCCTGAATAGAGCCTTGCTACGCGCAGTTTCTGGCCAAGTTCCGCCGCCAGTTCTTCGGTAATTTGGTAAAGCCAGTCCACCGCGCTATCGGCACCGCA
>NZ_JBFHIA010000179.1:0-6526 GCF_041596715.1 Phaeovulum sp.
CTGCCTGCGCGGCGGATTCGCTGTCTTGCGGTGGTGGGTGCTGCACGGGCGCCTCCTGTTTCTGGCGCGGGCCGGGCCGACGCGGGCATATCATTCATGAAAACGCCGGAACATGATAGCGCCAAGGCTTCACTTTGTCGCCTGAACGCAATCTTTTACGTTATGTTGATAAGGCGTCAGGAATTGGCCTATTGACAAAAGTGTAGCCCAGGCTTCATTTGCCATAAGCAATTTCAGAGGGCTCCCTCCCATGCGGGGCGCAAAAAGCGATAGCTCGATCACCGTTCGCACGCGCAGCGGCATTTCGGCCGTGCTGGAAGGTTCGCGCAGCGGACCGCGCGCGATACTGCTATTCGCAGGGCCCGCGATCATAGCCTCGATCGCCTATATGGACCCGGGCAACTACGCGACCAACATTCAGGCCGGCGCGGGCTACGGCTTTTCTTTGCTGTGGGTTGTGCTGATGGCCAACCTGATCGCCATGCTGTTTCAGGGCCTGTCGGCGCGCTTGGGCATTGTAACCGGCAAAAACCTTGCCGAGCTTTGCCGCGATAATTTCTCCCGCCCGGCGGTGCTGGTCATGTGGGTGATCTCCGAAATCGCCGCAATGGCAACAGACTTGGCAGAGTTTCTGGGCGGGGCTATCGGCCTTGCGCTTTTGTTCAACATGCCGCTGATGTCGGGCATGGTGGTCACCGCCATCGTGACCTACGGCATCCTGATGTTCGAAGCGCGCGGCTTTCGGCCGATCGAGTTGATCATCGGGGCCTTGGTGGCGGTGATCGGGCTTTGCTACCTTATCGAAATCATCATCGCGCCAATAGCTTGGGGCGATGCGGCCATGGGCATGGTCACACCGCAGCTGCCCGATGCGGCGGCGCTGACGATCGCGGTGGGCATTATCGGTGCCACCGTGATGCCGCACGCGATCTACCTGCATTCCGGGCTGACGCAGGCCCGCGCCCCGCTGCGCAACGAACAAGAGCGGCGCAAGATCCTGAAGTTCTCGAACATCGAGGTGGTGCTGGCGCTCGCGGTGGCGGGCATGGTGAACATGGCGATGGTGATGATGGCGGCCTCCGCCTTTCACAAAGGCCATTCGGATGTCGCCGAAATCGAAACCGCCTACCACATGCTGACGCCGCTTCTGGGTGGTGCCGCGGCGGCGGTGTTTCTGATTTCGCTGATCGTTTCGGGCATATCCAGTTCGGTTGTCGGCACCATGGCAGGGCAGATGATCATGCAAGGCTTCCTGCGCATCCGCATCCCGGTCTGGTTGCGCCGCGCGGTCACCATGCTGCCGGCCTTCGCCGTGGTTGCAGCCGGGGTAAATGCCACCGACGCGCTGGTGATGAGTCAGGTCGTGCTCAGCATCGCGTTGCCGGTGCCGATGATCGCACTCGTCATCTTTACGGGCCGGGCTGACATCATGGGCCCCTATGTCAGCGGTCGGCTGGTGCGCACGCTGGCCATGCTGGGTGCCGCGGTGGTGCTATCGCTGAACGCGGTGCTGCTGGCGCAGGCTTTCGGGCTTTCGATACCGGGGCTGGCAGGCTAACGCCTCGGGTGGCACTACCCGCCCTAACACAGCCCTGTCAGGCGCGGTGTGCGCCTGCGGCAAGTGAGGCCACCTTGGCCAGCACTTCGGCCACCGGCTTGCCCTCGCCGATCAGCTTGACGATTGCAGAACCCACCACGCAGCCATCGGCCAGCCCGGCAATGCTTTCTGCCGCTTCCGGTGTAGTGATGCCAAAGCCCACAATCACCGGCAGCGCCGTCGATGCCTTGATCCGTGCCACTTCGGGGCCAACCTCGGCCGCTTCGGCGGCGGCGGCCCCCGTAATGCCCGTGACCGAGACATAATAGACAAAGCCCGACGTGTTCTCCAACACCTTGGGCAGGCGCTTGGCGTCGGTGGTCGGTGTTGCAAGGCGGATGAAGTTCAGCCCCGCCGCCTGCGCGGGTAGGCAAAGCTCTGCATCCTCCTCGGGCGGCAGATCGACAACGATCAACCCATCCACGCCCGCTGCCGCCGCCTCGGCCAGAAACCGGGGCACGCCGCGCGCATAGATCGGGTTGTAATAGCCCATCAGCACGATCGGGGTTTGCGCATCGCCCGCGCGAAAATCGCGGACCAGTTGCAGCGTCTTGTCCATCGTCTGCCCGCCCGCAAGCGCGCGCTGCCCTGCCGACTGAATGGTTGGCCCATCGGCCATCGGGTCAGTGAAGGGCATCCCAAGTTCGATCACGTCCACCCCTGCCGCGGGCATACCGCGCATCAGCTCCAGCGTGGTTGCCACATCGGGGTCGCCCGCCATGATATAGGCGACGAAACCCTTGCGGTTCTGGCTGCGAAGGCGGGCGAAGGTGGCGTCGATTCTGGTCATGTCCGGCCCCGGTCTGGCGAATGTCGCCCGGGTTTGGGGCATGGCGCGCGGAAAATCAATGGCTCAGTCGGTGCCTTGCACCCCGATGATCCAGTGCGTGCCAAAACGGTCCTTGACCATGCCAAACCCCGGCGACCAGAAAGTGGGGCCAAAAGGCATGATTTCCGCGCCGCCCTCGGCCAGCGCCGCGTGCAGCCGATAGCCTTCGGCAACGGTTGCGGGCGTTGTCATCACGCTGACCGCCGCCTGCCGCTCGCTGGGCCCGGGCGGGTAATCGGATGCCATCAGCACCCCGTCCGCCAGCGAAAACTGCGCGTGCATGATGCGATCAGACGGCAGCGCCTGATCGCCCGGTGCCTCGGAATAGCGCATCAGTTGCAGGTCTGTCGCACCGAACAGGTCGGCGTAGAACGCCATCGCCTCGGCGCAACGGCCCTCAAAATGCAGATAGGGCACGAAGGACATGGTGGCTTCTCCTCTCGCCTCAGTCTGCCACAAGAGGGCGCGGCGCGAAAAGCCTTGCCTTGCCTTGCAGCGCCCCTCCGCCTATGAAGCGCCGGACCTTCAAGGCGGAGCGGTGGCATGGGTTTCAAAATGGGTATCGTCGGGTTGCCGAATGTGGGCAAATCGACGCTTTTCAACGCGCTTACCCGCACGGCTGCCGCGCAGGCGGCGAACTTTCCGTTCTGCACGATCGAACCGAACGTGGGCGAGGTCGCCGTGCCCGACCCGCGGCTGGAAAAGCTGGCGGCGATTGCGGGCTCCAAGCAGATCATCCCGACCCGCATGACATTCGTCGATATCGCGGGCCTCGTGAAGGGTGCCAGCCGCGGCGAGGGCCTTGGCAACCAGTTTCTGGCCACTATCCGCGAGGTGGATGCCGTGGCGCATGTTCTGCGCTGCTTTGAAGATGGCGATATCACCCACGTCGAGGGCCGCATCGACCCGATCGCTGATGCCGAAACCATCGAAACCGAATTGATGATCGCCGATCTCGAAAGCGTCGAAAAGCGTATCGCCGGGCTTTCGCGCAAACTGAAGGGCGGCGACAAAGAGGCGCTCGATCAAGACCGCCTTTTGAAGGCCGCGCAGGCAGCCCTTGCCGAAGGCCGCCCCGCCCGCAGCGTGAAAGTGGCCGAAGATGATCGCCGCACCTGGTCGCTGCTGCAACTGCTGACCGCCAAGCCCGTGCTTTATGTCTGCAACGTCGAAGAATCCGCCGCCGCCACCGGCAACGCGCTGACCGAAAAAGTGGCCGAAATGGCCGCGCGCGAGGGTGCGGCCACGGTGGTCATTTCGGCCCGCATCGAAGAAGAAATCGCCCAACTGCCCGCCGACGAAGCGGCGATGTTTCTGGAAGAAATGGGCCTGCACGAGGCGGGGCTAGACCGGCTGATCCGCGCCGGGCACGACCTTCTGGGCCTGCAAACCTACTTCACCGTCGGCCCCAAAGAGGCGCGCGCCTGGACGATTGCCAAAGGCACCCCCGCGCCGCAAGCCGCCGGGGTGATCCACGGCGATTTCGAACGTGGCTTCATCCGCGCCGAAACCATCGCCTACGCCGACTACATCGCCGGAAAAGGCGAGGCGGGCGCCAAAGAGGCCGGCAAGTTCCGCATCGAAGGCAAGACCTATGTGGTGCAAGACGGCGACGTGCTGCACTTCCTGTTCAACGCCTGATTTGCCGGGGTGGCGCGCGCCACCCCCCTTACTTCAACTGACTATCCTTGGTGCCCCGCCGGTTGATGCCGCCGCGCTGGGTGGGGCGGGCGTCGCGGGCCTTTTGGCACTCGAGGCACAGCTTGACCCCCGGCACTGCTTGCCTGCGCGCTTCGGAAATCGGCTCGTCGCATTCGGCGCAATGGGTCAGGCTTTCGCCCTGCGGCGTGGGCCGTGCCTGCATCCGGCGGATCTCGTCGGCAATCGATGCCTCGATCTGCTCGTTCACCGCACCGTCGCGCGCCCAACCACCAGCCATGATCTGCCTCCTCCTTGCGGCCCCGAGTCTCGCGCACCCACCCCCTGCCGGTCAAGGGTTGCGGCTCGCAGCCTTAGCGCTCGCCGGGCCGGGGCAGGGAAATAACCTGCTCGATCACCGCGTAATCCTGATAGCCCATCCGCGCCATCAAGCCCGAGGCAGGCAACACCACGCGCCCATCGCGCAGGCATTCGGGCGCGATATGCACCCCCGTAACCTCGCCAATCGCCAAAAAATTGGCCGCCCCCCGCAACTGCACAATCTGCACAAGCCGACATTCCAGCGTCGCGGGGGCGGCGGCCACGCGCGGGCAAGGGATGCTGACACATTCGGCCTTTTCCACCCCGGCATGGTCAAACTCGTCCACCTCGGCGGGCAGCACGGCCGAGGTTTCGTTCATCCGCTCCAGCATTTCGCGCGAAACGATATTGACCGAAAACACCCCGCTTTCGCGAATATTGGCCATGCTGTCCTTGGTGCCCGCGCGGTCAGGCTTGGCCGAGGTCGAGGCAAAGATAACCTGCGGCGGGCTATAGGCCACGGCGTTGAAAAACGAATAGGGCGCAAGGTTGCAGCCCAAACTGCCGCGTGTCGCAATCCAGCCAATCGGGCGCGGTGCCACGATTGCGCTGAACGGATTATGCGGCAGGCCGTGGCCATCTTCGGGGCGATAGAACATGGGCGCACCTCTTGGGATTTGCCCCCGACAAGCGCGCATGTTACGCGCGATTTCAAGCAGATTCGGGGAAAGGGGCAGCGAGGCGTGTATCGGCTCGAAGAAGAAACCGAGGCAGACTGGTGGGAGGTAGAGGCGCTTTACGACCTCTGCTTTGCTCCCGGCCGCACTGCCCTTTCCTCATATCGGTTGCGCGATGGCGTGCGCCCGGTGACAGAACTTTGCCTCGTTCTGCGCGACGGCGATGGGGTGCTGGCCGCGGTCATCCGCTATTGGCCGGTGCTGGTGGGCGGCAAACGTGTGCTGCTACTCGGCCCGATCGCGGTGCACCCAACCCGTCAGGGCGAGGGCTTGGGCGGGCTTTTGATGCACGAAAGCCTTGCCGAGGCGCGCAGGCTGGGCTGGGAACGCGTGCTTCTGGTGGGCGATGCGCCCTACTACAACCGCTTTGGCTTTACCCGGCTAGAGGGCGTGCTGATGCCGCCGCCCACCAACCCCGACCGCATCTTGGGCCTTGCCCTGCAACCCGGCGCTTGGGACGGCGTGCGGGGCGAGGTCACAAAGGCCGCGTAAAAAAGCGGCCCCTCGCTATCGGCGGCAAGGGGCTTTTGGTGCCGCCCCCGCCCCCCTATATTCTCCGCATGGCGGGGGAGAGGTAAGATGGCAGATACGGGCAACTCGGCAGCGCGCATGACGGTATTTCCGCCGCTGGCGGATACCGAGGTTGTGGCCGCACTCGATGCGCTGGCGCGTCGGCATCGCGGTGCCAGCGGTCTTGGAATGCAGGTTCTCAGCATGGTTGGCGGCAGCGCCGAGACGCTGCTCGACAAACTTCCCGCGCCGGTGAAAAGCCGCCTTGATGATGCAACCGAAGCCGCGCTTCGCGCCGCCCTCGGTGCCGCGAACCGCTCGCGCGATATGGTGACTGACAAGGCAGATTGGTTGAATACCGCGCTTGCCACCGCAATGGGGGCGGCGGGTGGTTTTGCAGGCCTGCCCGGTGCGATGGCCGAATTGCCGGTTACTGTCACGGTGCTTTTGCGCGCCATTCAGGGCATCGCTGCCGAGCACGGTTTTGACCCGGCTGACGAGGCGGTGCAGATGGAATGTATCACGGTTTTCGCCTCCGCCGGGCCGATGAAGCTCGACGATGGTGCCGAAACCGGGTTTCTGGCGGCGCGGATGACCGTAACGGGGCAAAGCCTGAATGCGCTGATTTCCAAGGTCGCCCCCCGGCTTTCGGCGGTGCTGGGGCAAAAGCTCGCCGCACAGGCGGCCCCCGTGCTGGGTGCCGTGGCGGGCGCTGCCATCAACTACGCCTTCACCGGATATTATCAGGAAATGGCGCGCGTGCATTTCGGCCTAAAGCGGCTTGCGCGGGATAACGGGCTAGACGAAGGCAATCTGCGCGAAGAACTTCGCGCGCGGATCACCGTGAAGAAAAAATAGCTCCGTGGCGCGCGCATGGCGGCCCCCTGTGGCCGC
>NZ_JBFHIA010000180.1:0-6520 GCF_041596715.1 Phaeovulum sp.
TACGCGCGATCTTCGATGTGTTCCTCATGGCCGAATGAAAAGCGCTTGCCGACGCGTTGGGCCATCGCGTGGAAAATCGGCAAACGACGGTTTCTCTCGCGAACAACGTTACAGGAGCAATAGGCGAGGCAATTTTCCTGTAGCACGCGAAGGCAATATCACGCTGGGCGCGGCACTGGACGCTGTCTGGGAAGGGCTGATTGGCGCTTCTCGGACCCTCGCATCTGAACATAACGAGAAGGCTCGAACATGAAATTGTTGCTATCCATAATCGCGTCACTGGTCATCGTCGGAGGGGCCTATGTGTGGTCCTTTGGCGTTCCCAGCGCGATCATGCCTGACGCGGATGGCGCTTTGCCGGCGGAACAGGCGCAAGGCGGTCCTGCTGGATTCGGCGGCCCTCCGGGTGGGGCGGGCGGCCCGTTTGGTGGCGGGGGGACGGTCGTTGCGCTGACCCCTTTGGACACACGTCCTTTCGAGGACGTTTTCCGCGCGATCGGCAACTCGGAAGCCATCCGAAGCGCAACCGTGACCGCCGATGTTTCGGGCCGGATCATCGAGGTCATCCTGACGCCTAACGCAGAAGTGAAGCAGGGGGACGTGCTGGTGCAGCTTGACGCGCGCGTCGCCCAGCTGACCCTCGAGACCGCTCAAAGCGCGCTTGAACAAGCTACTGCCACCGTCGAGCGTTACGAACGCCTGCAGGAATCGGGAAACCTGACGGTTTCGGACGTAACTCTGTCCGATGCGCGGCTGGCGCAGCGACAGGCAGAAGCCACCGTCGCGCAGGCCGAGCTTGCCTTGGAAGACCTGACGATCCGCGCCCCTATCTCGGGCAGGATCGGATTGAGCGACGTGAATGTCGGCGACTACCTGAATGCGAACACAGCGATCGTCACGATCGATGATTCCGGCGCATTGCTGGTCGAATTCGAACTTCCCGAACGGTCCGTCAGCTTGCTGGCGCTCGGGCGCGAGGTCACGCTTGAAACCCCGTCCCTGACGGGGCGGTTCTTCAAGGGCGAGATCACGGCCTTTGACAGCCGGATAGACGAGGTCACGCGCAGTGTAACGGTGCAGGCCCGCGTCGAGAATCCCGACGGCATGCTCTGGCCCGGCATGACCTTCACCGCGCAGGTCAGCACGATTAGCGAACCGCTTCCGGTCGTGCCGACGACCGCCATCACGTGGTCGCGCGACGGGGCCAGCATCTGGTACGAGAACGACGGCAAGGCGCAGAGCGTCCCGGTCGCGATCCTGCATCGCCGCGACGAGTTGGTCTGGCTGGATGTCGATTTACCAGAAGGCACGATGATTGTCTCGGAGGGGGCGCACAAGCTGCGCGCGGGCTCTGCGATCACCGATGCGAATTCCGAACCCCAGCAACCCGACAGGGCACCGACATGAACAAGCCAACTCTTCAACGCGCCGCCTCGGGGCTGGCCGACCTGTTCGTCGCACGCCCCATTTTCGGGGTGGTCGTCAATCTCCTGATCCTGATCGCGGGGCTGGCGGCGCTGACCTCCGTGGACGTTCGGGAAATGCCGGATGTCGATCAGCCCGTGCTGTCCATCCGCACCCAGTACGAAGGCGCCACGCCCGCAACGGTCGATCAGGAGATTACGCAGGTTCTGGAAGACGCGCTGAGCGCGCTCGAAGGCCTGTCCTACATCGAGTCCAGTTCCTCGACGGGGTCGAGCAACATCACCATCGACCTTTCCGATGATACCGACATCGACGTGGCCGCGAATGAAGCCCGCGAAATCATATCGGCCACCTTGCGCCAGCTTCCCAGCGATCTGGACGACGACCCCTCCGTTTCGAAATCGGACACCAATGCAAGCGCGATCGTTCGGCTGGCGGTATTGGGCGATCTCACGCTGGATGAACTGACCGCCTTTGCAGAGGGGCCGATCTACAACCGGCTGTCCCTCATCGATGGCATTGCCGAGGTTACCATTCGAGGCGAAAGGTCGAACGAGTTTCGCGTTACGCTTGACGACCGCCTCTTGCTCAGCCGGGGTTTGAACGTTTTCGACGTTATCGAGGCCCTTACGGACCTGCGCGACGATACCCCCTTGGGATCGCTTGAAACGGACGCCCAGACCATCGCCCTGCGCGTCGGCAACGCGGATGTCACCGTCGAGTCCATCGGCGAGATCCTGATCGATTCCAATACGCGGGTCGAGGATGTGGCGCTCGTTCAACTGCTGCCCGAAGACACCGATGTAACAACTCGTGTCAATGGGCAGACCGCCATCGGGCTGGACATCACCCGCCAGTCGGACGGTAACACGCTTGAAATCTCGCTGGCCGTGCAGGAGGCCGTCGAAGAACTGCGCGGACAGCTTCCCGAAGGGGTCGAGCTGGTCATCACATCGGATGATGGCGCCTTCATCGAAGGGGCCTTGAACGAAGTCGTCAAGTCCATCGGCATGGCGACGGGTATTGTGATCCTCGTGATCTTTGCGTTCCTGCGCTCGCCACGCGCAACCCTGATCCCCGCCGTCACCATTCCCATCGCTCTGGTCGGAACTGTTGCGGCGATCTGGCTGACCGGGTTCTCGATCAACACGATCAGCCTTCTGGCGTTGGTTCTGGCAACGGGGATGGTGGTGGATGACGCCATCGTTGTGGTCGAGAACATCGTGCGCAAACGCAAGGAGGGCATGGGTGCCTTCGCCGCCGCCGCTGCGGGCACGAACGAGGTGTTCTTCGCCGTCATTTCGACCACGGCGACGCTGGCGGCGGTGTTCATCCCGATATCGTTCCTGCCCGGTCAGGCCGGGGGCGTGTTCAGCGAGTTCGGCTTCGTGCTGGCGTTCGCCGTCACGCTGTCCTCGGTCGCGGCACTTACGCTGGCCCCCGTTCTGGCGGCCCAGCTGGACCCCGGCAAACTTCAGTCGGAAGACCGTCAGACCACGAAAGCCCCGGGCCGCCTGCTGCAAGGGTTCGATTGGCTGGTGGACCGCGCCATCCGGGCACCCCTGATCGTGATGGCCATTGCCTTTGGTTTCGCCATCATCGCGGCGGGTGCGGCCGGCAAGCTGACATCCACGATCACGCCGACCGAGGACCGCGGGTTCTTCCTGATCCAGGCGCGCGGCGCATCCGACGCGACTGCGGATTACCTGGATTCCCAGATCACCCAGATCGAAGACATCCTTGCGCCGTTTCAGGACAGCGGGCAGATCACGTCGGTTCAGAGCATTATCGGCATCGGCGGCGGCACCACGGCCTTCATCATCGCGCGTCTGCCTGACTGGTCAGAGCGGGACTGGTCGCAACAAGAGCTCATGGAGCCGATCAACGGCATGCTTTCGACAGTCCCCGGCGTGCAGGTCTTCGCGATTTCGCCGAACAGCCTCAACATTCGTGGCGGCGGGAACGGGCTGACCTTTGCGGTCAGCGGGACCAACGTTGACGAGATCGCCGAGGCCGCCGACGCGCTTGTCGCCGCGATGGCCCAGGACGATACCTTTTCCAACCCGCAGGTTTCGGGCGACAGCGTGCAGGCGCAGTACGAAATCACGGTGGACCAGGAAATGGCCAGCGTCTTCGGCCTGAACGAGGCCGAGATCACCCAAACGATCAGCGCGTTTACCCAAGGTTCCGTCGCGGTCAGTGTCTTTCTGGACGACACCGAAACCGATGTACGCGTGGTCCCCGGTGGGCCACCCATCAACGACCCCAACGACCTGGAGGCCATCCATCTCCGCCTTCCCAGCGGAGAATACGTGCCGCTTTCTTCGACCGCGACGCTGACTCCCACGGTCAGCCAATCCTCGATCGAACGGCAGGGCGGCACCTTGGCTGTCTCGGTTCAGGCCAACCTGCCGGACGATGTTGATCTGGGGGCCGCGATGGAACGGGTCGAGGAGCTTGCCGCCGAAATCCTGCCCGATGGCATGGGGATCATCTTCACGGGTGAGGCGGCGTCGCTGGGCGACAGCCAGTCGGGCATGTACATGGTGTTCGGCGTCGCGGTGATCGTGGTGTTCCTTGTCCTTGCGGCGCAGTTCGAAAGCATCGCCAGCGCCGTCGTCATCATGCTGACCGTGCCCTTCGGACTTGCCGCCGCATTGCTGGCCATTTCGATCACCGGCGGTTCGCTGAACTACTACAGCCAGATCGGGTTGGTTCTACTGATCGGTGTCATGGCAAAGAACGGTATCCTGATCGTCGAATTTGCCAACCAGTTGCGCGAGGCTGGCCAGGATATCGACAGCGCGATCCGCGACGCCCTGCGCCTTCGTATCCGCCCGGTGATGATGACGATGGTGTCCACCGTCTTTGGCGGATTGCCCCTTGTCCTGTCGTCCGGGGCAGGGGCCGAGGCACGCGTCGCCGTGGGCTGGGTCATCGTCGGCGGGCTTGGCTTCGCCACGGTCTTCACCCTGTTCCTGACACCGGTATTCTACCGCTGGATCACCGCTTGGGGGGCGCAACCCGGCGCATCGTCCCGCCGTTTGCAACAAGAGCGAGAGGCGCTGATGGCTGCGGAATAGGAAACAGGGGCGGCGGCGATTGCGAGCGCTTCAGACAGGTATGAGAAGTGGTCACTGGCGCAGCTAGAGCACTCACCCTTGGTTCGTAAAGTGACACTTGCGGTCAAGCGCCGCGAGTGTCCGAAAACGCATGACATTCGCTATTGTCGAACCTGAGGTCCGACGACGGGATTCGTGCTGGGTTGGGGCTTGAGAGACGATATCCAAGTATACCCCATGCTGCACGGTATTGGTGATGTGAAGAGAAGGTTCGACGTCAGGCCCACCTGCTCCGCCACCTGCTATTGAAATCATTTGATAAAATGATTGTTGCGGCAGCCTAGCCAACAGAGCGCCCACATTGAAAAACCGCTTGAATCGTCAGCAATGCGGCCATTACGGCCCGCGCGATTTGTTCCAGAAAATCAGATCAACGGCGATATTTTCGGTTGTCTGTGGCTACGTGCGGCCCACCGCGGCGCTTACTTTCCGAGGTGGGCATCTACATAGCCCTAAAGTTTGGGCGTAAGATACCCAAGCTTAGTTCAGGTTGCTGATCTAAACGCGATTCCACAGTTCTTTTGAATGCTGGCGCGCGTAGCCTGCGGACCGTCCTGTCGCTGGATCGGGCAACCTGAAGGTCCGCGGCATTGCTGTCGATTACACCGCGCCGGTATACTCTCCGCGCGCGGGGTAGTTGTTCTTGATCGCGAAATCCAAGGCCCCGACAAGTTCCGAGAAATGCGGCCGCACGAAGGGCATGGTCTGGACCGAACCGTAGTAGAGCGACTGCTCGGGCGTGACCATGAACAGGCCAGGTTCGGAGAACAGCGCCGGTTCCTCGATACCGATCGAGGTTTTGCCCCGCGAGGTCGAGATATAAAGCCCCCATTCGCGCGCTTTCGCCAGCGACAGGCCATAGCCAAAGCGCAGCGTATCGGCGCCGATTTTCTTGGCCATCTCGCGGGTGCGCTCTTCGCCGTCCGAACTGATGGCGATGGTCCCGACGCCGCGTTCGGCGAAATCGGCGACCCGCTTCTGAAACTCGGTCAGATAGTTTGCGCAGATCGGGCAGTGCAGTCCGCGATAGAAGCAGATGACGGTGCCGCGCTGGGAGGCCTCGGTCGAAAGGTCAAAATCGCCGTGCTCGAGGGTCGGAAGTTTCAGATCCGGGGTTTTCTGGCGGGGAACAAGCATGTCTGTCTTTCTGTCAGGAAGGTTGCGTGCAGACCATACCAGACTTATAGTCACAATAAACCCAGAAATCAGACCAAAACACCCAGATGGAACGATTCGACCGACTCACCACCCTGATCGACCGGTTCAAGCTGACCGTTGTGCCTGTGGCGCTGGCCGAGGCCAACCTTGTCGCCTTCGCGGCACCGGATGGCACGCCCGAGCGGGCGGTTTTCTACGCGCGCAGCGCGGACCCCACGGTCGATGACGGGGAGGTTCTGTTCAGTGCGCGCGTCGATTGGAGTGGTGCGCACAATCCCCTGCTGACGGCGCTACCGGAAACCGTGGAAATCGACCTGACCGGGGATCACGACAGCATCGGCCTCGTGCGCCTGATGCAGTCCGAGATTGCCGGGCGTCGATGCGGGGTGGAGTCCGTGCTAAGCCGCCTTGGCGAGGTCTTGATCGTGCGGATGATGCGCGCCCAGATCGAAGCAGGTTCTACGCAGCCCGGCCTTCTGGCCGGCCTTTCCGATCAACGCCTCAGCCGGGCCATCGTGGCGATGCACGACAGCCCCGGCCAGACCTGGCGCAACGAAGACCTCGCGCACCTTGCGGGCATGTCTCTCAGCCGTTTCGCAGAAACCTTTCTCGCCGAAGTCGGAGAGACCCCTGCCGCATACCTGCGTCGCTGGCGGTTGACGCTGGCCCGGCAAGACATCGCGAAAGGTCACCGGGTGGATGTGGTCGCGCGCCGCTATGGCTTTTCATCGCCGGAAGGATTCACGCGGGCGTTCAAGAAGCACCACGGTGACACGCCGATCGCGCTGCGGCATGGGCGGCCCATTCAGCCCCAA
>NZ_JBFHIA010000181.1:0-6492 GCF_041596715.1 Phaeovulum sp.
ATCGCGTGCCCCTTGGGGCTGCGCAAGGTGGTTTGAGCTGTCTTTAAAAGAGTTCCAAAACAAGGCCTTCGGCTGGGGCGGCAAGGGGTGGCTTTGGTGCTGCGGTCTGGGGCCCGAGACTCGCCTTGCAAAATATATTTTATCGCAGTCTACTACCTAGAGTAGAAAAGTTAACGATTGTAGGGGTTTGCGATATGTACCCAAGCGTGGTAGCGCCTTCTGGCGTCATCTTTTTTATCTCGCTTCTCACCTGCGCAATTCTGGTTGCAACCAGACATATGCATCTTTCCCGCACCGCGCGTGCCGAGGATGGCCGCGCCGTGCAAGCGGCGCATAGCGAGCCTACGCCCCGAATTGGTGGCGTCAGTTTTGTCTTGGCGCTTGCGGTCGCCTGTATCTGGCTACCCGCCAACCCGCGGCATCCAAGCTTTGGCCTTCTGGCGCTTTCGCTGCTGCCGATATTTCTGGCCGGGCTGGCCGAGGATTTGGGTTTTCGCGTTTCGCCAAACCGCAGGTTGCTTGCCGCGGCAGTTTCGGCAGCACTTGCGGCGGCGATGCTGGAAACTTGGGTCGTGCGTATCGACATACCGATGGTGGATGCGCTGTTGCAATTCACGCCTCTCGCCGTGGCGTTTACGATTTTTGCTTCGGCGGGTATCGCAAATGCCTTCAACCTGATCGACGGCCTCAATGGCTTGGCTGCGGGCACGGGTATTCTGGTGGCGCTCGGGCTGGCCTGCATCGCTTTGCTGGCGGGCGATACCACGCTTGCAACAATGGCCTTTGTCATGGTCCCCGCCATTCTTGGCTTTTTGGTTTTCAACTTTCCCTACGGGAAAATCTTTCTGGGTGATGCGGGCGCCTATTCGATGGGCCATGCGTTGGCCTGGATCGGGATCGTCCTCGTCGCCAGATCGCCCGAAGTCAGCCCTTGGGCGATTATGCTGGTATTTTTCTGGCCCATCGCCGACACGCTTTTTGCAATCTGGCGTCGCAGCCGGTCGGGGAGGGGTATCAACAAGCCTGACCAGATGCATTTTCACCAACTGATCATGCGCGGTATCGAAATCTGCGTGGTCGGGCGCGGCCGCCGCCACATCAGCAATCCGATTGCCACCGTCGTCATGCTGCCGATGATTGCAACCCCGATTGTCGCGGGGGTCTTGCTGTGGAACAGCTCTGCTGCCGCCGCTGCCGGGGTCGCGGTATTTGCGCTGGCCTTTGTTGCTATCTATCTAACGGGACTCAGATATTTTCGCAGCCGCGCAAGATCGCGCCAGCGCCGCCGGGAAGGCAAGGCCGCGGCGCTTGCAGTCTGGGCGCGCTAACCCGCCCAGGCTGATCGCGGAACAGGGCGCTGGTTGCCCGGCAATTCCCGCGCCTGACTGCCCGCGGCGCGGATAGGTCAGGAAGCATCGCTGCCATATTCGGTGTAATACCCAGCATAGCGGTAAGATTTCGAGTTGCTCGGCTGATGGTTCAGCGCCGCGATGATCTCGGTTCCCGGTCGCTTGGAGTCGTTGAGTATCGATAGGCCCGTGCGGATCTCGTTGTGCCCCGTCGCGCCAAAGCGCACGACCATCACCAATATGTCGCCGTAGCCTGCCAGATAGCGTGTATCGACCACGGGCAACAGCGGCAGGGTATCAATAATGGTGATGTCAAAGGCATCTCGTGCCAAGTCCACAAGCGTTGCAAAGGCCGCGCCGCCCAAGAGTTGGTCGGTTTCGGCGTAGGCGCGCTCGGTTCCAAGCGCTATCGACACAGTGCTTATTGCGTCGTTTGAAATCAGCTCATTGCCCAACTCTTCATTGCCCGGATCGCGCAGCCAATCGGCAATTCCAGTGGCGGCTGAAACGCCGAGATACCTGTGCAACGTTGGTTTGCGCAGATCGGCATCAACCAGCAAGACCCGCTGCTTCGCCTGCGCGAAGGCGCGCGCCAGCGCCAGCGCCGTTGTGCTTTTTCCCTCGGCCGGAACTGACGAGGTTACGACTATCACGCGCCCTTTTTTGGCGTCATCGGCGACGGTTCCGGATTGCGCGCGCCCCAAGGTCATCTCGATAGTCGCGCGCAGTCTGCGGATGGATTCCGAATAGGGCGCGAGTGGTTCGGTTATGACGCCATCGGCAATGCTGCGCTGGCTGTCCGGCTTCAATGCGACAAGCGGAATTGCCGTGGCAACGCGCGTGCGCAGCACATCGCGCAACTGGCTCTCTGAGGTAATACCACCGATGACATACTCATTCAGGAAGGCCAAACCAACGCCAAGCCCAAGCCCGCACACCAGCGCCAATGCCAGAACCATGCGCATGTTGGGATAGCTTGGGGCGTTGGGCGGAAGTGCTGGCGAAACCACGCGGCTGTCGGCGATCTGCACCGCCGCCTGAACTTCAAGTTCGCGCATCCGCGACAGCAAAAGGTTGTATTGGCTGCGCGCAATCGTCGCCTCTTGCTGCAAGCCGTAAAGCTCGGTCAGAATTTGCGAAGGAATTGCGCCTGTCAAAAGCGTTTCGCGGATCTGGTCACGCAGATCGGCGCTTGATTGCTGCAATGACTCCGCGCCGCTTTGCACCCGCGCGATGGCCGCAGTAGCGGTTTCACTTTGCCGCGCCTCAAGTGCCGCCAAGGCCAAACGCAGGTTCACCGCTTCGGCGGCATCTGCCGCAACGTCCGATAGCTGGCGCTCAAGCTCGGCACGCTGGTTTTGTAGCGCGCTCAATGCCGCGTCACCAAGCCCGGCGGTCAGCGAGGCCCAATCCTGTGCTTGAAGCTGGGTTTGCAAATCCGCCACTTGCACTTCGGCGGACAGACGCTTGCTGTCGGCATCTTCCAGTGCCACGCGCATCGCTTGGATATCGGCGCGCCCGCTTTCGGCTTCGATGCGCGACAAGTTATTGTCGATGAAACCGTCGATGGCGCTTTCACTTTGCGCCAAGGCAGCCTGCGCCGAGGCGATCTGGCTTTGCAGCTTGTCCCGCGCTGTCAGCGACGCGGAAATCTTGCTTTCAATCTGCGCCGAAATATAGGCGCTGGTAAGCGCATTGGCGAGCTCTGCGGCGCGATCTGGGCTTTCCGATCGCACCGAAACCCCGATCAGGTAGGTGATGCCACGACGACGCACGTCAACCGCCGCGCTGAACTTCCGCAGTGCTGATTGCACCAGCGCATCTTTGCCCGGGTCCTCGGAAGGCGCAAAACCCAGTGCCACCCGGATCTTTTCAAACGTGCCAATCGCGGGGCCAAACTCGGGGTCCGACATGAGGTTTTGGTCGCGCACAACCGCAATCGCCACGCTGGGGGTGCGCAAGATCTCGACCTCACTATCGACGCGCGCATTTTCACCGGTGCCCGATACCGAGGCGCTGTCGGAATACACCAGCGATTTGCTGTTGGGGTCCACAAAAACCAAAGAGGTTGCCGTATAGGTCGGCTTTGCAATAACCAGATACGCAGCAGCAACCGCCAGCAGCAGCAGCGTGCACGCAGCAATCAACCACGCCTGTCTGCGCAGCAATGCCGCGATCGCCCTGATGTCGATTTCCTGCTCGGACGTGATTTCTGGGGGGGCCATCTAGTATTCTCTTGCTTGGGTTTTGAAATCTGATCTTTCACTTGAAAAAGCACCCGGCCAATATTTGCAGACCCAGCACGCGCCACCTTGCATTTCCAGATTGCTGAGTGGCCGGTTGGCGGCAGAAACACCCGCCTCGCCGGTTGAGAAAAACTCTGGCGAATACCCCTCTGCAAGGCGCACCGCGCTTAGCTGCCCCGTTATATAGGCACCGGTATCAAGGTTGATCCGCCAGTCGCGCTGCTCTGCCCGCGCAATCGGCATATGGCCCTGAATGACACTGCCGCCGGGGGCGAGGCCCCGCGGCGGCGGGCCTTCGGGGGTGGCGAACCGGCGCGACCACAGCAGGGTTTGGCGGTTCTGCCGCTCCAGCGGTAGCGCAGGGTCGATGCCTGCGTGGCAGAGAAAGAATGGCCCGGCGTGCAGAAACAGCGGCATTGCGGCAAGAAAATCCAGATGTTCTTGCGGCACATGAGCCGCCACGCGCATTGCCAGCACCTTGCGCGGCAGCGATTGTGCCTCGGCGAAGTCACGCACAATGCCGTAAGAGGCGAGCGTTTCAACGCCGCCATGCGCTAGCCATTCGGCCTTTGGGTCGGGCGCGCGCAAGAAGCGCAGCGCCATGTCTTCATGGTTGCCAGCAAGGCTCAACCGCGCCAGCCCGGCAGGGGGCGGTGCCAGCAAATGGTCGATCATGCCTGCACTATCCGGGCCGCGGTCGATCATGTCGCCAAGCAGCACAACCAACTTCTCGCCGGTAACCTCGTCCGAGGCGATGCGCGCCTCAAGCTCTCGGTATAGGTCGAGCCTTCCGTGCACATCACCTATGGCGTAGATCGTCGGCAGTGGCCGCGCGCGCATCACGCCGAAAACGCCGTCGCGGGCCGTGGTGGGCGTGCGCGATAAAGCGCGGCCCAAAAGGCGATGCAGCAGGTTGCTCATGTCGCCTCGCCACGCGCAAGGCGCAGCCCCGGCCGCTCGCGCCGTGCCAGCGCAAGGCCGAGGACGGTCAGCAAAAAAAAGACATTGGCCTGAATCTCTAGGCTGAAGTCCACCAGAGAATGAACAGCCACCTGCGCCAATATCGCCAGTGCTGCGGCGGGTAGCGCTTTGTCATGGGTGCGGTGGCGCAACAGGCGCAACAGGCGCCAGACGATCATTGCGCCTAGCAGCATTGGTATGCTGCCGAAGATCAGCCCCATTTCCGACCAGAGGGCGAGATAGCTTGAATGCGCCATATCCCAAGCAAAGGCGGCGGTCAGGGGCGGGGCATGAAACAGCTCGAACGACAGTGCAAAACTGTCGAGCCCAAAACCTGTCAACGGCCGCGTCAGGATCATTGAAATGACCTGCCCATAAAGTTCGGCGCGAACCGCGGCGTCTTTTTGAAGCGCGAAGGCACGCTCGATCAGACCCTCGCCTTGGCTTAGTAAAATAGCCAAAAAAAGCGCAAGCACGGCCAACGCGCCAAGCCAAGAGGGTGATCTATGCCCTGCATGTTCCCGCCGTGCGGCAGAAAGAAGCCAGACAACCGCCATGCCCACCAGCGTTGCAAACAGGCCCATCCGTGACTGGGTGTTCACGATGGCCACCAAAATCACGCCGATCGCGACCCAAAGCGCAAGCTGCGCGACGGTCTTAGGGCTGCTCAGCCGCGCGGGGTGCATCTTGCGGGCTTGCGAAGGTTCAAGCGCCAACGCAAGCCCGAGTATCGCCCCCATGCCGAGGTAGGTTGCAAAGGAATTGAGGTTGATAAACGGCCCAGACGGTGTGCCGATGGACGCGGCCGCTTCGCCCAAGAAACTGCTATCGCTTTGAAAACGCGGGGCGATCATCACCCACATGGCATAGACGAGAACGCTGAAAAACAGTGACCATGCAATCACGCGCGCGCGGCTTAGCCGCCCCGCCGTTTCGATCACCAAAAGCAGAAACATCGCCGAGCCGATCATTCGCGCCAGCCCAACCAAAGTCGCGTTTGGCGCAAGGCTCAGGTGCACAGGTGTGATGCCAAGTTCCGCCGGCACCCGCTCGACTGGCAAGGCCGTCAGGAATCCGGGCAGATGGGCCGCAATCGGCAATGTCTGGAACACCGCATAGGCGAAGAAAGCGGCAAGCGGCAGAAAGGCCGGCAAATATGCCGCAGCGCGCAGCGGGCGTGGCTGCGATTGCAGTGCGAGTGCGGTGAAGTAGAGGGTCGCTATCATTCCGATCGCGAGTGACCAGAGCATCCATGAAGCGCCGCGGTTGCTTGCTGCGGGCAGCGGCGAAAGCACAACGATGAGCACAACCGCAACTGCGAGAAAACGGTTCCAGCGCCGCCGGTGGATGTCGATCTCTTCGCCGCCGCGCAAGGCATTGGGCCGGGTCTGTGCGCCGCGTTCTGCACCACCATCAAGGCCAGCGCGCGCAGGGCCTGCCGCGACCGCTCGCGCCAAGAAGTTTGCCCGAATTGGGGCGGTTTGGCCTTTCTGCTGCGTCATCTCAGCCACCCGCCCTTCGGATTGCGGCCACAAAGGCGCGCAGATCGCCCGGCGCACCCGTCTCGGCGGCTGCGGTGATTACCTCGCGCAGCGCAGGGGTGATGCGGTACTGGTCCGCAACAAGCGCGCGGCCCGTTTCGGTTGAAATCAACATGCCGATGTCGGCGCTGAATGCCGCTTTGGCGCGCGTATCCAGCGCGCCATAGGCGGCGGCCGCGATCACAAACCTAGCTTGGCCAACCGCGCCTTCCTGCGCGCCGGTGCTCTGCGACAGCAGGTATTCGCGGCTCACCCCCGGCCAGTCTTGCCGTTCCAATGCGACCGCGGCCAGCACCAGATGCGCGCGCGACGATGTCGGCGCAGTTGCGACAATTGCTGCGGCCAAGGTCTCGCAACTGGCAACCAAGTTCTGGCGTACCGCGCCGGGCTGGAAGG
>NZ_JBFHIA010000182.1:0-6437 GCF_041596715.1 Phaeovulum sp.
ATGTCGTCAAAGCTGGCACCCTGCGGCTTCACATGCGCAAGATCGGTGCGGTCGAGGTAGCTTACCGCCAGTTCGCGGAACACATAGTCAAGGATCGACGTCGCATTCTTGATGCTGTCATTACCCTGCACCATGCCCGCAGGCTCGAACTTGGTGAAGGTGAAGGCATCGACAAACTCTTCCAGCGGCACCCCGTATTGCAGCCCTACCGAGATCGCGATGGCGAAGTTGTTCATCATGGCGCGGAAACCCGCACCTTCCTTGTGCATGTCGATGAAAATCTCGCCAAGCTGGCCGTCTTGGTATTCGCCGGTGCGCAGATACACCTTGTGGCCGCCAACAACCGCCTTTTGCGTATAGCCTTTGCGCCGCTCGGGCAGCTTTTCGCGGTGGCTGCGCACGATCTCCTTGATGATCACCTTTTCGACGATCTTCTCGGCCATCACGACTGCTTTTTGCTGCGGGCTGCCAGTGGCCATGATCTCTTCGGCCTCTTCGTCATCCTCGATCAGCGCCGAAGCCAGAGGCTGGCTGAGTTTGGAGCCATCGCGATACAGCGCGTTGGCCTTGATGCCGAGGCTGTGGCTCAACTCGTAGGCCGCAAGCGTGTCTTCGATGCTGGCAGTGTTCGGCATGTTGATGGTTTTCGAGATTGCGCCCGAAATGAAGCTCTGCGCCGCTGCCATCATGCGGATATGCGCCTCGACACTCAGGTAACGCTTGCCCGTCTTGCCACAGGCGTTGGCGCAATCGAATACCGAATAGTGCTCGGCCTTCAGATGCGGTGCGCCTTCCAGTGTCATCGTGCCGCAAACGTGGTCGTTGGCGGCATCGACCTGCGCCTTGGTAAAGCCGAGGTGGCGCAGCAAGTCGAAAGTGGGGTCCGCTAGCCGTTCGGCGGGAATGCCAAGCGTGCCGGTGCAGAACTCTTCGCCCAGCGTCCACTGATTGAAGACAAAGCGTATGTCGAAGGCCGCGGGCAGCGCCGCCTCGACCTTCTCGATTTCGCGCGCGCCAAAGCCGTGGCCCAAAAGCGCTGTGTGGTTGATGCCCGGCGCTTGGCCAAGGCTGCCATGCCCCACGGCATAGGCGATGATTTCCTCGATCTCTGACGAGCGGTAGCCAAGCGCCTCTAGCGCCGCAGGAACCGAACGGTTGATGATCTTGAAATAGCCGCCGCCCGCGAGCTTCTTGAACTTCACCAGCGCAAAGTCAGGCTCGATGCCCGTGGTGTCACAATCCATGACCAAGCCAATCGTGCCGGTGGGCGCGAGAACCGAAACTTGGGCATTGCGATAGCCGTGCATCTCGCCCAGCCGCAGCGCCTCATCCCAAGTGGATTTGGCAAGCTCGACAAGGGTTTGGTCGGGGCAACTCGCGTGATCGAACGGCACCGGCAGCACCGCAAGCCCATGGTAGCCGCGCACCTTGGAATAGGCGGCACGGCGGTGGTTGCGGATCACCCGCAGCATGTGCTGCGCGTTCTTGGCATAGCCCGGAAAGGCGCCAAGCTCGCCCGCCATTTCCGCCGAGGTCGCATAGGACACGCCGGTCATGATGGCGCTGAGTGCGGCACCAATGGCGCGGCCCTCGTCGCTGTCATAGCCCAGACCCATCGACATCAGCAGCCCGCCGATATTGGCGTAGCCCAGCCCGAGCGTGCGGAAATCATAGGAGCGCTGCGCAATCTCGCGCGAGGGGAACTGCGCCATCGTGACCGAGACTTCCAGCGTCACGGTCCAAAGCCGGGTTGCATGCATATAGGCTTCGGCGTCGAACTTGTTGTCCTTGTAGAAGGTCAGCAGGTTCATCGAAGCAAGGTTGCAGGCGGTATCGTCAAGGAACATGTATTCCGAACACGGGTTCGAACCGCGGATTTCTCCGTCTTCAGGGCAGGTATGCCAAGCGTTCACCGTGTCATGAAACTGAATGCCGGGGTCGGCACAGGCCCAAGCGGCATGACCCACCTGATCCCACAGATCGCGCGCCTTGACGGTTTTGGCGACCTTGCCGTCGGTGCGGCGCAGCAGCGCCCAATCGGCATCGTCCTTGACTGCCTGCAAGAAGGCATCGGTCACGCGCACCGAGTTGTTGGAGTTTTGCCCCGAGACGGAAAGATAGGCCTCGCTATCCCAATCGGTGTCATAGGTCGGAAACTCGATCGAGGTATGGCCCTGCCGCGCGTATTGCAGCACGCGGTTTATGTAGGTTTCCGGGATCAGCATCTTTTTGGCCGAGCGGATCGCGGCCTTCAAGGCCGGGTTCTTCGCAGGGTCGGTGGCATCGACCATGTCGCCATCCCAAGTGCGGATGGCCTCGAATATCTTGTTAAGCTCGCGCTCGTGCATCTTGGATCCGGCCACGAGGCTGGCGACCTTCTGCTCTTCGAGCACCTTCCAGTTGATGAACTCTTCGATATCGGGGTGATCCATGTCGCAGATCACCATTTTCGCGGCGCGCCGCGTGGTGCCGCCCGATTTGATCGCGCCCGCCGCGCGGTCGCCAATTTTCAGAAAGCCCATCAGGCCGCTGGATTTACCGCCACCCGAAAGCTTTTCGCCCTCGCCGCGCAACGAGCTGAAGTTCGTGCCGGTGCCCGAGCCGTATTTGAACAGCCGCGCCTCGCGCACCCAAAGGTCCATGATGCCGCCGTCGCCCACCAGATCATCCCTGACCGACTGGATGAAGCACGCATGTGGTTGCGGGTGTTCGTAGGCGCTGTCCGATTTGGTCAGCTTGCCGGTTTTGAAATCGACGTAGAAGTGGCCTTGGCTCGGGCCGTCAATGCCATAGGCCCAATGCAGCCCCGTGTTGAACCACTGCGGGCTGTTCGGTGCCGCCATCTGCATGGCCAGCATGTAACGCATTTCGTCGTAATAGGCGCGGGCGTCCGATTCCGTGGTGAAATAGCCGCCCTTCCAGCCCCAATAGGCCCACGCGCCTGCCAGCCGGTCAAACACCTGCCGCGCCGACGACTCGCCCACGAATCGTTTCCCCTCGGGCAAGGATTCGAGCGCCTTGGTATCGGGCACAGAGCGCCACAGAAACTCGGGCACGCCTTTTTCGGCAACGCGCTTCAGCCGCGCGGCAACGCCTGCCTTGCGGAAGTATTTCTGCGCCAGCACATCTGATGCGACCTGGCTCCAATGTTGCGGCACTTCGACGGAATCGTTGCGAAACACCACCGTGCCATCGGGGTTGCGGATTTCGGAAACCATCGTGGCAAAGTCGATATCGCCATAGGCCCCAGAGGCCGCGGATGTAAATTTACGCTCGATTTTCATGATCTGCCCGTCCCGTTTCTTAACCCTCGTGTCGCAAAGCCCCGCCTATCCCCGAAATAAACTCGGGGTTCTGGCCATTTTGCTATCGGCCAAGCGATGCGGTTTAGCTTTGCACCTGCCGCGCCACCACTACATCTGGTAGCA
Source organism: Phaeovulum sp. (assembly GCF_041596715.1). Classification (GTDB taxonomy): domain Bacteria; phylum Pseudomonadota; class Alphaproteobacteria; order Rhodobacterales; family Rhodobacteraceae; genus UBA6213. The sequence continues at coordinate 3,429 of NZ_JBFHIA010000182.1, forward strand.
ATCCGGCCGGTTCGCACAAGCTGACGGGTTTGTGAGGTCGGGTCAACAAAGTTTTCGACCCCAGAGAGATGTTTTTGATGTTGACGCAGAGGGCCGTCGGTGCCGCGGTTTAGGCCCTTTGATTCATCCACAGGCACCCTGCCCGCCGATGCGACGACATTATCAAGGATTGCCGCTTATTTGGCGGGGGTTTCTCAAATATCAAATGAACTATGCGCCGTCCGCGCGCCGCAAGGCGGGCCGCGCGTGCCCGTGGCCCTGCGACAACATGGCAAGTCAACTTCACATCTGATTTTGGTTGAATGGTCGGGGTGACAGGATTTGAACCTGCGACCTACTGCTCCCAAAGCAGCCGCGCTACCAGGCTGCGCTACACCCCGACAACGGCCTATCTAGCGGCATCGTGTGCCGAGGGGAAGGCCTATGGGCAGCGATAAGCCGCAGTTGTTTGATCAAGCCGCGGGTGCGCAAGCTCGGCGCCCGGTTGAATACCGATCCGCCGCGCAAGGCCCCCGTTGATTTCCAGCACCATCAACACCTCGTCGCCACCCTCTAGATGGGTTTCATCCAGCGGTTTGGCGTCAGCCTGGATCTGGCGCACCACGCCGGTCGAATCGATGAACAGCATGTCCAGCGGGATCAACGTGTTCTTCATCCAGAAAACTGAGGTCTGCGGATAGTCATAGATAAACAACATGCCCGCACTGGTCGCGAGGCTTTCGCGATACATCAGCCCCTGCTGGCGCTCTGCGGGTTCATCGGCAATTTCGATGTTGAATTGCGCCTGCCCGCCTGGCCAGCGGAACAGCGCAAGGTCATCGCGGCACTCTAACGCCGCTGCGGGTGATGCCGCCAAAAACAAGAAAAGCGACACAACACCCCACCGACGCATGACCTAAACTCCTCGCACCGCAACTTCCCAGGCCAGAACCTGTGCTGCCATCCTGCCACGTTTGCCGTCGATCACACGTAACGCGACCGCCTCACCCGGCCCAAGATCGGCAAGCCCCGACTGTCTGAGCACTTCGATATGGATGAAGACATCCTCGTTGCGGCCGAACACGTTGGCAAACCCGAAACCCTTGACCTTGTCGAACCACTTTACCCGTGCCGGTTCGAGAGGCAAGGCGGCGATCGCTTCGAGTGAGGTCTCATCTAGGTCTTCGATATGTGCGAGTCGGTCGCTTTCAGGGGGCAGGATTTCCAGCACTTCGACCGCCTGCGCGCCGCGCGGGGTGACCTGCGCCATCACCGAAATAGAAGCGCCGTCAGCTACCGACCCTTGTCCGAAATTGCGCAAGACATTGGCATGTAGCAAAATATCTGTGCCACCTTCGGCGTCGATCACAAACCCGAAGCCTTTTGTCGGATCGAACCATTTGACGCGACCCGCGACTTTGCGCAGTGCACTCTGATCTTGAATCATGGCCAGCGTTCTCTCTTATGCAACTTCGGCGCGTGAAGTGTCACAACTACGGGCCAAGGTGCAAGAGGAAAACGCTGTAAAATCTACGTCATTGCATTTCACGAAGCGTGAAATTCACGGATTCAGGCGCGTGATATCCCAGTTTTCTGCGGCAGAATGTCGCGCCCAGCGGAAGCGATCATGTAGCCGAAACGGCCCATCTGCCCAAAATTCGATCTCTAGCGGCACAAGCCGAAAACCACCCCAGAACGGCGGTCTTGGCGGGTTGAGTCCATGAAGCGCCGTCACCCGCGCCACCTCGGCCATCAGCGCACTGCGCGAGGTCAACGGCCGACTCTGCCGCGAGGCCCATGCGCCCAAGCGGCTTTTGAGGCTACGCGAGGCAAAGTAGGCATCTGCCTTTGGCCCCTCTTCATGGCTGATCAGCCCGCGCACCCGAATCTGTCGGCGCAGGCTTTTCCAGTGCATCACAAAGGCCGCGCGGCCCGAGGCGTTCAGCTCTTGCCCCTTGGCGCTTTCATAGTTGGTGTAGAAGATAAAGGCGTCTGCCTCGATCTCCTTCAGCAGCACCATGCGCACATTCGGCAGCCCGGCGGCATCAACGGTTGCCAGCGCAATAGCGTTCGGGTCGTTCGGCTCGGTTTTCTCGGCCTCGGCAAGCCACTTTTGCGCAAGGATAAAAGGATCGTCGCCCGCAAAAATACCACTCCGGTCGCTCATTCTTTCCCCCGCGTAAGCCGCCTTGATGCCTCAGTGGCTTTGGCCTAAAGCTTGCGGACCTTAGTAGCAATGGCGGGAAGAGCGGATGTCAAGCAAACTGATGGAGGGCAAGCGTGGGCTGATCATGGGCCTTGCCAACGACAAGTCGATTGCCTGGGGCATCGCACAGGCGCTGGCGGATCAAGGTGCCGAGATCGCGCTGTCCTATCAGGGCGAGACCTTGCTCAAGCGGGTGCAACCGCTGGCCGCAACGATCAACGCCACCGAACTGATCGAATGCGACGTGGCCGATGACGCCTCGCTCGATGCGCTGTTCGCGCGACTGGCCGAGGTTTGGGGCAAGATCGACTTTCTGGTCCATGCGATTGCGTTTTCCGACAAGGCCGAATTGCGGGGCCGCTATGTCGATACCAGCCGCGAAAACTTCCGCGTATCTATGGATATTTCGGTCTATTCCTTCACCGCGGCGGCGCGGCGCGCGGCGGCAATGATGCCTGCGGGCAGCGCGATGCTGACCCTGACTTACTACGGCGCAGAGCGGGTGATGCCGCACTACAATGTGCAAGGTCTCGCAAAAGCGGCGCTCGAGGCAAGCGTGCGCTACATGGCCGAAGACCTTGGCAAAGACGGGCTGCGCGTCAACGCCATCTCCGCCGGGCCGATCAAGACGCTTGCGGCCAGTGGCATTGGCGATTTCCGCTATATCATGAAGTGGAACGAGTTGAACTCGCCCCTGCGGCGCAACGTGACGCAAGAAGAGGTCGGCAAGGCCGCGCTGTATCTGCTGTCCGATCTCGGGTCCGGCACCACGGGCGAAGTGCTGCATGTCGATGCGGGCTATCACGTGGTTGGCATGAAGGCGG
>NZ_JBFHIA010000183.1:0-6326 GCF_041596715.1 Phaeovulum sp.
CGATGTCATGCTTGGCTGATGCCAGCATCTCGCCCTTGGCGTCAAACACGCCCGCACGCGCACTGCCGGTGCCAACATCTACGCCGATGAAACAACTTGCTGTCATGCCACTACCCCTGCGCCAAATGGCAACCTTCGATGCCGCCCAATTCTCGGGTCATCTGCGACGACCTTGCCCGATCCATCTTCGATATGTGGTTGAAGTGCATCAAGAATCGCGCGATGAACCTCATGATGTCTGACCGGGGCCAAGCTCTGTCGCCCTGCTCCCATCTGGATTGCGCAGATAGACACCGTGCGCGATCTGCTGGCGGCGCAATTCGGAAACGTCGATATCCGCCGGTGACCGGTTGCCACGGACCGAGATCTTGGCGGCACGTCCGGCCGCTTCGCCCATCGCCATGCAGGTGGCCATCACACGCGTTGCCCCCATCGCCTCATGCGTGACCGAGATGCTGCGCCCCGCAACCAGCAGGTTTGCAACCTTGGTCGGCACCAATGAGCGATAGGGGATATCGTAGCAGTCGCCGCACCAGATCAACGTGCAGCCGTCATCCGCGGGCCGGTGAATATCGATCGGGTAGCTGGCGACCGCGATCGAGTCATCAAAATGGCGGCAACTCAGCACGTCGTCCTGCGTCATCACATATTGCCCGACGATGCGCCGGGTCTCGCGAATGCCCAGAAACGGCGCCGTTTTGGTGAAGTAGGCAGCCTCGAACCCCGGCACATAATTGACGAGATAGGTGACGATATCGTCGATCTGCGCGCGGCCCTGAATCTCGCCATTGGTCAGGCTGCGGGCGTCTGTGCCATCCGTGCCTTTGACCCGGGTCATGTTGATCCAGACCTCGCCTTTTTTCAGGCCGGTAATGATGATCGTGCGCTCGTTCGGAATATCGAGGTGGCGCTCGTTCTTGGCTTTTGCCATCAACTCGCGCAAGCCAACCAGAATGAACTGGTTGTTCTGCCCAAAATACTCTGCCGGAATGAAATCGGTCAGGTAGGTTCGCGCCTCTGGCGGCGCGTTTGCAACACTCATGCGCAGCTTGTCGGTGTCTACACCCGCAAGGCAGAACATCAGCGTCGGCGGTTGCATGCCGCCTTGGGCATCGCCCTTTTCGCAAGGCACACCCGCACGGAAGGCCACGTCGGCATCGCCCGAGCAGTCGATCACAACCTTGGCAAGGGTTGCGGTGCGCCCGCTTTTGCTTTCGGTGATAACGCCGCGGATCGCATCGCCGTTCATCACGACATCAACGCAAAAGGTGTAGAACAGCACATCAACGCCCGCTTCGGTCAGCATTTCCAGCGCCACTGTCTTTACCGCCTCTGGCTCGACCAGCGTTATGCCCATGTGCAAGGGGCAAGGGCGGTGCTCGCTGGCACCGTTGCGTTCGCGCCTTAGTCGCTCGATGAACTTCTGCGGCAGGCCGTCGATGATCTGGTTGCCCTTCTGACCCAGAAAACCCAGCACCGGCAGGCCGATCGTCATATTCCCGCCTACGAAACTGCGGCTTTCAATAAGGCCGACGCGCAAGCCGTCTTCGGCTGCGGCCAATGCGGCGGTCAGGCCCGAGGGCCCTCCCCCCACCACCAGCACGTCGTATTCGGCCGCCACGGGAATGCTGCGCGCCGGCTCTTGTATCGAGCGGATTGTGGTCTTCGACATCTTCCGTTCCTTGTTCAAGCCGCAGCGCAGCCACTAGCGGTCAATTGAGCTATCCAGATTGTGCTGCCGCCCGGTTCGGGAGAGGGTCCGGGCGACAGTATTTGGCGTTGGCTATCAGGCAGGCATCATCGGCGTGACGCGTTCGATGATCGAGGCGACCGCATCCTTGACGGTCTTTCTGCCAATCACTGCAAGTTGCACCTCTTCCAGCATCGTCGCTTGTGCGCGCGCAGCTTCCGGGAACGGCGGGAATGCACCGCGCGCATTGGCAAGAACCTGCGCCTCTACCTCGGCCAGTGGGTTTTTGGTAATCAGCGCCGGGTCCGCGTAGCTGGACACCCGCACCGGCCCGTTGCCATTCAGCGCCATGCCGAGTGTGACGCGTTTGCTCGACACTTCCTTGATGTAGGACCACGCAAGTGCCTTGTCCTTGGCGTTTTTCGGAATCACCATCGCCCAAGCCTCGACAATCGACGCCATCGGTTTGTCGGCGGCAAGCGTAGCCGACCCCGGGAAGGCGATAGCCTTGATCTTGCCGGGGAAATTGCTCTGCTCGGGGTTGTTGAGCTGCGCAAAACGCGCGAACGGCAGCACCGTAAAGGCGGCGCGGCCTTGTTGCAGCCAGGTCACCTGATCGTCGTTCTTGGTGGTGGCGTAGCTGCGGGGCAATGCACCGGACTCGAACATGCCGCGCAGAACGTCGAGCCCCTTCTCCATCGCCGCCGGGTCCGGAACAAGCTGGAAGTCCTTGGTGATGAAATCACCGCCAAACGCGCGTGCGAACATTACCGGGAACAACGCCAGATCGCTTGCCAAGATCATGCCGGTAACCGGCGTGCCAGACTTTGAGGTGAAGGTAAGTTTGTTGCATTGCTCGACAAGCTCTTCCAGCGTGGTCGGGGGTGCCGCAATGCCTGCTTCTTCCAGCAACGCCTCATTGTAGAACAGGCCCTGCGTGGCGTGGCGCACCGGAATACCAATCAGGTTTCCGTCAACCGTCATGCCTTGAACCAGCCCATGCGCGATATCATCGAAATCCTCGATCGGATCGCTGACCGCCAGATCGTTCAGCGGCTCGAACAGCGAGGCGATATCGGATGTGGGCCGGTTGTCGATGATATAGCCGACGCCGTAATCAGTATCGGTCAAGCTCGCCTCGCGGAAAAGCCTGTCTTGCAGCGGGTTGGAATCGAACGTTGTGAAGCTGATATCGGCATCGTTGGCGCTTTTCCACGCGGCCATCAGATCACCCGCGTCGGTGCCTAATACCGTTTGGTGCACCTTGTGGCTCAGCACGTTCAGCGTCTTGCCAGCGGCCCAAGTCGGATTGGCAGCCAAGGCGGCAGCGCCGCCGACGGTCGTGCCAAGAAAACCGCGCCGGGTGAAAGTGAATGCGGATCTGTCGTTCATAGTGACCTCCCAGGTTGACGGTTGATCATCCCTTTGTGGCACCGGCCGTCATTCCGGCGACGAGATAGCGGTTCATGAAGATGACGAACAAAAGCACCGGGGCGAGTTGCAGCGTGGAGGCGGCAAACAGGACCCCCCAATCAACCCCGTCGATCGAGCCGATCATCTCTGAAATCACCAGCGGCGCAGTCTTTGCCTTGGTGGCGGTAAAGATGAAGGCGAACAGAAACTCGTTCCATGCGAACACGACAACGAACACCGCGACAGCGAGGATGCCGGGTGCGGCCAGTGGCACAATCACCCTGCGCAAAATCGTCCAGCGCCCCGCGCCATCGATCTGCGCGGCCTCATCAAGCTCGCGCGGGATCTGGTCGATGAAGGTTCGCATCAGCACCGTGCCAAGTGACACGAAAAACGTGGCATAAAGCACCATCAGCACCACATGCGTATCGTTGAGGTTCAGCGCATTCACGATTGGAAACAGCGGAAGCGTGACCACAATCGGCGGGATCAGCCTGACCACGATAAGAAACAGCACGCTCGAGTCGAGGAAGCGGCTGGAATTGCGCGAATAGGCATAGCCTGCCGCCGTGCTGGCAATGACAGCCAGCGCCGTGGCACCAGCGGTAATGATCGTGCTGTTGACGAGCCCGTCGAAGAATACCCCCCAGCGCGTCCACAAGGTGGTGAAGTGATCCAAGGTAGGCGTGAAAATATAGTGCGGTGGCACCGCAAAGATTTCGCGCCCCGGTTTGAATGACGACATCACGATAAAGGCAATCGGCAACAGCGACCACAAAAGCAGCGCGGTGACCGCGACAGCCTTACCAGAGCCAATGATGAGACGCTTAATGCGCATTGGCGTTCACCTGTCTGCCGAGTACCAGAATGTAGCCGACCGCAAGCAACAACGAGACTACGACCATGATCCAGGCAGTAGCCGCAGCGGTACCGAAGGCGTTGTAGCTGAACGCCTCTTGATAAAGGTAGACGGCCACAACTTCGGTCGTTCGGGCAGGCCCGCCGTTTGTCAGCAGCCAGACCTCTGAAAAGATGCGGAAGGCGAAGATATAGCGAAACAGCAACGCCACCACGATCGCCGGGCCTAGCAGCGGCAGCGTCACGCGCCGAAATGCCTGCAATGGCGTTGCCCCGTCGATGCGCGCCGCTTCGTAAAGATCGAGCGGTATAGCAAGCCGCGCGGCGTAAAGAATGATGAACGTGAACGGCAGATGCAGCCAGATCGTAAGCATCGCGATAAGGATCATCGCGTGCGTCGGCTCGAACGACCAATCTAGGATCGGAAGGTGCAATGATTGCAGCATCTGGGTGATCGGGCCTGCATCCGGGTCGAAAAGAAACCGCCACATAACGACCGCGGTCACTTCGCTAACCGCATAGGGCGCGAGCACGGCGACAAGCAGATATCTACGCAGTGGTAAGCCGCTGGCAAAAAGCAGCGCCACAAGCAGCCCTATCGCAAGCTCCAGATGTACGGCCACGACAACAATGCCAACCGTGTTCCAAAGCGCGCGGTGAAAAGCCGGATCGGTCAGCACACGAATGTAGTTTTCCAAACCGACGAAGCTTGGCGCTTTGCCAAAGCTGGATTGTGTGACGCTGAGCCAGATCACGTAGATCGACGGGATGACGATGACGCTGAGGATCAGGACATGAACCGGTGCGATCAACGGCATCAGATGGACAAGGCTTCTGCTACGCAATCGTTCCTCCCCTTCCTCTTTACTCGCGCCCCACGCCTTGGGCGATCAGTGGACAGACTTGCGCCCCTTTGCAGGCGCGCCCCCAGCCGTTTGCGGCACTGTCACATCTGTGTCGGCGTCATTCGCGGCACGCATGTTGCTGACCGAGTTGCGCACCTGAAGCGTGGCGTTGAGCTCGATGTGATGCGGCGGCGTGGCATCGCCGCGCATTCGCGCGCTCAGGCGATCCCAGACCATTCGTGCCATTTCATCAATCGGTTGGCGGATGGCGGTCACTGCAGCCTTGCGCGCGCTCATCCACGCATAATCGTCAAAGCCGATGATCGAAACCTGTTCGGGCATCGCAATGTGCCGCGCCGCGAGTGTCGAAAGCACACTGAGCGTGGTCACGTTTGTCAGGGCAATTACCGCTGTCGGGCTGGCATTCCGCTCTAGCCAATGCGCGAATAGTTCAGCACCGCGTTCGCCGTTCGATCCCAATTCAACGACGATCGGCGTAACACCGATTGCGGCGCGCATAAAGGTGTCGACCCCGCGGACACGCTCTCTGATCGGCGAGATCGACAGGCTCGATGCTGCAATCACGATGTCGCGGTGCCCAAGCGAAACCAGATGGCGGGCCGCTATTTCGCCGGCCTCGAAGTTGTCGATGGTAACCGAATCTATATCGGCGCTTCCGCTAACAACACGGTCAGCAAGCACTATCGGCAGCCGATGCGCCTCTTTGGCAAGAATCGCAGGCACCGTGTCGGAACAAGGAACCGCAATTAGCCCTGCGGGCCGCCAGCCCAGCAGCGCGGACAACCGCGATTTTTCCAATTCAACATCGTCACGCGAGCTTGCAACGATCACATCGTAACCGTCTTTGCCCGCCATCACCTCCAGCCGCGAAACCAGCGAAGTGAAGAACGTGTCATCAAGGTCCGGCACCAGAACGCCCACCACCTTGGTCTGACCAGAGCGCAGCCGCGAGGCAGAGCGGTCAATCTGGTAAGAAAGCTCGTGCGCCGCACGTTCCACGCGCTCGCGCAGATCCGGATTCACCGGCTTCGATCCGCTCATCACGTTCGAAACCGTTGCAATGGACACTTCCGCCAGCTTGGCAACATCCTTGATGGTCGGTCTTTTGGACACGAATCCTCACGCTGTTAAACGTTTCACTGTAAAACGTTTAACAGCGACTCGGTGTTCGGGCAAGACTATTTTTTGCTGCCAGCCAAACAGCTCCTGACACTGCGCGACGTCTCTTTTGTTGCCGCGCCAACGGGGCCAAGCTCAGCAAGCTGACCTGATTACACTTGGCACCGACAATCCTGCCCGGACGCCAGTCCGTGGCGCGGCATGTTGCCCACAGCACAGATTTATTACGCCAATACGCGGCAGGATCGTTTGCTTCTGATACACAGAGGCCTATCACATGGCTCGAGGGAGAGCTGATCGAGACGAGCCATGAGCGATATCGGTTTTTCCATCCTGCTGCTTTCCTTGGTTGCCATCATTGGGCTGCTGATCGGTGCCGC
>NZ_JBFHIA010000184.1:0-6306 GCF_041596715.1 Phaeovulum sp.
ACCCGGCGCTGCATACCAAAGCAACCACGCCCCCACGACATACATGAGCGAAAACAGCCAGATGAACACCATCCGCCCGCCCGATTTATCAGCCACCGCCCCCAAGAGGGGTGCGAGAATGGCAATCAAAAAACCGGTAGCACCGATGCCATAACCCCAGATCGTCTGCGCCGCTGTGCCAGAGCCCAGCAGCTCGGTCATATAGGGCGCGAAGATGAAGGTGATCAGCAGCGTGTTGAACGGCTGGCTTGCCCAGTCGAAAAACCACCAACCCCATATTTTCTTGCTTGCGCGCGCCATTACGCTCCCCTGCCCGGTGCTCGCCGATCAAGCCCGAAATCGGTGCGCCGCGCAAGCAGATCAGGGCGCAGGTGGCCAGGGCCGCTTGGCGTCGGCGTCAATCCAGGCCTGCACCCATTCAGGCAGCGCCGGAGAAGGGTCCGCATGGCCCAGTTCTGCCGCAAGGCGATCGGGCGCGACCAAGCCGTTTTTCGAGGTTACCGCCATGCGCAGCAGCATCTGGTTGGTGCACTCGCCGCCGCGCCACATGGTCTGCTCGATATATAGAAAACGGGCATCCCAGCCGATCGCGCGGCTGCGCATTTCAAACCGCTGGAACATCTGCACCCTGCGGCGATAGCGCACCGTATTGCCCGCCACCGTCAGCCCCCAGCCCTGCGCACGCGTCGCCCGCACAAGACCAGACCGCATTGCCAGCGGAATGCGCCCCAGATCGTAAAGCGTCAGCGTCCGCCCGTTGTTCAGCTCCATCCACGGGTCAATATCCCACGGCCAGCAGACGTGGTGGCTGACATGCGTGCCAAGCAACGACAACGCCGGGGCGTTGCGATATTTCAGCGACTCTTTGACCATCCGGACATATGGATACATGGTGCCCCCCTTTTGTGCCCTCGGTGTCAAACCACCCCGCCGCCGTCAACCCGGCACGTTGCGGCACAGCGGGCGGTTGCATGCGAGGCGCGGCTGACATACCTGTGGGGCCGCAACGACACGAGGAACCCCATGATCACGCTCTACCAAGCCCTAATGCTCATCCTGAACGTGGTCTGGTTCATCATGATCGCGCATATCATCATGAGCTGGCTGATCAATTTTCAAGTACTGAATATCCGTCAGCCATTGGTGGCGCAGATCTGGTTCGGGCTGAACCGCCTGCTAGAGCCGCTTTACACCCCGATCCGCCGCTTTTTGCCCAACATGGGCGGGCTCGACCTTGCACCGCTGGTGATGTTCATCATTGTCATCATCCTACAGCGCGCGCTGATCAATAACGCGGGCTTCTTCTACGGCTTCTAGTCAGTGTCCGCGCCCAGCCCGCAATCGCTACTGGCTTCGGTCTTTGGCTTTTCGGCCTTCAGGCCGGGGCAGGAAGAGGTTGTGCAGGCGGTAGTGGCCGGGCGCAATACGCTGGCGATCATGCCCACCGGGGGCGGCAAGTCGCTTTGCTTCCAGCTACCCGCGCTTTGCCGCGAAGGGGTGACGGTGGTGATCTCGCCACTGATCGCGCTGATGCGCGATCAGGTGCGCGCGCTCAAGGCCGCGGGGGTGGATGCCGGGGCGCTGACCTCGGGCAATACCGACGAAGAAACCGAAGATGTCTTCGCCAGCCTCGATGCGGGTAGCCTGCGGCTTTTGTATATGGCCCCAGAACGGCTTGCCAGCACCGCGACCTTGGGCCTGTTGCGCCGGATCAACACCACGCTGATCGCGGTGGACGAGGCGCATTGCGTCAGCCAGTGGGGGCACGATTTCCGCCCCGATTACCTGCGAATAGGCGATCTGCGGCGCGCGCTTGGGGTGCCGCTGGCCGCCTTTACCGCCACCGCAGACGAGGAAACCCGCGCCGAAATCGTCACCCGCCTGTTCGATGGTACCCCACCCGCCACCTTTCTGCGCGGCTTCGACCGGCCCAATATCCACCTAGCCTTCGCCCCCAAAGATGAACCCCGCGCGCAGATCCTCGGCTTTGCCGATGCGCGCCGCGGCCAGTCTGGCATTGTCTATTGTGCCAGCCGCGCCAAGACCGAATCCCTTGCCACCGCCCTACGCGCGGCGGGCCACTCGGCCCTTGCCTATCACGCCGGGATGGAGGCGCAGGCGCGCCGCGATGTCGAGGCGCGCTTTCAGCAGGATGATGGGTTGATCGTGGTGGCGACGGTGGCTTTTGGCATGGGCATCGACAAGCCAGACATTCGCTGGGTCGCCCATGCCGATCTGCCGAAATCGATCGAAAGCTATTATCAGGAAATTGGCCGCGCGGGCCGCGATGGTGCCCCCGCCGAAACCCTGACCCTTTATGGGGCCGACGATATTCGCCTGCGCCGCGCGCAGATAGACGAGGGGCTAGCCCCGCCAGATCGCAAGGCCGCCGACCATGCGCGGCTGAACACTCTGCTCGGGCTGGCCGAGGCCACCGCTTGCCGCCGCCAGCGCCTGCTTGCCTATTTTGGCGAGGCGTCAACGCCATGCGGAAATTGCGATCTCTGCGACACGCCGCCCGAAACCTTCGATTCTACCGATGCCGTTCGCAAGGCACTGTCGGCCTGCCTGCGCACCGGCGAAAGTTTTGGCGCGGGCCATCTGATCGACATCCTGACCGGCTCGGTCACCGACAAGGTGCGCGAGCGCGGGCATCAAGGCCTGCCCACCTTTGGCGTCGGGCAAGAGCTGACCAAGGCGCAATGGCAATCAGTGTTTCGCCAGATGCAGGGGCACGACCTTCTGCGCCCCGATCCCGCCCGCCACGGCGCCTTGGTGATGACCGAGGCTGCCCGCCCGGTGCTGCGCGGCGAGGTCACGCTGCACTTTCGTCGCGACCTCGTGCGGCACGCAAAATCCGCCACCGTGGTACGCGCGCTGGTCAGCGACGAAGATGCGCCACTGCTTTCCGCGCTCAAGGCCAAGCGGCGTGCGCTGGCCGAGGCGGCGCGTGCCCCCGCCTATGTCATCTTTCCCGACCGCACTCTGATCGAGATGGCCGAGGTGCGGCCAACGACGATGGACGAAATGGCGCGCATTTCCGGCGTTGGCGCGAAAAAGCTCGAAAGCTTCGGCGCGCAGTTTCTGGAGGTGATCGCCGGCAGCGCGCCGCACATGCACCCGGCGCGGCTAAAACTTGCCGGTAGCGCGGCGGGCACGCTGTTCGACAAGCTGCAAGCCGCGCAGCAAGAACTTGTGCGCGGCCCGGCAGGGCAAGACCGCCTGCTGGGTTGCAGCCAAACCACCCTGCGCAAAATCGCCGAGCGTCGCCCCACCAGCATCACCGCTCTTGAGCGGATTCCCGGTATGAGCACCGCGAGCGCCGAGCGTTTCGGTGCGGTGTTCCTGTCAATCATCGCGGCAAGCTAGGCTTCGGCGTAGCCGACCGGCCTGCCCTGACGCAACCCTCGGCCAGCGCCCTATTCCGGCAAAGCCTCGGCCACCGAACAGCGCGCGCCTTGCGGGCAATAGGCCGCCAACTGTTCTGCAATCTCGCGTTTTTTCAACGGCTTGGTTAAATATCTGTCAATCCCCGCCGCAAGAATAGACTCTGCGTCCCCTTCCATTGCATGTGCGGTTAGCGCAACGATCGGGGTGCGCCGCAGCCCGTGCACCTGCTCTTGGTCACGAATGGCGCGCGCGGCCTCGCACCCGTCCATTTCCGGCATCGAAATATCCATGAACACCAGATCGGGGCGCCAGTGCTGCCAAAGCTCCAGCGCCTCGCGGCCATTGCCGGCAAATTGTAAGTCGATGTCGTAATCCTTCACCATCTTGCGGAACACCAGTTGGTTGGTGCGGTTGTCTTCAGCGGCAAGCACCCGCATCTGGCGCGGCGCAGTGGGCCCCTGCGGCGGTGCCACCGCCGCGGGATGCGAGATGTCTTGCAACGAGCGGAAGAGATCAGAGCGCATCACCGGCTTTTCCAGCGCCGCCGCCAACTCGCCCTGCATCGCCCCGATCGCGGCTTGATCGGGGTTTGTGGTCAATAGCAGGATCGGCGCTTCCATTCCCTTGTCACGTAGCCGCTGCACCAGTTGCAACCCGTCCATGTCGGGGGTCTGCTGGTCAATCAGCACAACGTCGAAATGCGTGCCCGCCGCCACCGCGTCGAGCGCCTCGGCACCAGTGCGGCAAACCGTTACCAGCAGGCCGTAGGTCTGCAACTGCCGTTCCAGAACGTCGCGGTTGACCGAAAGCTCTTCGACCACCAGCGCCGCCTTGAGCGTGATCGGTGCGACCGGCCCGATGATCGCCTCGTGCGGTTCAGCGACCGGCACCGTCAACCTGAGGCCGAAACACGAACCACGCCCCAATTCGCTTTCTAGCCAGATCGTGCCGCCCATCAACTCGACCAGTTGCCGGGTGATCGCCAACCCCAGCCCCGTGCCTTCAAACTTACGGTTCGACGCGCTTTCAACCTGGTTGAACTTGCCCAGCACATGCTCGATGTATTCTGGCGCAATGCCAATGCCGGTATCTTCGACCGTCATCTGTAGATCAAAGCGCCCGTCGCCTAGGTCCTGCCCCACCACCCGCGCCAATACATGGCCAGCGGGTGTAAACTTGACCGCGTTGCCGATAAGGTTGGTCAACACCTGCCGCATCCGGCCCGGGTCGGCAACAAAGCGTGTGGGCAAAGAAAGGTCGTAATCGACCAACAGTTTCAGTCCCTTGTCACGTGCCGATGGGCCAAGCAGCACCATGATTTCGTGCAGGCAGCGCTCAAGATCGAACACTTCGGGGTAAAGCAGCAGCTTGTCGGCCTCGATCTTGGAATAGTCGAGCACCTCGTTGATGATCTTCAGCAGCGCCTCACCCGAGGACTTGATGGTTTCGGCAAATAGCCGCTGCTCCTCGTTCAGCGTGGTTTCACAAAGCAGTTCCGCCATGCCGACCACCCCGCTCATCGGGGTGCGGATTTCGTGGCTCATATTGGCCAGAAACGCCGATTTGGCGCGGTTTGCGGCCTCGGCCTCGGCACGCGCCGTATCCAGTTCGGTTTCGCGCGCCATGGTTTTCGTGATGTCCTGCACAAGACAGACAAGATCGCCCTCGCCGCCCCAACGATCGGCCAGCCGCAGATAGCGCCCGTTTGCAAGGCGCAGCACATAGGGCACGATTTTCGCGCGGCGGACGCGCGCCATCATTTCACGGTGCCAATCCAGCGGCTCGCGGCCATCGAGCGCGACCATCTCATGCTGCGCCATCAGCTTCAGGACAGCATCGTAGCCAACCCCCTGCGTTACCGCCACGTGGCCGTCGAAAAACGCAAGATACGCGCGGTTTGCCACCACCAGACGCAGTTCGTGGTCGAATACCGCAAAACCGTCATGGATGGTTTCCAGCGCGTCCCACAACCGCCGCTTTGCTATCTGCGCAGCCGAGGTGGCCAGTTCCAGATCGCCCCGCACGCGGGTGTTTTCGCCCAGCAGCGATTCCGTCTGCGCCTGCGCACGCGCTAACCCGTGTCGCTGCGCCACGATTTGGTCGGAAAGCGCGCGGGCATGTTGCGCGAGTTTCTGGTTGGCTGCGAAAAGCTCGGCTTTCGTCTGTTCCAGCAGACGTTCTGCGGCGAGCCGCGCACGACGTTCTTGCGCCAGTTTGTCGGCAATGCTGACCTGCATCCCAAGACGCCCATGTTTGGCTTTCGGATTCGAAAGAAGCCTCCACTCTCCGCGTGAACAAGCCCTTAATTCCCGACCGAAACGGGCGGCATTGCTTGCGCCATAGAGTTGAAAGTGAGAGCATCCCCCCATTCAACCGCCGAAGGAGTGTTCTAATGCGTGCGCTGGTAACTGCTGTCCTTTTGAGCGTTTTTGCATTTCCCGCACTGGCGCAGGAAGCGCCGCTTGTTCCAGACCGGCGGCTGGTGATGAGCGAAAACCTCGATCTGGCCGGCACAGATATCAGGCAGATATTCGACACCACATTAGAGGCCTGCGCCGCGGCTTGCCTTGGCAACCCCTCTTGCACCGCGCTCACCTTCAACACGCGCAACGGTTCGTGCTTTCCGAAATCGGCCGTCACAGGCGAAGTGCCCTATCAAGGTGCCTATTCGGCGCAGGTGCGCACGATAGCTGCCGGTGTCGCCACCCGCGCCTCCACGCGCGCCCAAGAACTGGCGTTTCTGGCCGCGCCAGACTTTGCTGAAGCCTATGATCAGGCATCAAATCTGGCCCAAACGCATTTGACCAACGGTTGGTCCGATCAGCAACTGCTCGACGCGGTAGCCGAGGCGCGGCGCGCGGGCGATCTGGCGCAGGCGATGCGGCTGCAAGGTGCTGCGCTGAACCTGACCGATGC
>NZ_JBFHIA010000185.1:0-6275 GCF_041596715.1 Phaeovulum sp.
ATTGCGCTGCGCCAGCCCCGTCAGGTCTGGAACGCGGCTTTTGAACATGATCGCGATCTCGCCGTTCCCGTCGGCGGTCTCGCCATGACACGCGGCACATGCGGAAAGGTATTCACTGCGCCCGGCAGCAAACTCCTGCGTCGCGTCCTGAGCCAACGCTGGGGCTGCACCTAGAACGCTGGCCGCTACCAAGATTCGTAGATTAAGCATTGCGCTTCCTTTCGAAAAACGTAGCCCAGCCATAAGGGCCGTAGTCTATTGATGGTAATCCAAGGCCCAAGGGTTTCATTGACGAAGCGCAACGGCGCAGGAACCCGCCTGACCCACAGCTACAATGCCCGGAAGTCGCGCGAACAACCGCCCGTCAAGACCGCTGCGATGGCAGGGGGGAGAGTGAATCGGCTGCGGCAAGTATGGCGCGAACCTCATCGTCGCTGACTTGCGGAAAGCTTTCATAGTGTTGACCAACCGCAAAGAACTCGACGGGTGCCGACAGGCAAACCACCTCGTCCGATAGCTTCGATATCCGCTTTAGTGCGTCGGGGGCGGCGACCGGGGTTGCGACGATGACTAGGCGCGGTTGATCGGCCCGAACGGCGGCTATGGCCGCGCGCATCGTGGCACCGGTGGCGATGCCGTCATCGACAAGGATCACCACCTTGCCCTCTAGGGCCCCGGCTTTCAGACGTGCCCCCCAGAGCTTGCGGCGTTGGGCAAGTTCTACGCGCTTGGGTGCCGCCTGTGCCTCGATCGTGGCGGCGTCGATGCCATAGTCGTTTACCAACTCGCTGTTCAATACGATTGTCTGCCCTTCCGGTCCGGCAAGCGCGCCCAAGGCCAGTTCCGGGTTCTTCGGCATCCCGATCTTGCGCACGAGAATGATGTCCAGTGGTGCCTTTAACGCGCGCGCAATTTCCTCTGCCACGGGCACGCCACCGCGCGGCAAGCCCAGAACAATTGTTTGCGGCCCTGTAAACCGCACAAGTTCGCGCGCCAGTGCGCTACCCGCCGCGCGTCGATCAGGAAAGGTACGATACATTTTTCAACTCTTGTGAAACTGCCGCTGAAATCTCGGGTGCCGAGAGGTGAAGCAGGTTCTTTGGAACCTCCAAGATCTCTATCTTGCGCAAGGACTGCGGCATCAGTTGGCGCAGGTGCCCAAGTATGTCGTGTTCGGCAAAAACCGCCAATCTGTCGAAATCGCCGGCACGCCGATGGCTTTCCAATAGTGCGATGACTTGGCGGACGAATTCGCGCTGGTCTTCGGCAATCGGATCACTGGCGTATTCCATTGCCGCCTTGCGGCCCCACGCGAAAGACCGCCCCGGTCTATCCGACATGATGTCGCGCAGGTTACGCGACTCGGATCGAAGAACCAGTTCTGCGCGTGGTTTTTCACCTCCTGCGGGAAGTCCGCGCAAGATCCGGCTTCGCGTGCCATTCATGACCAGCGCCCATGTTCTGGAGGTGCTTCTTGCCATAGCGATGCAGAGCCCCAATCTGAACTTTGATCCTGCTTCCTAGCATCCGCCCACCCGCGCATGCATTGATTGCTGTCAAGAAGCCGCTGCCACGAAAGCGCTGCCTTGCGCGCGATATGTGCGGTCATGCCTCGGGCGTGATCGGTGTGTTGCTAGCCAGACCAGTTGTCGACCAGCGCGCGCAGCAGATCGGCCCGGCTGATCTGCCCAACCAGTTCCCCCTCTCGCAAGACCGGAAAGCGGCGGTAGGGGCTGGCGAGAAAGCTTTCTGTCGCCTCGACCAGATCAAGGTCAACATCAAGCGTTGCGGCCGGGGCGCTCATAAAGGCAGCGACCTGCCCGCCCCATTCCTGATAATACGCGCCGTGCAAGGCTGCGCGCAGGCAGTCTTTCTTGGACAAAACGCCGACGAGGTGTCCCTCGGCATCAACCACTGGCGCGCCTGAGATCCGCTTTTCCAGCAAGATCTTCATCGCGTGCAGAATCTCCATATCCGGTCTGAGTAGGATCAGATCGCGCGCCATGTAATCGGCGATGCGTGGTCGCGCGGTCATGTCAGATCACCTTTGCGCTCATGGTTCGGACAAGCGTCGCAGTCCGCGCCCGGAATACAAGACAGGCCCCCGCATGACCCCTTGATCGGCGCGCGGCCAAAGATGGCACCAACCGCAAGCCCTGCAACGGCCAGAAGGACCAGTCCGAATGTGATCAGAAATGTTGCCATGGCTACCTCACCCGTAAATGACCCGCGCCGAGAACCGGCGCGTCATGGTCTCGCGCAAACCCTGCCCGACGCGCGAAAGGAACAGCGCATCAATGCCCACCCGCTCGGCAAACTCTGGCCCACGCTCTGACCCCATCGCAAAAAGCGCGGTTGCAAGCGCATCTGCCGTGATCGCCTCTGGCGCAAAAACCGAGACCGAGGCCAGCGCGCCATCTGTGGGCGACATCCGCTGAGGGTCGATGATATGCGTGTAGCGGCGACCGGCCACGAAGTAGCTGTTGATCAGATCGCCCGAGGTCGCAAGCGCCTCGCCTTGCAGCGCCACAACGCAATGCGCTGCCGCCGCGCCGGGCAGCGGGCGTTCGATAGCCGCACGCCAAGGCGAGCCATCGGGCCGCAGCCCGCTTGCTGAAACCTCGCCCCCCATTTCAATGAAAAATGTGCCAATGCCGGCCGATTTCAACGCGCTTGCGCTACGGTCAAGCGCATGGCCCTTGGCAATTCCGCACAGGTCAAGCGTCTGGCGCGAATGGGCCTTTCGCGCGCAATCGGTGCCAAGCGCCAAATCGCGGTATGCCCCTTCGGGCGCTGTCGTGATCGGGCCGAATCCGTAGCGCCCGACCAGACCGCCAAGTGTAGGGTCAAACGCGCCATTCGTCAGTTCCGCAACGCGGCGTGCTTCGGCGAGCGTTGTGAGGATTGCGGGTGAAAGCGGTAGCCAATCTGTGGTTTCAGCGCGGTTGAAAAGCGAGATTTCAGAGCGTGCGCGAAACGGCGACATGGCGGCATCAATTTCTTCGATGACGCGGGTCATGGCGCGGATGATCGCATCCGGGTCAGCACCCGAGGGAGATCGAACCCGCCAGTGCGCGCCAAAGGCCGGGCCTTCGATCTGCAACATTTCCATTGCTGCGGCGGGACGTGCCGCCCCAGCCGCCGCTGCGATTGTGCCTGCCAGAAATCCGCGTCGTGTCAGGATCATGGCTCAGCCCCCGAAATCGTCGTTGAATATCCGATCGCGTCCGACGCCCAGATCATCAAGCATGGCGAGCACCGCCTTGATCATCATTGGGGGGCCGCAAAGATAATATTCGCAGTCATGCGGGGCAGGGTGCGTGGCCAAGCCGCTACGCAATGCGACTTCGTGGACAAAGCCGACTTCGCCGTGCCAGTCATCATCTGCGCCCGGGCTGGAAAGCGCGGCGGTCCAGCGGAAGTTGGGGTATTTCGCCTGCAACTGCTCGAAATCCTGCTCATAGAACAGGTCCACCCGGCTGCGCGCGCCGTACCAAAAGCTCATCTTTCTGGTCGTGCCCTTGCGTTCAAGCTGGTCCGTAATGATCGCGCGTAACGGTGCCATGCCGACCCCGCCGCCGATGAACACCATTTCGCGGTCGCTTTCTTGCGCGGCAAAGCTGCTGAATGGCCCTGTGATGGTGACCCCGTCGCCCTCTCGCAGGCCGAACAGCCAAGACGAAACGACCCCCGGCGGGGCATCTGGAAAATCGGGGGGCGGCAGGGCCAGCCGGACCAGAAGGACGATGTTGCCCACGTCCGAAACCGCGCTGTTCGCAACGGAATAGGCGCGCGACACGCCGCCCTTGCCGCGCGCGTGCAGCGCCGCAAGCCCTTGTTGGGCCCATACAGCGCGATGTTCGGGCGCAATCTCGTAATCCGCAAAGTTCAGATGATACGGTGGAGCTTCGATCTGCACAAAAGCGCCGGGCTTGAAAGTAAATGGTTCGGTGCCGGTCGGTGCCAGCACGATTTCGCGGATGATCGGGGCAATGGTGCGGCTAGAGACGACGGTGCAATCCCATGAGTGGGCGGTCAACATGCTTTCCGGGAGCGTGACCGAGATATCGGCGCGAAGGGTTGTCTGGCAGGCCAGCCGCAGGCCAGAGGCAAGCTCTGCACGCGAGAGAATTGCAGCTTCGGTTGGTAGCGCCGGGCCAAGCCCTTCGGTTATGCGTATCCGGCATTGCCCGCATGTTCCGGCACCACCACAGGCCGAGGGAACGGCGATCCCACTGTCTGTCAGTGCGACGAGGAGTTTGTATCCGGTGCGCGCGCTGATGTCTTTTGCGTCGTTCAGATGGACGGTTACCGGTCTGGAAGGCAGCAGGATCGTGCGCGCGACCAAAACCAGACTGGAAAGCGCCAGCACGATCAAGATGAAAACGATGCTTCCTAGAATGATCTCGGTCATGGCGCACCCACCCCGGCCAATGCCGAAAAACCCATCGACATAAGGCCCGTTACGATGAACGCGACGCCAAGCCCGCGAAGGCCGTTGGGGATATCGGCATAGCGCAGGCGTTCCCTGATCGCTGCGAAAGCGACGATTGCCAGCGCCCAGCCAAAGCCGCTGCCCAGGCCATAAACGATGCTTTCCGGCAGGCTGTAGTGACGATCAACCATAAACAGGCTACCGCCAAGAACGGCGCAGTTCACGGTAATCAATGGCAGGAAAATCCCAAGGCTTCGGTGCAGCCTCGGTGCAT
This sequence comes from Phaeovulum sp., assembly GCF_041596715.1. Lineage (GTDB taxonomy): Bacteria > Pseudomonadota > Alphaproteobacteria > Rhodobacterales > Rhodobacteraceae > UBA6213. Next base: position 4,710 of record NZ_JBFHIA010000185.1, read on the forward strand.
AGCGATCAAGCGTCATTTCAAGAATCTGAACGGTCGCGGCGATGACACCGATGAAGCAGATCAGTTTCAGATAGCTTAGATCGATCTCGGGCAATCCAGCCCAAGCCCATGCCCCTTCGATGAGAAGGCCGTAGAAAATGATGTGGTTAAGCGGAACCGTAATTCCCTGCACCATAACCATCGCGACGCCAAGCCCAAGCGCGGTGTCAACACGCTTGGACACCGCGAGGAACGTGCAGATGCCAAGAAAGAACGACAGCGCGAGGTTTTCCTGAAATACGGCGCGCAGGAACAGCTCGTTCATGGCCGCTCCTCACTTGCCAGATCGCGGATCGGGAATGCGTTGGGTTCTACCTGTGCCGGGTGCCGGGTGCGGATTGCCCAGATCAAAAGGCCGATGATGAAGAATGCGCTTGGCGCCAGCAGCATGAAGCCAAGCGGTTGGTACCACCCGCCTTCAGAGGCAAGCGGCAGCAGCTGCACCCCAAACAGCGAGCCCGAGCCCAACCCTTCGCGGATCGCAGCGACGAGCATCAGCACCAAGCTGTATCCCAAGCCATTGCCCAGACCGTCAAGAATACTCGGCCAGACCGGATTGCGCATCGCGAAGGTCTCGGCGCGCCCAAGGACTATGCAATTGGTCACGATCAGCCCGACAAAGACCGACAATCTTTGGCTCATCTCGTAGGCATAGGCGCGCAGGATCTGATCGGCGACGATCACCAGCGAGGCGATGATGGTGATTTGCACGATCAGCCGAATTGACGTGGGCAGGTGACGGCGGATCAGGCTGATGGCCGCGCTTGCTGTGGTCAGCACGACAGTCAGTGCAAGGCTCATCGTCAGGGCGGTGGCCATTGACGTGGTTACCGCAAGCGCCGAGCAGATCCCGAGAATCTGCAGCGTGATCGGGTTGTTGTCGATCAGCGGCGCGGTCAGGTGATGAAGGTTCTTGCCGATCACGGGTTCTCTCCTGACCGAAGATTGTCGAGAAACGGGCCAAAGCCATCGGGGCCGACCCAGAACTGGACAAGGCGCGCAACCCCCATGCTTGACCGGGTAGCACCTGAAACGCCGTCAACTTCAGATGGGCCGCTGGCACCGCTGCGCACAACCTTGATGACGATTTCCCCCGATGGGGCCACGGCCTGCTTGCCTGCCCACAGGGCTTGCCACGCGGCGTCAGTGATCCTTGTTCCCAGACCCGGTGTTTCGGCCTGCTCATAAATGCTGAGGCCCGCGATCGTGCTTAGATCGGCGGACAGGGCCAGATAGGCACGGATCGTCGATTGATAACCTGTGCCGTAAACCGGCAGGACAACCAGCGCGAGGCCCTCTTTGCCGCGCAGCAAATAGGCCGGGGCAAGGTTCGGTCGGCGGCCGATCTTGGCGATGTCCTGCGCGCTTGTCAGTGCGGTTGTCTGGGCGGTGTCGCGTTGGGCGGCGACATAATCATAGCTTTCGGGGGCGGGATCATCGGTGGTGCGCCCGCTTGCCAAATCGACGATCACTGTCTCCAGCGTCTCGACCTCGGAATTGAGCAAGATCTCCGCAAGGCCCGGAAGC
>NZ_JBFHIA010000186.1:0-6239 GCF_041596715.1 Phaeovulum sp.
GGCGCGCTGGGTGACGGGGCTGGTGGTGCTCAAAGACGGGCAGCTGGTGCACGAAAGCTATTATCGCGGCACGCGCCCGGACGATCTGCGCATCAGCTGGTCCGTGGCAAAAAGCTTTCTGTCGGCGCTGTTCGGTATTCTACACGCCGAGGGCATGGTGCCGGATCTTGATGCAGGGGTAGTCGATTTCGCGCCTGCGCTGAAAGGGTCGGCCTATGACGGCGCCTCTGTGCGCGATGTTCTTACGATGTCGTCGGGTGTTGCGTTCAACGAGGACTATCTGGATTTCAACTCTGACATCAACCGCATGGGGCGTGTTCTGGCGCTTGGCGGATCCATGAACGGCTTTGCCGCCGGGCTGAAGGCGCGGGCAACCGAGCCGGGCACGCGCTGGCACTATGTCTCGATAGATACGCATGTGCTGGGCATGGTGATTGCGGGTGCGACAGGGCGCGACCCGGCGGATTTGCTGGCCGAGCGGTTGTTGGCACCGATGGGGCTAGAGAGGGCACCCTACTATGTGACCGATGGGAATGGCGTGGCCTTTGTGCTGGGCGGGCTTAACCTGACCACGCGCGACTATGCGCGCTTTGGCCAGTTGTTCGCGCAAGGTGGGCGCTGGGGCGACGAGCAGCTTGTGCCTGCCGATTGGGTGACGGCATCGACATCGCTGATGGCGCCTGCGGGTGCGCCCTATGGCTATCAGTGGTGGGTTCCTGCCGATACCGCCGTGCATGGAAACGACTTTTTCGCGCGCGGTATCTACGGGCAATATATCTACGTCAATCCCGTGCGTGGGGTGGTCGTGGCGGTCAACGCCGCAGATACGCGCTTTGAAGACCCCGGCGTTGACGAAGGCAATCTTGCGGTTCTGCGCGAGATTGCAGAGGGGCTATAAGATGGAAAAACTACCTGCGATCAACGTGCTGGGCGGTGTGCTCGAACCTTGTTCCTTGGCGCCGCGAACCGGGTTCTTCCGCGATGGGGCCTGCAACACATGCTTTGAAGATGCAGGCAGCCACACCGTTTGCGCTGTGATGACGGCCGAGTTTCTGGCCTTTTCGGCCTATGTCGGCAACGATCTAAGCACGCCGCGACCAGACCTCGGTTTTCAAGGGTTAAAGCCCGGCGACGCATGGTGTCTTTGTGCCGGGCGGTTCTTGCAGGCATGGGACGAGGGCTGCGCGCCGAATGTGCGGCTGGCCGCGACGCATGAGCGCGCGCTTGAAATTGTGCCGCTTGCGATATTGCAGAACTGCGCCGAGGGGTAAGCCGCCTTACTGGCAGCGTTCGTACATATTGGCCCAACCCGGGCTGACAACCACGAGCCCCGCATCGAAAGAGGGCATGATCAGCATACGTTCTTTCCAAGTTTCGCCTTCGCCGGCACAGCTTGCATCATAGATCAGTGCGCCATCGAAGCCTTCCAGCGGGGTAGGGTTCGACAGGCGGCAGGCGCTTTCAAAGAACATGATCGTAGCGCCCGCAAGGGTCATGACACCGTCGTGCGGCACGCCGCACTCGCCAATTGCGTAGGTTCCTTCAAGCCCCTGCGCTGCTAGCGTTACTGGCGCAAGCGCGGCAAGGCTGGCTGCTATCAATGCCGATCTGCGCATCGCACCCCGATTGTTGAACATCGACCCGTGCCTGAGCATGGCACCGCGTCGTGCCCTGTCAAACCGCGCAGGTGCAATGCAACGTCGTGCTGGCTTCAGGCGACGCGGCGCACCCGCAGCACCACATCGACGCGGGTAAGTTCGGTGCCCTCGGGGGCAGCGGGCAGCCGGGAAATCACCAGATCCTCGACCGGCGCATCCGTGACCAGCGAGGTTTCTTCCCAGAAGAAATGCGGATGCTCGTCCATTCGCGTATCAAAGAAAGAGCGCGTCGCATCGACGTTGATTTCCTGCATCAGCCCGGCCTGACAAAAGGCGCGCATGGTATTGTAAACAGTAGCAAGCGAGACTGCTGCATCAGCCTGCCGCGCCTCGGCATATAGACCTTCTGCGGTAACGTGGCGGTTGTTGCCGTCGCCGACCAGAAGCGTTGCCAGCGTCAGGCGTTGCCGCGTCGGACGCAAACCTCCTCGCGCCAGCCATTCCTTACCGCGCAACTCTTCGATCGACTTCATGTGCTCACTCGCTGCTTTGTCTCTCAGGCAGATTAGGGACGCGAATGTGTTTTTTCAATGCTTATAAATCCAGTCGGCGTGCACGCGCCGGGCCCGCAGCCCTTGCCTCGGGCTTTGAGCGAGTGCTAGATGCCCTGCAGATAGGCGACCGCGGCGGTGGAGGGACGGTAGAAATGACGGGGAATCCCACGTTTTTCAGCAAGGAAGACCTGCTGCGCTGTTCGCGCGGCGAAATGTTCGGGCCGGGCAACGCGCAGCTACCCGCGCCGCCGATGCTGATGATGGATCGCATCACAGAAATATCTGCTGATGGCGGCTTGCATGGCAAAGGCCATGTGGTCGCCGAGTTCGACATCACGCCCGATCTGTGGTTCTTTGAATGCCACTTTCCGGGCAACCCGATCATGCCGGGTTGCCTTGGGCTTGACGGGCTTTGGCAGCTGACCGGTTTCAACCTTGGCTGGCGCGGCTGGCTGGGGCGCGGCTATGCGCTGGGGGTGGGCGAGGTCAAGCTGACCGGAATGGTGCGCCCTGATCGCAAGATGCTGCGCTACTATGTCGATTACACCAAAGCAATCCAGACCCGCCGTCTGACCATGGGCGTGGCCGATGGCCGCGTCGAGGCGGACGGAGAAACGATTTATCTTGTCAAGGACATGAAGGTCGCTCTTTCGCAGACCTGACCATTGCCAATGAAGGAGGCCGCCATGCGCCGCGTTGTCATTACCGGGCTTGGGATCATCTCGCCCATCGGAAACTCGGCTGAAGAAGTGACGCAGTCGCTGCGCGACGGGCGCTCGGGCATCATCGCCGCACCTGATTATGCCGAACACGGATTTCGCAGCCAGGTTAAAGGCCAACCGCAGATCGTGCTTGAAGAGCATATCGACAAGCGCAACCTGCGCTTCATGGGGCCGGGGGCGGCCTACAACTTTCTGGCGATGGAGCAAGCCATTCGCGATAGCGGGCTGGAAGAAAGCGACATTTCCAACCCGCGCACCGGGCTGATCATGGGGTCTGGCGGGCCATCCACCTCGAACTTCTTCGAGGCGCATACCACTGTGATCGAGAAAGGCGCGCCCAAGCGCATGGGCCCGTTCATGGTGACGCGCTGCATGTCCTCGACCAATTCGGCCTGCCTTGCGACGCCGTTCAAGATCAAGGGCGTGAACTATTCGATCACCTCGGCCTGCGCCACAAGCGCGCATTGCATCGGCAACGGTGCCGAACTGATCCAGATGGGCAAGCAGGACATCGTTTTCGCGGGCGGCGGCGAAGAACTGGACTGGACGCTGTCGTGCCTGTTCGATGCGATGGGCGCGATGAGCTCGAAATACAACGACACCCCCGAAACGGCGAGCCGCGCCTTTGACGCCGCGCGCGATGGTTTCGTGATTGCGGGCGGCGGTGGCGTGGTGGTGCTTGAGGAGCTTGGCCATGCGCTGGCGCGGGGCGCGAAGATTTACGCGGAACTGACCGGCTATGGCGCGACCTCGGACGGGCACGACATGGTTGCGCCCTCTGGCGAAGGCGGCGAGCGGGCGATGCGGCTGGCGATTTCGACCCTGCCGGAGGGTCGCAAGGTCAGCTACATCAACGCGCATGGCACCTCGACACCAGCAGGCGACGTGACCGAAGTGCAAGCAATCCGCCGGATTTTTGGCGAAGGCAAAGTGCCGCCGATTTCATCGACCAAATCGCTGACCGGGCATAGTCTTGGCGCGACCGGGGTGCACGAGACGATCTATTCGCTTTTGATGATGCAGGACCGTTTCATCGCCGCCTCGGCCAATATTACCCAACTCGATCCTGCCATTATGCCCGGCGAAATCGCGCAAACCCGTGTCGATGACGTTGCCTTCGACTCGGCGCTGTCGAACTCGTTCGGCTTTGGTGGCACCAACGCGTCGCTTCTGTTCAGCAAATACGACGGGTAGACCAAATGGGCGAATTGATGAAAGGCAAGCGCGGGCTTGTCATGGGCGTGGCGAACGATCACTCGATCGCCTGGGGCATCGCGCAGGCGCTGGCAAGCGAAGGCGCGGAGCTGGCGTTTTCGTATCAGGGTGAGGCTTTCGGGCGGCGGGTCGAGCCCTTGGCGGCATCGCTTGGCTCTGACATCCTTATAGATGTTGACGTGAACGACGATGCCAGCCTCGATGCCGCATTCGCGCGGCTGAAGGCGGCGTGGGGCAGCATGGATTTTCTGATCCACGCGATCGCCTATTCGGACAAGGCCGAACTGACCGGGCGTTTCATCAACACGAGCCGCGAGAACTTCAAGAACAGCCTCGCGATTTCGTGCTATTCGTTCATCGACGTGTCGCGCCGGGCAGCGCAGTTGATGCCGCAGGGCGGCAGCCTGATTACCCTGACCTATGGCGGGTCAAACCGCGTGACGCCGTATTACAACGTAATGGGTGTGGCCAAGGCGGCGCTGGAAAGCGCTGTGCGCTACCTTGCCAACGACCTCGGCCCCGACCAGATTCGCGTCAACGCAATCTCGCCCGGCCCGATGCGCACGCTGGCGGGTGCGGCGATCGGCGGGGCGCGCAAGACCTACCGGCACACCGAGGCCAACAGCCCGCTACGCCAGAACGCGACGCTGGAGGCGATCGGCGGCACTGCGGTCTATCTCTGCTCGGAATACGGCAGCTGCACGACGGGCGAAGTGATCATGGTCGACAGCGGCTACCATGTGCTGGGCATGCCGCAGCCAGAAAATCTGGGGTGAAGGGCGGGGGGCTTTGCGCCCCCCGCACCCCCCGCAGGATATTTCCGCTGAAGCATTTGGCAGCAATCAGTCTGGTTTTGTGCCAGACGGGATGGGGCGCAGTTGCGCGCGCAGCGGTTCTGTCTGGCTTTGAAACGCCGGGGCATCGCCGTAATCAACAAAGGCCGGGTAGTAGGGATGGGGTTCCGCGACGCGGCGCGCGTGTTTGATCGGGCACCAGAATTGCTCGGTTCGGCCCGCGATTTCGCGTGCGAAGGAAATGACCCCGTTGCCGTAGCCGCAATAGACGCAGTTGAGTTTCTGAATCCCGTTGAGATAGGCGAGATGGTGGCGATCAACGGCGATATGGTCGCGCCGCTTGACCTTGGCGATGCCGTAAATCGGAAAGCAGATCGCTTGATAGAGGCTCACGAAAAGGTCGAGCAGCGCCAGCGGCAGAACCATCGAATAGATCACCGGCGCGGTCAGCACCACCATGGGCCGGGTCCGCGCAAGAAACGCCCCGAGTTTTACGCGCGCGGCGCGGTGCTGCGCGCGCACGCCCGCCTCGAACACCACACGGTGGCGAACCACACGGTAGTGCAGCGCTGCGCGACGTTCTTCGAAGGCGGCCTCAAGCTCTGCTTGAAGCCCGCGCAGACGTTCCAGCATTGCCTCTATCCGGGGTGTCATCGCCTACTCCTGAATGTTCGAGCCTACTCGGCAACGCCAGGTGCCAACCACTTTGACGCGCGGGGGGCTTGCGCCGCGCGTCGCGGCGCGCAAGTCTGCAAGCGTAGTTAGGGGGGCGCGATGGCTATTACAACCTGCGTTTTTGACGCCTACGGCACGCTTTTCGATGTGAACGCCGCGGCACGCGTCGTTGCTGGCGAGCCGGGGCGCGAGGGTTTTGCGGCAGTCTGGCCGAAGTTGGCCGAGGACTGGCGGGCCAAGCAATTGCAGTATTCGTGGCTGCGCGCGGTGGCGGGGCAGCATCTGGACTTTTGGCAGGTAACGCAAGACGGGCTGGACTGGGCGCTCGAGGCGTCAAATCTGGATGATCCGGGGCTGCGCGCGCGGCTGCTTGCGCTTTACTGGGAACTTCCGGCTTACCCCGAGGTGCCTGCCATGCTGGCAGCGCTGAAGGCGCAAGGTTTGCCCTGCGCGATCTTGTCGAACGGATCGCCCGAAATGCTGGCGGGGGCCGTAAAATCGGCGGGGGTGGGCGATTTGCTTGATGCGGTGCTTTCGGTTGAAAGCGTTGGCGTGTTCAAACCCGATGCCTCGGTTTATGCGCTGGTGCCCGAGCATTTCGGGTGCCGCAATGACGAGGTTCTATTCGTTTCCTCCAACGGCTGGGATGCGGCTTTTGCGGCGGGTTTTGGTTTTACCACC
>NZ_JBFHIA010000187.1:0-6235 GCF_041596715.1 Phaeovulum sp.
CAGGGCGTGCTGCGGCTTTCGGCGGTGCATTACACCAGCGCCGAAGATGTGGCGCGGCTGATCGCGGCGCTCGGCCGCGTGTTGTGACGCAGGTGGCCTCTGCTTGGGGTCTATTGGCAATGAAGACGCCGCGATGAGTGGTGCACCGCCCGTGCTGGTATGGTTTCGCCGCGATCTGCGGCTGACCGATAACCCCGCCCTCGCGGCGGCGGCGCGGCAAGGGCGGCCAATCATCTGTTTGTTCGTCCTCGACCCCGAAACCGAAGCGATGGGTGCCGCGGCGCGCTGGCGGTTGGGGCAGGGGTTGGCGGTATTGGCCGCGCAATTGCAGGCGCGTGGCCAGTGCCTGATCTTGCGGCGCGGCGATGCGCTGACGGTGCTGCGTGCGGTATTGGCCGAAACCGGCGCGACCGGCTTGCACTGGGGGCGGCTTTATACGCCCGCGGAAATGGCGCGTGACAGGCAGATAAAGGCAGCACTGCGGGCCGAGGGCGTGGCGGTGGAAAGCCACGCTGGCGCGCTTTTGGCAGAGCCGTGGCAGGTGCAAACCGGCGCGGGCGGGCCTTACCGCGTTTACACACCCTTCTGGCGCGCGATCATGGCGCGCGAGGTGGCTGCGCCGCTTGCCGCGCCTGCGGCCTTGCCCGCCCCACCGAACTTGCCGCAAAGCGATAGTCTGGCGGCGTGGTGCCTTGAGGCCGGGGTGGCGCGTGGCGGCGATGTACTGGCGCGCCACGCATCCGTGGGCGAGCAGGCCGCCGCTGACCGCTTGGCGGACTTTCTGCGCGACGGTCTGGCGCGCTATGATGCGGCGCGCGATTTTCCGGCACAGGATGGCACATCGGGGCTTTCGGCCTATCTTGCGCTGGGCGAAATCGGCGTTCGGCAGGTCTGGCATAGGGTGCTGCGGGCGCTGCACGAAGGCGCACCCGGCGCAGAGCCGTTCCTTCGCCAACTGGTCTGGCGCGAGTTCGCGGCGCATCTGATGTATCACTTCCCAGATCTCGACCGCCGCGCATGGCGGCCCGATTGGGATGGCTTTCCATGGCGGGGCGACAATGACGACGCCGAGGCATGGCGGCGCGGCGAAACCGGCGAGCCGCTGGTAGATGCCGCCATGCGCGAACTCTACGCTACCGGGCATATGCACAACCGCGCGCGGATGGTGGTGGCAAGCTATCTGACCAAGCACCTTCTGACCGACTGGCGGGTGGGGCTTGCGTGGTTTGCCGACTGCCTTGTCGATTGGGATGCTGCGTCAAATGCGATGGGTTGGCAGTGGGTTGCAGGCTGTGGCCCCGATGCCGCGCCGTATTTTCGCATCTTCAACCCGGCAACGCAGGCGGCAAAGTTCGACCCAGAGGGGCTATACCGCCGCTTTTGGCTGGAACCGGGTCAGCCGGGGGCAGAGGCTTTCCATGCGGCCGCGCCGCGCAGTTGGCAAACCGGGGCGCGCGCGCCACGCCCGCAGCCCGTGGTTGGGTTGGCCGAGGGGCGCGCGCGCGCGCTGGCGGCGCTGGAGCGTTTCAAGCGCGGCTGAATTGCCGCCATTTGGGACGCAATGGTCATGGCCCCTTGCACTGCGCGCGGCGCTGAGGAAAACTGCGCAAAAGCAACCCGAAGGGGCAAGCGATGCCAACCGCAGCCAAGCTTTTCGCCTCTCTGTTCATGGCGCTGACCGGTGCTGCTGCACTATGGCTGCTGCGGGCGGATGAACCGGGGCTGCGCGCGACGATCATCGCATTCGCGGTAACCCTGCCGGTGGCGGTTTTTACGGGCTGGCGCGAATGTGGCGCGCGCGCCGGGCGCGGCTTTGGTGCTAGCATGTTGGCCGGGTTTCGCGCCTCAATCTATATGGTGATCACTGCGGTGCTGGTTTTGGCCGTGATGCAGATGTTCAAGCTGGCTTGGGCGCGCCACTATGATGCACCGACCGAGGCTGTGGTGGATATCGTGTCGCTGGCTATGGGCTTTGCCCGGCCTTTGACCGATGCCACGGTTGCGGCAACGCTGGTGGTGGGCGGGCTGGTGACTGGCCTTGTGGCCGAAATGGCCGCGCGGCGTTGGCGCTGATGGCAGATTTCTTTTTCTACGGAACGCTTTGCCATCCGCCTTTGCTGGCGGCGGTTTTGGGCCGCGAGGTGGCGATGGTGCCCGCGTTTCTGCCCGGCCACGCGGTGCGGCAGGCCGAGGCAGAGGGCGGCGGCAGGCCGTTTCCGCTGTTGTGCGCAGGCGGTGAAGGCGCGCAAGGCGTGTTGGTGCGCGGCCTGAGCGCGCAAGATGCCGAGCGGCTTGATTATTACGAGGCAGGCTTTGCCTTCGCGATCCGCGAGGTCGAGGTCCAGACCGAGGGCGGTGCGGTGCCTGCGCGGGTGTATTTTGCCGATGCAGGTCGCTGGCGCGAAGGCGCACCTTGGGTTTTGGCAGACTGGGCTGCAAGCTGGGGCGAGGTGGTGACCGAGGCGGCAGCCGATTTCATGGCGGGGATCGGGCAGGTGGCACCCGAGGTGGCACTGGCGCGCTACCCGTCGGTTCTGGCGCGCGCGGCATCGCGGTTGCGCGCCCGTGGTACCGCGCCCGCCACGCGGCGGCGGCAAAGTGCGGCAGGCGATGTGCTGGTCGAGGCGCAGCATCTGGCACATGCGGGGTTCTTTTCGCTGGAACTTTACCGGCTACGCCATCGCCGCTTTGACGGCGGCCTATCGGCGCCGATCGAGCGCACGGCATTTGTTTCGACCGATGTGGTCGTGGTCCTAGCCTATGATCCCCGGCGCGACAGGGTGCTGTTGGTCGAGCAATTTCGCATCGCGCCGCTTGCACGCGGGGATGCCAACCCGTGGCTTCTGGAGCCTATCGCCGGGCGCGTGGATGCGGGCGAGACGCCCGAGGCTGCGGCGCGGCGCGAGGCTGCCGAAGAAGCGGGGATCATGCTGGGCGAGCTGATCGCGGGGCCTCGGTTTTACCCATCGCCGGGTGCCAAGACCGAGTTTGTTTACAGCTTCCTTGCGCTCTGTGATCTGTCCGATGATATTGCCGGAAACGGCGGGCTGACCCATGAAGGCGAAGACATCCGCAGCCATGTGCTAGAGTTTGCCGAGGCCGAGGCGTTGATGGACTCGGGCGAAATCGCCACCGGGCCGCTTTGGGTGATGCTATTGTGGCTGGCACCGCGCCGCGCGGGCCTGCGCGCGCAGGCCCTGTCTGCTCATGGGGCTTGAGGCGGCGTCGCCTCGGGCTTAAGTCTGCACTACGCTTGCCGCGAAAGGAGCCCCGATGCGCATCTGTAGCGATCTTGCCGCCTCGATAGGAAACACGCCGCTGATCCGCCTGCGCGCGGCCTCTGAGGCGACGGGCTGCGAGATTCTGGGCAAGGCCGAGTTCATGAACCCCGGCCAGTCGGTCAAGGACCGCGCCGCGCTGTTCATCATCCGCGATGCGATTGCCCGCGGGGCGCTTGGCCCCGGTGGCACGATCGTGGAAGGCACGGCGGGCAATACCGGCATCGGTTTGGCGCTGGTAGGGGCCAGCATGGGGTTTCGCACGGTGATCGTAATCCCCGAAACCCAAAGTCAGGAAAAAAAGGATATGCTGCGGCTGGCGGGTGCCGAATTGGTGCAAGTGCCCGCGGCGGCTTATGCAAAGCCCAATAATTACGTGCGCTATTCGGGCCGACTGGCCGCGGCGCTTGCCAAAACCGAACCGAACGGCGCGATCTGGGCGAACCAGTTTGACAATGTCGCCAATCGGCAAGCGCATCTGGAAACCACCGGCCCGGAAATCTGGGAACAAACCGGTGGCCGTGTCGATGGCTTTGTCTGCGCGGTGGGCTCGGGCGGCACATTGGCGGGGGTGGCGATGGCCTTGCAGCCCAAGGGCGTCAAGATCGGCCTTGCAGACCCGGAAGGCGCGGCGCTGCACAGCTATTACACCACGGGCGAGTTGCGCGGGCAGGGCAGCTCGATCACCGAAGGGATTGGGCAGGGACGCATAACCGCCAACCTTGAAGGCATCCGCCCGGACATGAGCTGGACCGTGCCCGATTCAGAGGCGTTGCCGGTGGTGTTTTCACTGTTGGCCGACGAGGGGCTTTGCCTTGGCGGCTCGTCTGGCGTGAACGTGGCGGGTGCCATGCGCATGGCGCGCGAAATGGGGCCGGGGCACACGATCGTCACGGTGCTTTGCGACTACGGCACGCGCTATCAATCAAAGCTTTTCAACCCAGATTTCCTGCGCGCCCGCAATTTGCCGGTTCCCGGCTGGCTCGATGGGCCAGCCCGCGCGTTGCCCGAGGTGTATGAGGAATGATGCAGCGATTGGCCCTAACCCGCTGGCTTGTCGCGCTGATCTTGGTCATCGGGCTTGTCGCTCCGTTGGCGGCGCAAGAGACGACACCTAGCCTGACGGTCTGGGACCGTGTCGCCAGCCGCGCCGAGGAAAGCGTGGCCGATGCCGACGCTTCAGACTTGGTGCTGAGCCAGCTTCGCACCGAAATCGTCACATGGCGCAGCCAGTTCGCCAGCGCGCAGGTTGCCGACAAGGCGCGGATCGAGACGCTGAAGGGGCAGATCGCAGCACTGGGCGACGCACCCGAGGCGGGCGCGGTCGAAGCACCTGAAATCGCGCAACGAAGGACCGAGCTGAATGACCAGCTGGCAAAGCTGCAAGCGCCGGTCCTAGCGGCGGTCGAGGCATGGAGCCGCGCCGACGGCATCATCAGCGAGATCGACTCGATCCTGCGGGTCCGGCAGGCGGATGCACTGCTAAAGCTGTCTCCGACCCCACTCAACCCGACCAACTGGCCAGCTGCTTTTGTTGCGCTTATCGGCGCGGCGAAAGCGGTGAGCAGTGAAACCCTTGATCTTGTCGAGGCGGAAGACGGGTTTGCGCAAATCAAGAGCAATGCGCCGCTTATTGTCTTTTATTTGCTGGCCGCAGGCGTGCTTATCTGGCGCGGGCGCGGTTGGATGGAAACGCTGTCTGAACGACTGGCCCGGTTGACCTCGATTCGCGGGCGGCAGGTTTTTGCTTCGCTGGTGTCTCTGGGGCAAATCCTGTTGCCAATGGTGGGGGTGCTGGCGCTGGTGGCGGCGTTGAAGGCCACGGGTCTTTTCGGCACCCGCGGCACAGCGATTTTGGATGAGTTGCCCTTTGCCGGGTTGACGCTGCTTACCGCGTGGTGGCTGGGGGGCAGGGTGTTTCCGCGCGAAGGTGGCGACGATGCGCCACTTGCGCTGTTGCCCGAGCGCCGCGCCGAGGGGCGTTTTCTGGTTACGATGACGGGCCTTTTGCTGGCCGTGCAGGGCTTCATTCAGGCGGGCGTCGTGCCTTTTGCCGGCATGGCGCTGGCGGTGGGAATGTTGCGCGGCGATGCGCCGATGGTGGTGCCGGAACAAACCACCGAAGCCGCAGCCGCAGTGATCCAGTTCCCGCTGGTTGTGCTGGGGGCGATACTGCTGTTCCGCTTTGGCCAACTGATGCGCCGCCATTTGCGCATCACGGGCTCTGATACGCCCGAGTCAACCTTGCGCACGCGGTTGACGCGCGGTGTGGGCAATGCCTCGATCGCGGTTGCAGTGGTGGCACCGACGCTGGCGGCGGTGGGCTATATCAGCGCCGCGAACGCGCTGATCTGGCCCACGCTTCTGTCGCTGGGATTGGTGGCGACGCTGATGGTGCTGCAAAGCTTTGCCGCCGACATTTATGCGCTGGCTGTGCGTTCGGAAGGCGCTGCGCACGATGCGTTGGTGCCGGTGCTGATGGGCTTCGTGCTGGCCTTGGGCACCTTGCCTTTGCTGGCGCTGATCTGGGGGGCGCGGCTATCCGACCTTTTGGAGGTGTGGGAAAGTTTCCGTGCCGGGGTGACGATAGGTGGCACGCGCATTTCACCCGCAGCGTTCTTGACCTTTGCCATCGTTTTTTCGGCTGGTTACGCACTGACGCGTTTGATGCAATCAACGCTAAAGACCTCGGTGATGCCCAAGACGCGGCTCGACAAGGGCTCGCAAAACGCGATCAGTTCAGGGCTGGGGTATGTCGGCATCTTTCTGGCCGCATTGATCGCGATCACCTCGGCAGGGATCGACCTTTCGTCACTGGCGATTGTTGCAGGTGCGCTTTCGGTTGGTATCGGCTTTGGTTTGCAGAACATCGTTTCCAACTTCGTCTCGGGTATCATCCTGTTGATAGAACGACCGATTTCCGAGGGTGACTGGATCGAGGTCGGCGGCAATCAGGG
>NZ_JBFHIA010000188.1:0-6218 GCF_041596715.1 Phaeovulum sp.
AAGCCAATCACCCTGCCGATCTGCGGCATACGCAAGCGGCGAGCGACAAGGCCCGCACCAACAATGCCGGGCGGTCCGAACGGATCGCGCCACCCAGCGGCCTTACGCTGCGGCAAAGATCCGCAGCGCGCCATGATTCAAGTCAAAGGTGACTATGAAATACCAGAATTAGCACAGGCGCTGGCGTGCCCCTTTGGCATCCGAACACGTCAGATCATGCGCCTATTTCGCCGCGACATAGTCGAGGTAAGCTGCCACAGCGACCATTTGCGGCAGCGTCAGCAGCACCCCTTCCATCTCTTCAATCTGGCCGACGACCGCGTGCACATCGGCAACCGTCGCACCTGTCAAATCGGGCGCGACAAGGGCGGTCTGGTCATGTCCGTGACAATCCGCGCAGCCGATCTTGCCTTCGGACGATTCGTAAAGCGCCCCGCCCTGCTGTTCCAACGCGGTCATCGGCCGGGACATCGAGACTTGCGAGAGCGATTGCAGATAGGCCGAAACCGCAACCATCTGCGGCAAGCTCAGCGAGAGCGTGCTCATCGCATCAACGCTGGCCAGTGCCGTGTGCACCATCTGCACGGTGCCTCCTTCAATGACCGGCCCGACAAGCGTGGTCTGGTCTTCGCCGTGGCACACTGTGCAAGGCAGCCCTGCCACGCCCGTTTCAAAGATTTCCTTGCCCTGCGCAACAAGGTCCGTGGCTTGCGCGCACCCCGGATACCCCAGCACCAAGGCACCCAGAACCGCCAGAACTCCGCTTGTCGTTGCTGCGCCGAAAGAATGTTTCATCTCGTTCCCCTTGCTGTGCGCCCGACAGATTACCGTAGCTTCTGCCCACTGCGCCCGCGCAAGACCAACTCGCGCAAGCACACCGGAGCGCGCCGACAGCTGGGTTATCGGCCCGAAAAATCTGCACTAATATGATGTATATCAATTACCTCTTTTTTCTGCTGCCCGTTGCTTTTCGGCCTGCCTTCTAAACGTGCAGCCCCTGCGGCTTTCTGCCCAAGCGTTCATCCATTGATGCAGATCAAGGAAGCCTAGACGTATCGGCGTAGGGTCCGGCCAATTCATGCGGGGGGCGTTCTATGACCGACCACAATGACGCAGGTGCAGCCGGGGCGAACCAAAGCGGCCCCGCAGGGGCAAATCCTTACGAAGATATCCGCTCCAAGGGTTTCCCGATCCTCACACGCACCGACTTTTCGGATGTAACCTTTCTGCTCGAGGTCGAGCACCCGGCACTGGCGCGCGCAGCCAAGCCCGGCCAGTTCGTGATCGTCATTCTCGATGACCACGGCGAACGGGTGCCGCTGACCATAGCCGACTTTGACCGCGAGCGCGGCACGGTGACGCTGGTGGTGCAGGCGGTTGGCAAATCGACCCGCGCGATGCAGGCCAACCTGCACGAGGGCGACACACTTTTTGGTCTGGTGGGCCCGATGGGCGTGCCAAGCCATACCTCGGGCGCGAAAAAGGTGATCTGCGTGGGCGGCGGGCTTGGTGTTGCGCCGATCTATCCGCAGGCCCGCGCCTACAAGGAAGCTGGGGCCTATGTCATCGGCGTGGTAGGCTTTCGCAACAAGGACCTCGTGTTCTGGGACGAAAAGTTCCGCGCGGTTTGTGATGAGTTCATCATCTGCACCGACGACGGCTCGGTCGGCATCAAGGGGCTGGTAACGCTTGGCATCACGCAAGCACTTCAGGCGCATGTCGATGTTGACGAAGTGGTGGTGATCGGCCCACCGATCATGATGAAGGGCTGCGTCGAGACGACCCGCCCCTACAAGGTGAAAACCATGGTCAGCCTCAATCCGATCATGGTCGATGGCACGGGCATGTGCGGCGGTTGCCGCGTCAAGGTTGATGACCGTATCCGTTTTGCCTGTGTCGATGGCCCCGACTTTGACGGCCACAAGGTTGACTTCGACGACCTCATGCTGCGGCTCAAGCGCTACAAGGCTGAAGAGCGCGTGGCGCTAGAGCGGTATGACGAAAACTGCCGTCGCACGAAATTGCCGCATGAAACCGAAGGGGTGCGCTGATGGCCCGCAAGACGATCCGCTCGATTCCGCAACAGCGCGCGCTGATGCCGGTGCAGGAACCCGAGATCCGCGCCAAGAACTTCGACGAGGTAGCACTGGGCTTTGATACCGAAAACGCGCTTTTGGAGTGCGAGCGGTGTCTGGTCTGCCCGCAGCCTGCCTGTATCGAGGGATGCCCCGTCAATATCGACATTCCGGGCTTCATCACCCGGATGATCAAGCACGACTATCGCGGCGCTTATAACCTTTTGACCGACTCGACGCTGCTGCCAGCCGTATGTGGCAGGGTTTGCCCGCAGGAAGACCAGTGTGAAGGTGTGTGCCCAGTGGGCGCAGGCGGCACGCTGGAGCCTGTGGCGATTGGCCGGCTGGAACGCTGGCTGGGCGACAAGGCGATTGCCGAGGGCTGGCGCAAAACCAGCCATATCGAACCTCAGCCATTTCGCGTGGGCATCGTAGGCTCTGGCCCGGCGGGCATGGCCTGCGCGGCTGACCTTGCCAAGGCAGGCTGTAAGGTCACGATCTTTGAGGCGCTGCACGAACCGGGTGGCGTTCTGCGCTACGGCATCCCCGAGTTCCGGCTGCCCAATTCGGTCGTCGATGCGGAAATCGGCGCGATCGAGGCGCTTGGGGTCGAAATCAAGTGCAATACGCTGGTCGGGCGGCTGTTCACGATCGAACAGATGCTGGACGAGATGGGCTTTGACGCGGTGTTCATCGGCACTGGCGCAGGCTCGCCCCGCTTCATGGATCTGCCGGGCGAAGGGCTGAACGGCGTGCTTTCGGCCAACGAACTGCTGACCCGTTGCAACCTGATGCGGGCGGGCCAGTTTCCCGCTTTTGACACGCCGCTTGGCCTTGGCAAGCGCGTGGCGGTAATCGGCGCGGGCAACACTGCGATGGACGCGATGCGCGTCAGCATGCGGTTGGGCGCGCAAGAGGTGAACTGCATCTATCGACGCACCGAAACCGAATGCCCCGCGCGCAAGGAAGAACTGCACCACGCGCAAGAAGAAGGCATCGCGTTCCACTGGCTGACCAACCCGGTCGAGATTTTGGGCGATGACAATGGCAACGTGCGCGCGCTGCGCTGCGTGCGCATGGAATTGGGCGAACCCGACACCTCGGGCCGCCGCAGCCCGGTGGCCATCCCCGGCAGCGAGTTCGATTTCGAGGCCGATACGGTGGTCTATGCCATCGGCACCTCGCCCAACCCGATTTTGGGGCAGACCTCCAAGCTCAAGCTCGACAAGCGCGGCTATATCCAGACCGACGCAGACCTCGCCACCTCGCTGGCGGGGGTCTATGCGGGCGGCGACATCGTAACCGGTGCCGCTACGGTCATTCTGGCAATGGGTGCCGGGCGCAAGGCCGCGGCTGGTATCAAACGCTATCTCGGCATCCGCGACAGCGCAGTGGTTTATGCGGCCGAACCGGGTGGGCTTGAGGGCAGCATGTTCGGCATCGCGCAGAACGAGCGCAACTTCACGCATGTGCGACTGATCTAGGAAGGCAGGCAAATCATGGCAACCAAAGCCGGACAGGCAGTGATCGAAGCGCAGGCCGAAACACCCGCGCAGCGCCCTGCGGTGGTGCTGAGTGAACAAATCATCGAAATCGTATCCGACTCGGGCGAGGGCGCGCAGCGCTGCGGCCAAAGTTTTGGTGCCATTGCCGCGCGCTCTGGCAACGGCATCTGGACGGTCGAGATCATCCCCGCCGAAATCCAGCCGCCGCACCGTTCGGTGGCGGGTGCCTCTGGCAACCGGGTGCGCTTTGCTTCGGGGCCAGTCACCAACGGCGGCAATGAGGCCGATCTGGTGGTGGCCTTCAACGAACAGGTGCTGCTAAGCCGCCTGCATGCGGGCGAGATCAAACCCGGCGGCATCATCCTGATCGAAAGCAAATGGAAAACCGACCGCAACCCGGATATCGCAGCCTCTTACACCAAGGTGGTCGCAGACATTCGCGCGCAGGGTTTCCGCGTTTACGAAGTGCCGCTTGAGGTGGAATGCCTGAAGCTCGTGCCCGACCCGCGCAAGGGCAAGAACATGTTCGTGCTAGGTATTCTTTGCGGCATCTACAGCCTTGATGAATCACTCGCCCGCGCGCAAGTGGCGCTGATCTTTGGCAAAAAAGACCAAAAGATCATCGACGCCAATATCGAACTGCTCAACGCCGGGCGCGCATGGGCCGAGGCCAATCTCGATCTGCGCTTCATCGTCCCGGCCAAACGCGCCACCGAACCGCAGGTGGTGATGAACGGCAACTCGGCGCTGGCGCTGGGTGTGGTTGCCTCGGGGATGGAAGTCTGCGCGATGTATCCGATCACGCCGGCCACCTCGACCTCGCATTACCTTAGCAACATCTTCGAAAAGGTCGGATGCGTCGTGCACCAGGCCGAAGATGAAATCGCCGCCTGTGCATTCGCAATCGGCGCAAGCTACGCGGGCAAATGTTCGGTCACCGTGACTTCGGGCCCCGGCCTTTCGCTCAAGCAAGAGGCGCTTGGGCTGGCGGTGATGGCCGAAATCCCGCTGGTGGTGATCAACGTGCAACGCGGCGGCCCCTCGACCGGGTTGCCCACAAAGGTCGAACAGGGCGACCTCATGGCCTCGATCTATGGTGGCCACGGCGATGCGCCCAAAGTGGTAATGGCGGTTTCGACCATCGAGGATTGCTTCTATTCGGTGATTACCGCGCGCAAGATCGCCGAGACCTTCAACATGGTCGTGATCGTGCTGTCGGACGCCAGCCTTGCCACCGCGCAGCAGCCCTTTACGCGGCCCGAGTTCCGCGAAGACTGGCTGGCCCCGCCAGTGAACCAAAGCGCGGTTCCCGAAGATGCGCGCCCCTACGACTGGGACGCGCGCACCGGCATCGCCACGCGTTTCATTCCCGGCCAGCCAAACGGAATGCACTGCCTGACCGGGCTTGCGCATGACCGTGACAGCCACGTGGCCTATGACCCGGAAATCAACGAAGAGGGCCTGCTGAACCGTTCACGCAAGCTGGCCGCGCTGCAAACCACGCTGCGCCTGCCACCGCTATGCGGCGACGATAGCGGCGATATGCTGCTGCTTGGCTGGGGCTCGACCTTGGGCGCAATCGAGGAAGCGGTCACCATTCTGCGCGCCGAAGGGCTTGCGGTTTCATCGCTGCATCTGAAGTTTCTGCAACCGATGGCCTCGGGCATTGGCGATGTGATGAAGCGCTTCAAACACGTGATGACCATCGAAAACAACTGGAACGATCCGCTTTCCGACCCGCTCATCACGCCCGAAAACCGCCGCTATTCGCACCTCGCGCTGCTTTTGCGCTCGCGCTACCTCGTCGATATCGACTGCTGGGGCAACGCGCGCGGCCAGCCGCTGAAACCAACCGCGATTGCCGCAGCTGTCCGCGCCCGCTTGGGAAAGGAGTGACGCCATGACCGAGAACCTCTCCCAATGCATGATGCGCATGGTCGAAACCGACTATAAACTGGCCGATTATCAAAGCGATATTCAGCCGCGCTGGTGCGTCGGCTGTGGTGACACCGCCATTCTGACCGCTATGCAAAAGCTGATGCGTGAAGAACAGTTGGCACCAGAAAAGACCGTTGCGGTTTCGGGTATCGGCTGTTCCAGCCGCTTGCCGCACTATCTGAACGCCTACGGCTTTCACGGCATCCACGGGCGCGCGCTGCCGGTGGCCGAAGGGGTCAAGATCCGCCGCCCCGACCTGAACGTGTTTGTAACCACGGGCGATGGCGACTGCACCTCGATCGGTGCGGCGCATTGGATTCACGCGATCCGTTACAACATGAACATGACCGTGCTTTTGCACGACAACCAGATCTACGGGCTGACCAAAAAGCAAGCCTCCCCAACCTCGCCCGTCGGGCAAAAATCGAACACGACACCGCGCGGGTCACTGCTTTTGCCGCTCAACCCGCTGTCGGTGACGCTGGGTGTCGCCAACGTCTCGTTCGTGGCGCAGGCGGTGGACTGGATTCCGGATCTTTTGTTCGACATTCTGAAAAAAGCCTATCACCACAAGGGCCTGTCGTTCGTGCGCGTGCTGCAACGTTGCCCAGAGTTCATGGAACATCGTTTCGACGCCTTTGTGCGCGACCCCTCGAAGATGCGCATCCTGACCCACGGCAACGGCCTGCGGCTGACGCCC
>NZ_JBFHIA010000189.1:0-6192 GCF_041596715.1 Phaeovulum sp.
CCGTGACCATCACGATGGGCGTGCGGCGATAGATCTGCAACTTTCGGATCCGCGCGCAAAGCTCGATCCCGCTCGTTCCAGGCATCTTGATATCAAGCAGGAAGCAATCGAACGCAGGGCTGGCCTTGTCAATCCAGCCCAGTGCCTGCTCTGCGGACTGTGCTGTAACCACATCTCGATAGCCCAAAGTGCCAAGCCCCGCCAGAATCTGCTCCAGAAAGACTGGGTCGTCGTCGACTGCCAATATTCGCATAGTGTTCTGCCCCCGTATTCGCGCGACGCATATCCTGCGCGCCCGGGTCCGCTGCCCGGACGTTGCGTCTGAACTCATGCTGTGCACCAATAGTGACAATTTTTGGGCAAATTGCCGTCGTTTCCAAGGGATTGCGTGCCAAGCACGCATCAATGCGGTCGAAACGAGGGCGGCTTGTGCAAGCGGTCAGAGCTCGGGCTGCAAAAGGCGGCGAACCGCGGCAAGAAATTGGCCTTGGTTCAGTGGTTTCGACAGCGTCGCGTCGGCATTGCAGTTAGCGCCAAGCTCTATGATTTCGGGCCCCGTAGAGGCCGAAAGCAGAATTGCCGGTGTGTCAGAGTTCACATTGTTAGAGGCATGCAGATGTCTGATGAGCTTGTCGCCGTGGATGAAAGGCATCTCTCGGTCAAAAATCAGTAGGTCGAACTTGCGGGCCATGCTTCGATTCAGCGCGTCGCGCCCGTCAGACACAACCTCAAGATCGATGAAGCCCAGTGAGCCAATAAAATACGCGATGATTTCCTGACTGACTTCGTCGTCCTCGGCGAGCAGGCAGCTAAAACGCTGGGCGGTGAGGTCAGCGTCATTCATTGTGTTGCTACTCATCTACTCTCGAAGGCTTCGTTTTGGATCGTCACGTTCGCTGGCCTGAACACGTCCTGCGCCACACCAACGTAACCTGCAAACGCCACACCAACGTAACCTATGACCATGCTTGGAATCGTCTTAAGTCTTTTGTCTATAATCGTTTTAAGGCTAATCCGTCTAAGCAAGTTTGTCAAAGGCAAGGTTGCAGAAAGTGTCATAATATCACTCAAATAGCCCGGTAAGGCCTTGGCTTTTGAGTGGCTCTTTTCAAATGTGCATGCTTGTTGAGCATGACAATATCTTCCGCGAAAAAAACGAAAGCAATTGCGAGCCAAAGCACGGCACAGCGCCTCGGCTACTTCTCTACGAGGTAGGGCAGGGATTGGGAATGGGCGATGTTGCCCCTGGCCCGCTCCGCGTTTCGGTTCGAGTCGCGGCGGGCCAGCGTCATGGCGGGGGAAATGACCCTTCGCATGGTAATGTCGATTATGATCAAAGGCTTCGTTAGCGCCTCGCTGCGCGCCAGGTCGATGCCAGCGAACCAGCATCCGTAGCTGGTAATCTGAGATCTGGCTGTTCCGCCCCGGTCGCAGCCCGCCTTCCCATGTGAAACTCATCGGCAGGTGCCAGCAGATCAACGCTGTATGCGCTCGAAGTTGCTTTCAGCTTCGCATGGCCAGCATCGATGGCCGAGCGCCGGTTGGCGGCGGATCGGGCCGCCCGCAGGCGGCCCGGCCCAAGGTGTCAGGCTTAGGGCATGGTCACCCTGTAGAAAGGTGCCGGGGCATGGGCCCCCGGGGCTGCTGGCTCTGGCACGGGGTTTTCGACCGGCTCCAGCGATTGCAGCCATGCCACTAGGGCGGCGCGATCATCATCACGCAGCGCCGCATAGCCCGGCCAGGGCATCGCGGGTGCCAGCATCCGCCCATCGGGGCGGACCCCGGTGGTGACTGCCCGAATGATGTCGTCACCCGACCATCCGCCAAGGCCAGTCTTGTCGGGTGTGAGGTTGCTGGGCCAGAAGGTGCCAAGACCGGGGATCTCGAAACCGACGGTGCCGCCAGAGAGGCCGGCCTCGACGATCGGCGCACCGTCAGGCCCGCGTGGCATGTGGCAACCGGCGCAGTCCATGATCGTGCCAAGGTAGGCTCCGCGCGCGATGAGGTCCGTGTCCGGTTGTTCTGCACGGGAGGGTGTCGCGGCAAGTGCGGCCACGGACAGAATAAGGGCAAATTGAAGGGTCATGGTGTATCCTTGATGTGATTGGCCGCAGAAGATGCGGCAATTTGGGTTTGGGTCAGGCCGCGGCGCGGTTGCGCGCGGTCGGTGCTAAGATGCCCGCGGGGTCGAAGCGTGTGGCGAGGTCGCGCAACCGCGCCGCGGCCGCCGGGGTGTGGGTCGAAAGCCCGCCCGAACCCAGTTCGAGGTCGGCTTCGCCCACATAGGCACCAAGGCAGATCGGGGCTGCCGCTGCGATCGTCGCCCGCAGCCACGCAAGCTGCGCGCTGTCTTCGCCCGCATCCTCCCAGATCGCGTAGACCGAGCCGAAGATACGCCCGATCCGCGAGAAGGCACCGATCCCGGGGGCCACGGCCTGCGGCGAGCGCAGCATGACGAGCGCAAGGCTGCGGGCCGAGGGTGCCGTCGTCATGCCTTCCGCGATGCGCTGCACCACCTCGGGCAAGCGCGCGTCGGACCACAGGCTATCGACGCCATAGCGCAACCCTTCGGGCATCGCTTGCGCCGTAAGGCTGTCGAGCACGTCGAAGGGCGTGGGCATTGGGCCAATCACCTGCATCGCCGCGGGCGCTTGGGCGAATAGCCGCAACAGGGTTGCGTGCGCCTCGTCATCGCCACCGGCAAAGACGGTGGCGATTGCCTCTACCAGCGGCCCCTTTACCGGAACGCCCGGCGGTGGCGCGGCGATCTTCAACGTCAGCTCGATATTTGCCGGTGCCTCTGCCATCGCGGTTTCGGCCCAAGCGGCGATGGTTGCGGCTTCGACCAGCGGGTAGACATGCACCTTGGACAGGATCGCTTTCGGTGCCTGCATGAGGCGCAGATGGTAGGCGGTGATGATGCCAAAAAACGCCGGTCCGGCCCCGCGCGCGGCCCAGAAGACCTCTGCGTTCTCGGCGTCGCTGGCTGTCAGGATGCGCCCATCGGCCATGACGACCTCGACCGCATCGACCAGAAAGCACGCCACGCCCCAAGCGCCCGAGTTCCAGCCTATTCCGCCGCCCAGAAGGTAGCCGCTCATCGGCACGCTGCCGCAATGGCCGACTGGAAAGGCCAGATCGTGGCGCGCGAGGGCGGCTGACATACGCGCGTTGGTGACGGCAGGTCCAACCCGCGCGGTGCGCCGGTCCGGGTCTATCTTAAGCCCGTCGAGTGCGCCGAGGTCTATCACCATGTCCGCTTGCGCGGCGATTCCGCTCATATGGTGGCCGCCCCCGCGCGGCGAGACTGTCAGGCCATTCTCGGCGGCAAAGCGCACCGCCTCGGCTACGTCATCGGCACAGGCGGCACGCACGATCAGGCGCGCCCGGCGTGCGGGCTTGCGTCCGTTCCAGACCAAAGCATCGCAGGCCCCGGAATGTCCGGGGTCGAATTGGGTAATCAGGCTGCCGCGGAGGCGGCGTTTCAAAGTATCCGTTTGCATATCGCTATCCTTGCCTGCGGCCACATCCGGCCAGTCCGCGGCCAGCTTGCGGCGCGGGGGCGGGAAGGGTGTTGCAGATCGAGTTTCAGGGTACGGCGAAGGCATCGCCGCGTGGCCGAGGGTGTATTCCCGCGCCGCGCGCCTCGCATGTTAAGAAACGGTGCGCGAAAGCCTCACGAATGCTAAAAGACTGCTAAGCTGGCTCTTCCAGCGTCAATCGGCAGGCGATGGCGAGCCGGAAGCGGCCGCGCCCGGCCTTTTCGATACGCAGGCAGGACTGGCGTTCTTCCAGCCTGCGTCGCAGCAGAATCATGCGGGCATCTAGGTTTTCAGCGTGGGCAGGCAGGCGCAGCGCGGGATCGACACGCAATTCGCGCAGGGCAAAATCCGTGCGCCCGGTGGCCTGATATTCGCGCAGCAGCCGCCAAAGTATCGCCCCCGCCACCCCCTTGATGAGGTAGTCGTGGTCAAGAAACACGCTTTGATCGGCGGCGTAGTAACGGACAGTCACCACACCCGCGAGCGGCAGCTTTTCGCCCGGAGTGGGGGCATCCTCGTCGCTTTCGCCCGCGCGCAGGATCGCGATGCGCGCGCCCAGATGCCCTGCGACAAGGGCCAGCGCGTCTTCGTCGTCATAGGCAAAGCGCAAGGTCTCTTCAGCCTCGGCGAACAGCACACCCAAAAGCCGCCCGCCTTCGAGGATCGGCAGGGCGATCTGACTGCGCGGTGCTGCGAGGCCGGGAAAGGGGATCGCCCGGGGCGCGCCATCGATCAGGCCCGCGCGTCGCGCCGTTTCGGTGATCGCAGCGCCGTAACGGTATTCGCGGGTCATGTGGCCTATACGGATCGGCGTATGCTCGCGTGCGGCGACCCCGATCACACCTTCGCCGAACTGCACTTCGGCCCCCACGCCCGAGCTGCGATAGCCGCGCGAGGCTACGGCATAAAGCCGGTCCTCCCCATCTTCGGCCATAAGAACCATCGAGTGGCGGATGCCGAACTGCGCCTCCAAAACCTCTGTCGCGCGGTCCAGAAGCTCCTCCAGATCGGTGCAGGCGTCGAGCGCGTCGCAGGCGCGACGGGTCGCCGCCAGCAGCGGCCGCGCCTGCGCGGTGTGGGCAATGGTCGGCCCCGGCACGGCTTCGATCGACAGCACGCGAAAGAGGTCTGCGCCAAGCAGGCGGAACACGCCCTCCATCCCGTGGTGCGAGGCGAGCCCTGCGAGCTTGGCCTTCATGCTTTCGAACAGCGGGCCGCGGGTCAGCGTTTCTTCGTAGTCGAAATCGAGACGATACTGGCGCATGGTCTCGGGGTCCACGATCTGAACCGAGGCCCGCCGGGTTGCCAGAAGGTTGCGGCGGGTCTTGTTGAAGAACTGGTAGGACAACGCGACCCGCTCTGGGTCGAGGTAATGGACCTGACTTATCATCGACACATTGGGCAGCCCGTCAGCATCGCAAGTGGCGATGACCGAGGCCACGACGCCTTCCAGTGCCGGGCGGAGCGCATCGAGAGAAGGCGCGGTCATCGGGTCAGTTCCGCACCCGCGCCCGGCCCGGGCGTCTGGGTGAAAACCCTTTCAGGGCAAAACTCGACGGCGGCGATGTCGTCCGGCTCATAGGTCACATAGCCTTCGGCCAACTCGCGCGAGAAGCCGATCTCGACCAGACCGTCTGCAAGGACCGCGCATTGACGGTCGATCTCGGGCAGGTCGTCGGACAGAGGCTCTGCGATCTTGGCGGTGGCGGCCTTGACCTGAAAGGCGCGGTGATCGGGGGCACCGGTAAACGTGACTGCGATGGGGCGACCGTCTTTGAGCGCGGCAAGAAGGTCGGCGTTGGCTGCGCGGGCAAGCAGGACGCGCAGGGTTCCATCGGGCCTTACCCGGCAGCCGACGCCCAAACCCACGATTGGCTGCCCGGCAGAGGTAGAACTGGCAAGCGTCACGCTGACGCCGGATTGCGCGAGCGCGACGAGATCCGGGGTCAGTAAAGCGCCGCTCTGCGCCGGTTTCTGTGCGGCCCAGGCTGCGAGATCGTTGAGAGGAGTTGCGGGTACAAAGCTAGACGACATTTTAACCACACGAATCGCACAGAAGTTTTTTGCGTCAGAAAACCCGAGTTGTCATGTGCGGAAAGACCTGCTGCCGCCTTTTCGCGCCGCGATTGCCCGAAGGCTGCGGGGAAGATGCGGCAGGCTCATCGCGATCAGCCCGGCCACGAGGCCCCAGAACGGCGCGCCGACCGAGAGGATCGACACCCCCGAGGCGGTGACGACGAAGGTGACGGCGGGCGCGAAAGGGTCGCCGCTGCCACCCATCGCCGCCCGCAGCGAGCCCATGAACGGCCCGAGCAACGCCAGCCCGGCGAGAATGGCGATCAGTTCGGCCGGAAAGCTCTGCGCCACGGCGACCACCGAGGCGCCGACCGCCGCCAGCACCGCGTATCCGGTGGCGTAAATCACGCCGCCCTTCCAGCGTTCGGCGGGATCGGGGTGGGCGTCGGGCCCGGTGCAAATCGCCGCGGTGATCGCGGCGAGGCTGGTGGTATGGCCGCAGAACGGCGCGGTCAGGATCGACAGCAGGCCGGTTCCGGTCAGGATCGGCGAGACCGGCGGCGCGTAGCCGTCGGCGCGCAACACGGCGATGCCGGGCAGGTTCTGCGAGGCCATGGTGACGATGAACAGGGGC
>NZ_JBFHIA010000190.1:0-6173 GCF_041596715.1 Phaeovulum sp.
CCTTGTTCCGCCGGTTTCCACATTCGGGCCGAAACCGCGCGGAATTAGCGGCCATCGGGCGGGCCAATTGCGCTGTAGAACCCAAAGCCGCGCACGCCCGTGGGTTTTGCAGCAGTTGCGCCTGCCTGCGCACCCACCTTACCCCGCCACAGCATCGCCCGCGCCGGCCTCAAGCGGCGCGACAAGCCCAGCACCTTCGGCACGATTCGAATTGACCGCCACCCCAACCCGCCATGCCCGCAGCACCCCCGCAGGGCGCGCGCGCATCAGCAGCGCCGCACCGTGCCCTGCCTCGCCTAGCCACAGCGGCCAGTCGGCAGGCTCTACCACGACCGGCTCTCGGTGGTGAATCGGGGCCATATCCGGCCCTGCGGCGCAGGTGACAATGGCGCAACTGGTCAGGCGCGTGTCCGCGCGTTCCCATTCCTGCCAGATACCGGCAAGAGCCATGGGCGCGCCATCGGCGCGCGATACAAACCACGGCAGCCGCGCCCCGGCCTCGCCCGCGCTCCATTCATAAAACCCGTCGGCTGGAATCAGGCAGCGCCGGGTGCGCACCGCAGCACGGAACGCGGGCTTTTCGGCGATGCTTTCGGCACGCGCGTTAAGCAGCAGCGGGCCGTCGGTCGCCGAGGCATACCAATGGGGCACAAACCCCCATCGCATCCCCCGCACCTGCCGCCGCCCTTCACCCGAAGTTACCGCCGCCACCACCTGCGTCGGGCAGACATTGTGGCGCGCGCCCGACGGCACATCATTGCCCGGCACCGCATCGAACATCTGCGCCATCGCTTCAGGCGGCAGGGTTATGGCAAATCGTCCACACATGGGCCAACACTATCGCGGCTTGCCGCAATGCCAAAGCGCGCAACCACCAGCACGCGCCCTGCGCGCATAAAAAAGGCGCGCCCCCCTGAGAGAGCGCGCCTTGCCAAGATCAGCGGTTCTTACTGGCCGAGTATCCTGATGCGGCCTTCTACCGTGCTGGAAACCTTGCCGTTCTTTTCGACATAGGCCATCACGTCATTCGCCACCAGATTGCCCGCGCCGATGTTGGTCAGCACCTTGCCGCCGCTAAGCGCGGTATAGCCATCGCCACCGCCCAACATGTAATCGTTGGTCGCGACCCGGTAGACCTTGTTCAGATCCAGCGGCGTATCGCCAACCATCACTTCTGACACCCGCGAACCGGCAGGCGCAGTCGGGTCGAACGCAAAGCTGATGCCCGACACCTGCGGGAAGCGGCCTGCACCGGTTTCATACTGGCTAACACCATTCTCCAGCGCCGCAAGGATCTGCGAACCCGGAAGCTCGGTTGCCGCGGTCAGGTTGCCGAACGGCAGTTCGGTCAGAAAATCGCGCCGGGTCAACACGGTTCCCGCGTCATAGGTGCGATCTGCGCGGATACCGCCGCCGTTGGTAATGGCGATATCCGCCCCAACAGCCGCACGCATCGCATCGGCGATCAGGTTGCCCATCGCCGATTCTTCCTTGCGCACCACGTTACGGCGCGAATCAAGCGGGCCTTCGGTGGCACCGATCGGGGTGTTGAGCGTATCGTCGAGCATCTTCTTGAACCCATCGGACAAAGCCTGGCTTTCGGGGTCTGGCTCTACCATCGCGGTGTCGATGAAGCGGAATACAGGCATCCACTTCACGGTGCGCTTTCCGTCCTTTTCGGTCACATCAACCATCAGGTCGAGCGGCGCGATATGGCGCCCATCGACCGAAGTTTCCACATAGGCGGTAAAGCCGTCATAGGCCGTGGCGTAGGAGTGATCGTCACCCGAAAGGATCACGTCAAAGGCGTGGCTCGCGATCAGTGCGCGGTCGTTGTCCATGGCGGTTTGCACGACGCCAATCACGATATCGGCCCCATCGGCGCGCGCAGCCTTTGCCGCGGCGACCCCGGTTTCGACGGTGGGTAGAAACACCAGATCACCTGAACTCGAAACCTCGGGCGTGGTGTCTTGCGCAATGGGAATAAGCGCGACCTTCAGCCCCGCCACCTCTTTTACCATCACCCCGCCCAGCCCCGGGATCGCGGAACCGTCAGCATTGACGATGTTGATCGCGGCCCAAGGGTATTTCGACGCCGCCATCTTTTCGAAAAAGTTTTCCGGTCCGAAATCAAACTCGTGGTTGCCGGGAACGGCAATGTCGAAGGGCTGCAAATTGGTCAGATCAATCGTGTTTTGGCCCAGATCGAAACCCGACAGCAGCGACGGCGAAAGCATATCGCCATCGAAGGCATAGATCAGGTTCGGGTTCGCCTCACGCTCGGCCTTGACCACCGCGTTCAGCCGCGCAAAGCCGCCGCGCGTGCCATCGCCGTCGTAGCTGTAGATGTCGCCGATGCCCAGAATGGTCAGCTTCACCGTTTCTGCCAACGCGGGCGCAGCGGCAAGGCAGGTGGCGCCAAGCAATGTGGCGGCTAAAGTACGTGAAAAGGCAGACATACCATTACTCCCGTTGGTGATGATTGGAACAGTCTGCGACTGATGTCGCTTGCTGTCAAAGACCATGTGAGGCTACCTGCCATGCCCTTGCAACGGCGCTGTGACACTGGTGGGCATTGACCCGCCGCGCCCCATGGCGCATGTGATCGCCATGCTGATCTACAAAATCTTCCGCCGCCCTGAGTGGGATGCTTTCTGTGCCGAAGGGCAGACCCTTGGCGCGCCCGTCGATATTGCCGACGGTTTCATCCACTTTTCCACCGCGGCACAGGTTGCCGAAACTGCGGCCCGCCACTTCGCCGCCGAAAGCAATCTGGTGCTGGTCACTTTCGATTCCGATGCCATGGGCGCGGATTTGAAATGGGAACCTTCACGCGGGGGTCAGTTGTTTCCGCACCTCTACCGCGCGCTTGTCTTGGCCGAGGTGGTGCGCGATACCTCGCTGCCGCTAGGTGCCAGCGGCCATATCTTTCCCGAGGGCCTTCCATGAAGTTGATCGAACGGGCCGGGCTGTCGGTGCTGCTGCATCTTGAACCCGAACTTTCGCACGGGCTGTCGATCCGCGCGCTGCGCACGGGCCTCGTGCCGCTTGCAGGGGTTGTCAGCACACCCCGTCTGGCCACGACTGTGGCGGGTCTGGCACTACCCAACCCTGTCGGTCTTGCCGCGGGGTTTGACAAGAACGCCGAGGTGGTCGCGCCGCTGATGCGGGCGGGTTTCGGCTTTCTGGAACTGGGTGCCGCAACACCGCGCGCCCAACCGGGCAACCCGCGCCCGCGCCTGTTCCGGCTGACAAAAGACCGCGCGGCGATCAACCGCTTCGGGTTCAACAACGACGGGGCCGAACCCATTGCGGCACGGCTGGCGCGCCGCCCCGCAGGTATTCCGGTCGGGCTGAACCTTGGCGCGAACAAGGACAGCGCTAACCGCGCCGCCGACTTTGCCGAGGTGCTGCGCCTGACGGGCCCCTCGATCGATTTTGCCACCGTCAACGTCTCATCACCCAACACAGAGCGGCTGCGCGATTTGCAGGGCCGCGCCGCCTTGGCGGCGTTGCTCGATCTGGTGCTGGCCGAACGCGCGCGTCTTGCCCGCCCGGTGCCGGTGTTTCTGAAAATCGCGCCGGATCTGACGCCAAGCGAACTTGAAGACATCGCAGAGGTGGCCTTGGCCGCCAAGATCGACGGCATCATCGCCACCAACACGACCGTGGCCCGCGACGGGTTGAAATCGGCAGATCGGGGCGAGGCGGGCGGGCTTTCGGGTGCGCCGCTGTTCGAGAAATCGACGCGCGTGCTGGCCGCGCTTGCACGGCTGACCGAGGGGCGCATGCCGCTGATTGGGGTTGGCGGAATAGGGTCGCCCGAACAGGCCTATCAGAAAATCCGCGCCGGGGCCTCGGCGGTGCAGCTTTATACCGGGCTTGTCTTTGGCGGCCTATCGCTTGCCGCCGATATCGCGCGCGGGCTCGACTCGATATTGGCGCGCGACGGATTTGCCAATGTTGCAGACGCAGTCGGCACCGGCATTGCAGACTGGGTCTGACAGGCTTTGTCAGTAAATTGCCGTAGGGCGGCGGCGCATTGGCGGACAGCAAGCACCGGTCCGGCCTTATCAGCCATTCAGATCGCGCAAAAGCCGCCCGTGTTTGCGCACCTCGCGCACCACATCCCCAAAAGTTTCCAGCCCGCGCGCCTTGAGCGAGGGCAATAGCTTCAAGAATGCATCCGCTGTGGCCACCGTATCGCCCAAGGCGGTGTGGCGGGCCTCTTCGGGGATCGTGATCCCCAAGCGATGCGTCAGCGCATCAAGCGTATGCTGCTCGCTTTGGCCAAACACCACCGCCGACAAAAGCACCGTGTCGAGCGTGGGGTGTTCGAACACCGCCCCTATGGCCTCTTGCTTACGGCGCAAAAACTCCACATCGAAGGGCGCATTATGTGCCACCAGCACCGCGCCCTTGGCAAATGCGTGAAAGCGTCGCCCCACCTCGGCAATGTCTGGGGCGTCGGCAACCATCGCGTCCGTGATGCCATGCACCTCTGTCGAACTGGGCGGGATCGGGCGGCGGGGGTTGACCAGCGCGTCGAACACTTCCTTTTCCACACGCCGCCCGTTCACGATCCGCACACCGGCGATCTGCACGATTTCGTCGCCCTGCGCGGGCAATAGCCCGGTCGTCTCGGTGTCGAACACCACATAGGTCAGATCATCAAGCCGCGCGTCCATCACCTTGGCCGAGCGATCCTTGAACAGCAGATCAAAGTCATAGACCACGGCGCGCGCCACCGGTGCCGGGCGCTTGTGGGCCCGGCGCACCTCGCGCAGCGGCAGGCACAGCCGCGCCCTACCCTCAGCAAGCGGTTCGGGCCAGATTTCGGTGGCATGTGTGACGAGCACGCGCCGCCCGGTCAAATCGGCCATTCCCACCTCGAGCGGCGCTTCGAGCCAGTGGTCCAGATCGGTCACCGACACCGATGGGCCATGCCACGAAAGTGCCACCAGCGCGCCAGAACCATCTTCGCTGATCGTCAGGCGCAACTGCTTCCGTCCAACCGACAGCCGCGCCGCAAGCCCTGCCACCAGCGCCGATAGCTCGAACCCGTCGCAGCGCAGGATCAACTGCTCCGACCCGATTTCTAGCGCAACACCTTCGGCGCTCGCGCGTGCCCGCACCGCCTCGGTAAGGTCTGACGCCCGCACAAGGCTGAGCGGCCACCATTCGGCACGCTCGCGGTCGTGACGCTCGGCCAGTTCGGTCACCGAATGTGCCAAAGCCGACGCCTCGCTCAGCAGCGCCTCGGTCAGTTCCTTGTTCAGCGCACCATCCGATTCCGCCACCACCCCGATTACCGTTTGCAGGTTCGCAGCGGGCCGGCGCACCCGGTCGAACACCTCTTCGATCAGCGCCTCGCGGGCTGCATGTGCTGCAAGATCGGCGCTGACATCGCGCAATGTCAGCACATATCCGGGCCGTGGGGTGGTGCCGTCTTTATTGGCCGCTTCGCTCAGAACCCGCATCCGTGCCGCCAGAACCTTGCCCGACCCGGTTGTGGCGCAAAGCAGGTCCGAGGCCGCGTCGGCATCAGCCGTTTCGCGCAGGCGCGCCAAGGCGTGTGTGATGGGTGCGGCGTGCAGATAGTCGAACAAGCCCCGATCAAGACCCGGCCCGTGCGCAACACCGGTTCCATCCAGCAAGTCGACGGCGTGGCTGTTGTAGAAAACCAACTGATGGTCGGGCGTGCAAAGCACCACCCCCACCGGCACATCGGCAAGCAGCGCCTCGAGCCGGCCCTTTTCGGTCAAAAGTCGCCTCGTTTCGCGCTCTACCGCTTCGTTCAGCGCTTCGCGGGTTTCCGAAAGGTGCTGCGTCACGGCCAGTGCAGCGGGGGCCAGATCGCCCAGATACTTGCCCGTTGTATGATCGAGGGTTGCGGTGACTTCGGCGTGGGTGCGGGCGCGGATACCGCCTGCAAGTTGCTCGATCGGTCGCGCCACGTTCTTGTCGAACAAGAACCAGACCCAAGCAATCAGCCCAAGTATCGCGAAGCCCGCGATGATGCCGCCTTGAATGAAGGCGTTGAACACCGCAGGGTCGTCTATTCCGTGATAGCCGACATAGATGCCGGCGGATATTGCTCCGAGGTTGCCTAGCGTCAGCGCCGCGAAGAACAGAAATATTCTGGTCCGCAGGCTGAAGCGTTCACTCATGGC
>NZ_JBFHIA010000191.1:0-6165 GCF_041596715.1 Phaeovulum sp.
CTTGCCCATGGCGGCCGCAGAAGCCGGGCGGTTGCACGTCTTTCGCCCCGACGATGGCGGCGAGGAGCATTATGCGATCGAAATTGGCGTGCCTTCGCGCGATGCGCCGGTGCTGACGCGGCTACATTCGGCCTGCTTTACAGGCGACGTGCTTGGCAGCCTCAAATGCGATTGCGGCAGCCAGCTTGCCGCAGCACTTGCGGCTATGGCCACGGAAGGCGCGGGGGTGTTGCTCTACCTCAACCAAGAGGGGCGCGGCATTGGCCTTGCCAACAAGATGCGCGCCTATTCGCTGCAAGATCAGGGTTTCGACACGGTCGAGGCCAACCATCGCCTTGGCTTTGAAGACGATGAGCGCGATTTTCGCCTTGGCGCGGCGATTCTGAAGGAGCTCGGCTTTTCTTCGGTGCGTCTTTTGACCAACAACCCGGCCAAGGTGAAAATGCTGGCGGCCAACGGAATCACGGTGGCCGAGCGGGTGCCGTTGCAGGTGGGCCGCACGCGGCACAACGCCGCCTACCTTGCCACCAAAGCCGCGAAATCGGGGCACCTGATGTGAGGGGCGATCTTGTGCTTACCCCAACCGGCCTGCGGTATGGCGGCGTCACCCTGCCGTGCAGCATTGGCCGTGGGGGCATTACCCACAACAAACGCGAAGGCGACCTTGCGACCCCTGCTGGCACACATCGCATCGCGGGGATGCTTTTTCGCCCCGACCGCATCGCGCGCAACATGTTGCCACGCTGGGCGCAACCGATCGGGCCGCGCGACCTTTGGTGCGATGCGCCCGAGCATCTGGCCTATAACCAACTTGTGCGCGCGCCCTTTGCCGCCTCGGCAGAAAGGCTTTGCCGCGCCGACCCGCTTTATGACCTGATTCTCGTCACAGACTGGAACTACCCCGACGCAGCACCCCATCGCGGCTCGGCGATCTTTCTGCATCAGTGGCGCAGGCCCGGCTTTC
Source organism: Phaeovulum sp. (assembly GCF_041596715.1). Taxonomy (GTDB): domain Bacteria; phylum Pseudomonadota; class Alphaproteobacteria; order Rhodobacterales; family Rhodobacteraceae; genus UBA6213. The sequence goes on from NZ_JBFHIA010000191.1 coordinate 965, forward strand.
CCACCGCAGGCTGCATCGCGCTTGCGCGGCGAGACTTGTTGTGGCTGGCGCAAACCGCAGCGCCCGGCACTAGGCTTATCGTGCGCGGCTGATATGCCCTGCGGTTCTGCGCGTTAACCGCGTGGGCCGAAAATTGCGCTGCCAACCCGCACATGCGTGGCCCCGGCGGCAACTGCTGCCTCAAAATCGCTGCTCATGCCCATAGACAGGCCCGCAAGACCGTTGCGCGCGGCCATTTTGGCCAGTTGCGCGAAATGCGGGGCCGAATCTTCGGCCTCGGGCGGAATACACATGAGGCCCGCAAGCGGCAGCCCCAACGCGCGGCAATCGGCCACGAAACGGTCCAGATCGGCGGGCAGCACACCCGCCTTTTGCGGCTCGGCCCCGGTGTTGACCTGCACGAAAAGCTCTGGGCAGGCCCCGCGCGCATCGGCCAGCCGGGCCAGGCGCTGCGCCAAACTGATGCGGTCTAGCGAATGGATCGCGTCAAACAGTTCGACCGCCGCTTTGGCCTTGTTGCTTTGCAAGGGGCCGATCAGGTGCAGCGCCACGCCGGAAAACGCAGCGCGCCACGCAGGCCACTTGCCCGCCGCTTCCTGCACGTAGTTTTCGCCAAAGACCCGCTGCCCTTGGGCAAGCACCGCCTCAACCCGCTCGGGTGGTTGCAGCTTGGATACCGCTATCAGTGTGACAGAGCCCGGCACCCGCCCGGCCCGCGCTTCGGCGGCTTGTAGCCGCGCCTTGATTTCATTCAAACCCATTCCCGTGCCCCCCAAATGAAAAGAGCGGGCTTGCGCCCGCTCTTTCCGGTTCGTTCGATCGAAAGATCAGAACGTGAAGGTCATGCCGACTTCGGCTTCGGTGGTGCCTTGCACGTTGCCGATACCGGCTTTCAGCGTGGCGCCGCCGCCGAGCGAGTAGGCAACGCCCAGGCCGTAGGCGTCGTCTGCACCGTCGTCAGCGTAAGCAAACGTCAGCGTGGTGGCCGAGTTCAGCTTGTAGTTGAAGTCGAGGCCATAGGCGTCGGCGGTGCCGTCGCCAAACGAATAGATCATGTTGGCCGAGACGGCACCCATTTTGACACCGCCGCCGAGCGAGAGCACTTCGGTGCTGGCGCTATCGTCGACGTCATAGCCCATTGCAACGTAGAAGCCATCGCCTTCGTAGCCGACGCCCAGCGACCAGTCGCCTTCGTCCGCGCTCGCGGCACTCGAGTTGGCGATGTAGGCCGACAGAGCAACGCTAACCGCACCGAAGCTGCCGGTGTAGGAAACGTTGTTGGTGCTTTCGGCATAGAGGCTTTCGGCGACATCATCAACGTCCATGCCTTTGTAGCCGATGTCGGCGATGCCAAGGCCGACCGAGTCGGAACCGGCGTCGACGAGACCAACGGTGACTTTGCCCCACGAATCGCTGACATAAACGATGAAGTCGTCGGTCAGGCCGGTCTTACCATTCAGAAGGAAGTAAGCGCCGAAACCCATGCCGGAATCGGTGGTGCCCGAGAAGTTGAACTTCGCACGAACGCGGGCTTCAGCGGTGGTTTCGTTGGCCGAGCCATCGTTCGCGTAGCTCAGACCGAAGCGAGCGTCGCCGGTCATTTTGAATTCGGCGTGCGCCGCGCCAGCAACCATCACCAGTGCGGTTGAGGCGATAAGGAGTTTTTTCATGTCGTTTCCCTCGTGTATTTAAGGTGCCAACCCAGCTCAGGGGACTCCGACCTGGGGATGGCGCTTTTCTCGCCCCAGAAGCGTGGCAAAGCAACTGCGGCAACTCGGCGAACAGGTTTAGCCGCAATCATGGTGCAGTCTTGCCACAGTGCCCCCCGGTGCGCGAAAACCTGCCAGTTGCGATGCACAGGCCCAAGCGGGGAAAAACCTTGTCCACCACTGGCCCTTGGGCTAGACAACGGGAAAGCGAAACGGGGGCCGTCTTGATGACCATCACACGCATTTTGCGCGCAGCGCTGCTGGCGGGGCTTGCGGCATCGGTTGCGGCCTGTGGTACCAGCAGCGGCAATTTGTTCGGCTCTCGCTCTGGGTCGGCGACCCCGGTCGACACCTCTGCGCCGAAAATGCGCGACGACATCGACCAAAGCGGCGGTACGATCTGGGACCTGTTCAAAAACGCAGACGACCCCAACATCACGGTCGAGGTTAACAAATATCTCTGGCAGGCATCGCTAGAGGTGTTGAACTTCTTGCCAATTCAGTCTGTTGACCCGTTCTCGGGCATCATCGTCACAGGCTACGGCACGCCCCCCGGCGGTGGCCGCAGCTATCGCGCCACGATCTATGTGACCGACCCGGCGCTGGATGCGCGCAGCCTGAAGGTTTCGCTGCAAGGTTCGGGTGGCGCTGCGGTTTCGTCCGATACCGTGCATGCGGTGGAAGACGCCATCCTGACCCGCGCGCGCCAGCTTCGCATCCGCGATTCGGGGCTTTGAGGCGGCAATAGCCGTTTCGCGCCGGATATTTGACCACAAGCAGGCATAAGCCGCGTTGATGCGCTGGACCTTGGCTGGCCAGCCGGTGTAACCACGCGCGGGCAGATGACCGCGAAGGGGCACAAAATGGCGCGCTACGAACCCAGCCAAAGCGAAGCACTATGGCAAAAGGCATGGGCCGACGCCGAGGTTTTCCGCGCGCGGCGCGACGAGACAAAGCGCAAGTATTACGTGCTTGAGATGTTCCCCTACCCTTCGGGACGAATCCACATGGGCCATGTGCGCAACTATACGATGGGTGACGTGGTCGCGCGCACCAAGATCGCGCAGGGCTATTCTGTGCTGCACCCGATGGGCTGGGATGCCTTTGGCATGCCCGCCGAAAACGCCGCGATGGAGCGGGGCGGGCACCCGAAAACCTGGACCTATGGCAACATCGCCGACATGAAGGCGCAGATGCGCCCCTTGGGCCTTTCGATCGACTGGACCCGCGAGTTCGCAACATGCGACCCCGAATATTACGGCCAGCAGCAGGCAATGTTCATCGACATGATGGAGGCGGGGCTGGTTTACCGCAAGAACGCGGTGGTGAACTGGGACCCGGTCGATATGACCGTGCTGGCCAACGAACAGGTGATCGACGGGCGCGGCTGGCGCTCTGGTGCCCCCGTCGAGCGGCGCGAACTGACACAGTGGTTCTTCAAGATTTCGGACTATTCCGAAGAGTTGCTGACCGCGCTTGATGGGCTGAAAGACTGGCCCGAGAAGGTGCGCGTGATGCAAGCCAACTGGATCGGCCAAAGCCGGGGCCTGCAATTTGCCTTTGAAACCAAGGGCGCGCCGCAAGGTTTCGACCAGCTCGCGGTTTACACCACCCGCCCCGATACGCTGATGGGCGCAAGTTTCGCAGCCATCAGCCCAGATCACCCGCTGGCCCGGGCGCTAGAGGCGGGTAACCCCGCCGTGGCCGCCTTTGTGGCCGAGTGTCGGCGCATCGGCACCAGCGAAGAAGCGCTGGAAAAGGCCGAAAAGCGCGGGCTGGATACCGGCATCACGGTGCGCCACCCGCTCGATTCGGCGTGGGAGCTGCCGGTTTACATCGCCAACTTCATCTTGATGGACTATGGCACTGGCGCCATCTTTGGCTGCCCCGCGCATGACGCGCGCGACTTTGAGTTCGCCACGAAATACGGCCTGCCGATCAAGGCCGTATTCGTGCCCGAAGGTTCAGCCGACGCACCGCTGAGCGAAGCCTTCGTTCCGCCAAAATCCGAAACCGTGCACTACGTCCGCCAATTCGCGGGCGAATCGGTGCAAAGCGGCGAAGCCGGGGTCGAAACCGCAATCGCCTATTGCGAAAAAAACGGCATCGGCAAGGGCGTAACCAATTACCGCCTGCGCGACTGGGGCATTTCGCGCCAACGCTATTGGGGCTGCCCGATTCCGGTGGTGCACTGCGCCACCTGCGGCGTGGTGCCCGAGGCCAAGGCCAACCTGCCCGTGCGCCTGCCCGATGACGTGAGCTTCGATCAACCCGGCAACCCGCTTGACCGCCACCCAAGCTGGCGCAATTGCGCCTGCCCCAAATGCGGCGCCCCGGCCCGGCGCGAAACCGACACGATGGACACGTTCGTCGATTCGTCTTGGTATTACGCCCGCTTTACCGCGCCCCACGCCGCAACCCCGACCTTGGCCGAGGATGTGGGCTACTGGATGAACGTCGATCAATACATCGGCGGCATCGAGCATGCGATCTTGCACCTGCTCTATTCGCGCTTCTTTGCCCGCGCCATGCACAAGACCGGGCATCTGCCCGCCGCCGCGATCGAGCCGTTCAACGCGCTGTTCACGCAAGGCATGGTGACGCACGAAATCTACCTTACCCGCGATGCAGCCGGACGGCCCGTCTATCACTTGCCAGAAGAGGTCGAGGGGGGGCGGCTCAAGGCCAGCGGCGAGGCGGTCGAGGTGATTCCCTCGGCCAAGATGTCGAAGTCGAAAAAGAACGTCGTCGATCCGGTGAATATCATCGAGCGATTCGGCGCTGATACCGCGCGCTGGTTCATCCTGTCCGACAGCCCGCCCGAACGGGATGTGGAGTGGACCGCCGCCGGTGCGGAGGCTGCCTTCAAGTTTCTCAACCGGGTCTGGCTGATGACCGAGCGGGTTGCCGAAATGCCCGCAAGCGACGCCGAGCCGGGCGATATGGAGCTGATGCGCGCCGTGCACCGCGCCATAGCCGATGTTACCTACGCGGTTGAAAACTTTGCCTTCAACAAGGCAATCGCAAAGATTTACGAGCTGACCAATACGCTTTCGCGCAGCACCGCCTCGGCGGCGGCGATGAAGGTCGCGCTGCGGGCGATGGCGCAGCTCATGTCGCCCATGGTGCCGCATCTGGCCGAAGAAATCTGGCACGCGATGGGTGGTGCCGGGCTGGTGGTCACCGCACCTTGGCCCGAGGCAGACCCCGCGCTTTTGGTCGAAGACGTGGTGACGCTGCCGATCCAGATCAACGGCAAGCGGCGCGCCGAAATTACCGTGCCCAAGGACATGCCCGCTTCAGAGGTTGAAAAGCTGGTGCTGGCAGACGAGACTGTGGCACGCGCGCTGGCTGGCCAGCCGCCGAAAAAACTGATCGTGGTGCCGGGGCGCATCGTCAATGTGGTTCACTGACCGCCGAAGTTTCTTGGTCTCGCTTGCCGCGTTGGCAGGCTGCGGCTTCACGCCCGCTTACGGGCCCGATGGCGGTGCC
>NZ_JBFHIA010000192.1:0-6108 GCF_041596715.1 Phaeovulum sp.
ACGCCCCAGCGGTGAGATGCCCGATTTGGGTGCGGTTCAGAACTTCTTCAACGCGCAGCGCGGCACGGCCGAGGTGCTGGGGGAATGGGCTTTCTACGCAGCCGTAGCCCTGATCGCCGTAGCGCTTATCAAACGTATTCCCTACCGGCTTTTCGCCAAGACCCATACCCTGATCGCTGTCGCCTATCTTGCCTTGGTTTTCCATGCAGCCGTGCTGATGGATTTCACCGCTTGGACGCAGCCGGTCGGCATTGTCACTGCCCTGCTAATGGTTGGGGGCGTCGTGGCAGCGGTGCTGGCGCTTACCCGGCAGATCGGCCGCCGTCACCGGGTGTCGGGTCGGATTGCCGACTTGAACCGCTTCACGTCGATGAAAATCTCGCAAGCCGAGGTCACGCTGGACGCGCGTTGGCCGGGTCACGAAGCTGGCCAGTTCGCATTCGTCACCTTCGACCGCAAGGAAGGCGCGCATCCCTTCACGATCGCTTCGGCTTGGGATCCCACCACCCGGGCGGTAACCTTCATCAGCAAGGCGCTGGGTGACTATACCGAACGCCTGCCCGAGACCGTAACGGTGGGCGACGAAGTCAGTGTCGAGGGGCCATACGGGCGCTTTACCTTCGATGACGGGAAAGAGCGGCAGATCTGGATTGGTGCGGGCATCGGCATTACGCCCTTCATCGCCCAGTTGAAGCATCTGGCATCCGCCCCGGACGGCAGGACGGTTGATCTGATCCATTGCCTACCGGAAATCGAAGCGGAACCGAAGGCGCGGCTTGCGGCTGACGTTGCGGCCGCCGGGGTCGAACTGCACCTGTTGCGCGATCGCGAAGATGGTTTGCTGACCGGTGAGCGCCTGCGCAAGATGCTGCCCGACTGGTCGAAGGCCAGCATCTGGTTCTGCGGCCCCGCTGCCTTCGGCGCGGCGCTGCGCCGCGACCTCATCGCGAATGGGCTTCGTCCTGGGGACTTTCACCAAGAGCTTTTCAACATGCGTTGAGGAGCCCGGTCATCTCCGATTAGAGAAGAACATCATGAACAGACTTCTCCTACCGAGCCTGCTGCTGGCCGCTGCGCCGGCGCTTGCGGATGCGCCGTTCCCGATCCCCGACACGATGCAGGGCACTTGCTACGACGCCACCCGCGCGATCGATTGCCCGGCACCGGGCGCGGCCTTCTTCGGGCAAGATGCGCAGCATCTCGGCACGCAGCAAAGCTATACCGACAACGGCGACGGCACTGTCACGGACAACGTGACAGGGCTGATGTGGGTGCAGTCGCCCGACCTCAACGGCGACGGAATCATCGACATCAACGACAAGCTGACTTTGGATGAAGCCCTGGCCGGTGCCGAGACTTTCGCCCTTGGCGGCTACGACGACTGGCGGTTGCCGACCATCACCGAGATGTATTCGCTGATGAACTTCAACGGCATCGACCCTAGCGGGTACGAGGGCAACGACACCTCGGGCCTGACGCCCTTCATCGATACCTCGGTGTTCGATTTCGGCTATGGGGATATGCAGGCTGGTGAACGCCTGATCGATGGGCAGATGGCGTCGAGCACCCGCTACGTCTCGAACACGATGCACGGACAAGATGAAACCCTCTTTGGGGTGAATTTCGCCGACGGCCGGATCAAGGGCTACGGGCAGCGGCTGCGTGGCGAGGACAAGGAGTTCTACGTCATGTATGTTCGGGGCGCCGTCGGCTACGGCGTGCCGGTTCTGACCGACAATGGCGACGGCACTGTCACCGACGCGGCCAGCGGGCTGATGTGGGCGCAGGCCGACAATGGCGAGGCGGTGTCCTGGCAGGACGCGCTGGTCTGGCCGAGACTATGAACGCCCAGAACTACCTCGGCCACGACGACTGGCGGGTGCCGAACGTCAAGGAACTGCAGGGGCTGGTCGATTACACCCGCTCGCCCGACACCACCGGGTCGGCGGCCCTCGACCCGATCTTCGAGATCACCGAGATCACCAACGAGGCGGGGCAGGTCGATTACCCGTTCCACTGGAGCTCGACCACCCACGTCAACATCTCGCCCCGGCCGGGCGCCTATGCCGCCTATGTCAGTTTTGGCCGGGCGATGGGGTACATGAACGGCTGGACGGATGTGCACGGCGCGGGCGCGCAACGGTCGGATCCGAAGGCCGGCGATGCGGCGGATTACCCCGAGGGTCACGGCCCGCAGGGCGACGCGATCCGCATCCTGAACTACGTCCGCCTGGTGCGCGACGCGGGCTGAGCACGCGAACGCGATACCGCCCCGGAGCAATCTTCGGGGCGGTTGCTTTTCAACGGCCGGTGAAGGCCCGGTTTGTTGCAGTTAATTGCAATCCGTCGCCATGATTCAATACGCGCGGTCAACGGGTTGTCCGGGTGCTGGCCGCGTGAGGTTGCGCAAGCTATCTGGGCTGCGATCCTGTTCCCCACCGAACTCGGGGGCCACGCGGCAAAAGCCTATTGTAGCCGGATCCGGTTCTGCCGATCTGCTACCTTTGGGCACCGCTCAGGATGCTGGAGGCCTTCTTCGACTGCCAGGTTTTGATTCTGATTTTCACGCAAGACCTCATGTATCGGTCCATGAATGATATTCAGGTGGGCCTGTCGAGGTCCCGAACTACTCGCAAACATCGTCACTGACTACGCTTGAGAATCACCTCGACAGGCCGCAAGAGCATCAATAGCTTACATGGGTGTCAATCTCTGACACGCCTTATCACCTAGGTAGATTCATGTCGTTTTCCAAGGCGCAAGACTTGATCAGGCTCGCGAGGATGGCGGCCTCTCGGCGCAGTGGGATCAGCTTGGATGAGATCTGCGAAGAGTTTGGCATTTCGCACAGGACCGCGCAGCGCATGACAGATGCGCTGGAGACCGCGTTCATGAATGTCGAAGCGGAAGATGGCGATGACCGCCGCCGCCGATGGCGTGTTGCCGACCCGATGCTAGAGCGGTTGCAACCCCGGCAAGAGACCGCCGTCGAAGCCTTGGAGATTGCCGAGCGAGCAGCACAGGCCGATGGCCGTTTGCGCCACGCGTCGGCCTTGGCCGATTTGCGTGAAGGTCTGCTTGCACGCCTTGCACCAAAGGATGCCGCGCGCATAGAGGCCGACGCCGAAGCCGTTCTGACCGCGATGGGCACGGTGATGCGGCCCGGCCCGCGGGCGAATCTTGCCCCGAAAGTTCTTGATGCGGTGATCGAGGCCCTGCGTGGTCCATTCCGTTTGCAACTGCGCTACGGCGATTCCGACGCGCCCATGCGGGTTATCGAGCCGCACGGCCTGCTTTTGGGCCATCGCAGCTATCTTGTCGCCCGGCAACCATCGCGCGGCGACACGATCTTGAACTTCCGCATGGACCGCATCCATAGCGCCGAGCCCTTGGACGAAAGTTTCGCCTTCGCGCCCGGGTTTTCGCTTCAGGATTATGCGGCGCAGGCATTTGGCGTCTACCAAGACCCCGCGCAATTTGGCGAAGTGGTCTGGCGCTTTGCGCCCGAGGCCGCTGCCCGCGCCGCAGAGTTTCGCTTTCACCCCACGCAAAGCCTAGAGCCGCAGGAAGATGGCAGCCTTATGGTGACGTTCCACGCGGCGGGCTGGCTCGAGATGGCGTGGCATCTTTATCAATGGGGCGACAAGGTCGAGGTTCTCGCCCCGGAAGGGCTTCGATCCTTGGTCGAAGATTACCGCAGATCAGATTTTGACGGGTTGCCGTAAGTGGTTTTTATAAGGAATTGAACGATGAAGCATGCACTTAACCATGCCGCGCTGAAGGCCAAGCAACGCGCTATCCGTGCAAGTTTTCCCGAAACCATGGGATTGCGCACCCATCGCGCCATAAGCTGGATCGGCCGCGCCGAGGCTTGCGGCGAAGATGACGACGCGCGCTTCATCTTTCTCTGGATTGCTTTCAATGCGGCCTATGCAGACGAGCGAGAGTTTCAGGCGATGCCCCCCGGTGAGCGCGCGGCGTTCGCCGACTACTTCAGCAAACTGGTGGCTCTGGATGGTGGGCACCGCATCTACAACGCGCTGTGGCAGAGGTTTTCCGGGCCGGTGCGGATGCTTATGGAAAACTGCTATGTCTTCAACCCGTTCTGGCAACATCACAACGGGATCGAGGGATTTTCGGATTGGGAAGATCGCTTTAAAATTTCGGCCCGCGCCTTTGCTCAGGCGTTCCAAGCCGGTGATACAGCAAAGGTGCTGAGTTTTGTGTTCGACCGGCTCTACGTGCTGCGCAATCAGTTGGTGCACGGCGGCTCGACTTGGAACAGCGGCGTGAACCGCGCGCAAGTCCATGACGGTGCCGCGATCCTGTCTTTCTTGATGCCGGTATTTATCGACCTGATGATGGACAATCCGGGCAAGGATTGGGGCAAGCCCTTCTACCCAGTTGTCACCTAGCCCTTGTGGACGGTCGGCGCAGCGCGCCAACCGCCTTTTCGACTATGGGGGCGAGGTCCAACTTCACCCGGAAGGGGAAGCCGCGCCCCCACTTTGCCGGTCTGCCCCCGTGCGCCTTTGCGGCGCGGCTGCTTATTGGTTTTTCTCTTGTGCCGCGTACCATTCGTAAAACGCGTTGGTGTGGGTCTCGAGGTCGGGATATGGCGGGATTTTCTTGGCGCGAAGTTCGTCGGCCCACCTGAGCCAAGCCATTTCCATTTCACTCAGGACGATCCGGCCATTTTCGTCGCGGGTGAACCTTTCCGAAAGGTCGACTTTGACGGTGATATCGTCGGTGGTTTCGTCATGCTCGGAATGCCAGACGATCTCTTTGGTGCCGATGTCGGTGTAGTGGACATAGAACACCAGACTTTCGTATTGGCGCATCGCAGCGTCGATCATCTCGACGATCTTTCTTTGGTCTTCTGGTGCGGGGAAAGCCTTCAGCAAGGCAGGGAACCAGTGCACTGCGGCGCGGTGCCCGGCGAGAGTTTCGATGCTGATGTGGTTGGAGTTCTCGGATACGGTCATCATATTGCCCTTCATGTAGCTTTAGCGCCGAAGAAATCGGTCGCTGATTACTTACAAAGGGCGATGATTTGCGTGTCGTCGTACCGAGCGTTTCCTTGGAGTTTGTACCGGCGCAATTTGCCACGAATCGCGGACAAAGAAAAGTGGGGATTCGGGCGGTCAGAAGTCGGCCGTGCTTCGCTCGATACCTATTGCTGCCGAGGCGCAGGCTGCGATTGTATCAGCCGGATGCGACAGCACCGAGAGATACCCAACGCACAAGTCGCGTCGTCGATGAGTACTCGAAGATTACGGCCCCGCGTTTTGATGCAGGTGGCGACGGGTCGAAGCCGCCCTTATCGGCGGCTTCGACCCGCCTGATGTCAGGCCCTGCCTTCCCGCCAATGCTTGTAGCCCGGGTCGGCGCGCAATGCGTTTACTTCGGGTGGCAAGACTATTGAAACGAGGTTGGATCTGGCCGCCACTTCATCGGCGAGACGGATCAGGTTGAACTCAAAGTCCACGTCTGCCGTCGCAAAGCGCGGCGTGCACGGATGTTCGACCATCGACAGGCCGTATCTGGCCATCCGGCCAGACCACGGAAAGGGTGAATAGAGATCGGGGAAGAGATCCGCGATGATGTCGTGGGCTTCGACCACCGGGTGATGGTTGGCACGCCAGATGTCATAGGCCTCGTCCGCAACCGGGATCGGCTGGTGCAGGTCACTCCCCCCGAACCAACCCGCGTCGATCATTCGCCAATGGTCAGGCTGGGTAAGCGTTTCGTAGCTCCCTTCACCGAAGGTGCGCTCGATCACCTCCTTGCGGACGATCTTTCGCGGTTCCGCCGGGCCGTCGCTTTCGAGCCGATAGGCCCCATAGGTGCCCGGCCTCACGAAGATGCGCCGGTGGCGCGGTTGCGCGCGAAGCGGGACATGCGCGACAGCGCGCGCCGCGCCAAGGAAGGTTATGGACCCCATCGCTGCGGAAGCGAGGAGCAGGGTTCTGCGGTTCATCATCTCGGTCTCTCCTTCAAGAGGCACGAGGTGATCGCCATAGAATGAAGCCAACCCAATAATTGCCGGTTCGGCCGCATCCCCTTGCGGGCGACCACCTTGCCGGGTTGGGCAGGTTGGTGAGGGTC
>NZ_JBFHIA010000193.1:0-6083 GCF_041596715.1 Phaeovulum sp.
CGCGCCACAACCCTTAACGATGGCTCGCGCCGCGAAAACTCGGGCGAGCATAGCTGGCATCTGGCGCTTTATGCGCTGGTGCTGGCCGATCAGGCTGGCCCCGGCGTCGATATTGCGCGCGTCATCAAGATGCTTTTGCTGCACGATCTGGTCGAGATTGACGTAGGCGACGTTCCGATTCATTCCGCAAATGGCACCGCCCACGGTTCTAGCGAAGTTCAGGCCGCCGAGACGCGGGCTGCCGAGCGCATTTTTGGCCTGCTGCCGCCTGATATTGGCGACGACCTCATGGCACTTTGGGCCGAGTTCGAAGCCGCCAGCACCCCCGATGCGCTTTTTGCCAAATCGCTCGACCGCGTGCAGCCTGTCATGGCCAACCTTGCCGCCGGTGGCGGCACATGGGTTGAATACAACGTCACCGCCGAACAGCTCGAATCCCGCGTCGGCACCAAGGTGGCGCGCGGCGCGCCTGCGCTGTGGCAATGGGTTCGCGGCCAGTTGCGCAGCTACTTCCCCGATATCTGACCAAGGCGGCAGATTTTCGGTATGCAATCGCATACAACCCTTCCCAATCCCCTTGTGCTGGGTTAAGAGCCCCCAACCGCATCCAAACCACATGAGGGCCCTATGTCGAAGATCAAGGTAGCGAACCCCGTCGTCGAACTCGACGGCGATGAAATGACCCGGATCATCTGGGATTTCATCAAGAAGAAGCTGATCCTGCCCTACCTCGACATCGACCTGAAGTATTACGACCTCGGCATTGAAGAGCGTGATCGCACCAACGACCAGATCACCATCGATTCGGCTCACGCGATCCAGAAATACGGCGTCGGCGTTAAATGCGCGACCATCACCCCCGATGAAGCGCGGGTCGAAGAGTTCGGCCTCAAGCAGATGTGGAAATCGCCGAATGGCACCATCCGCAACATCCTTGGCGGCGTCATTTTTCGCGAACCGATCATCTGCAAGAACGTCCCGCGCCTTGTGCCCGGCTGGACCCAGCCGATCGTCGTTGGCCGTCACGCCTTTGGCGACCAATACAAGGCTACCGATTTCCTCTTCCCCGGCGCGGGCAAGTTGACGCTGAAGTTCGTCGGTGAAGACGGCACCGTGATCGAGCGCGACGTTTATGACGCGCCCGGCGCTGGTGTGGTGATGGGCATGTACAACCTCGACGCCTCGATCATCGACTTCGCCCGTTCGTCGATGAACTATGGCCTGCTGAAAGGCTGGCCGGTCTACCTTTCGACCAAGAACACGATCCTCAAAGCCTATGACGGCCGCTTCAAAGACCTGTTCCAAAAGGTCTATGACGAAGAGTTCGCAGACAAGTTCAAGGCCAAGGGCATCACCTACGAGCATCGCCTGATCGACGACATGGTGGCCTCGGCGATGAAATGGTCGGGCGGCTATGTCTGGGCGTGTAAAAACTACGATGGCGACGTGCAATCCGATACCGTGGCGCAGGGCTTCGGCTCGCTTGGCCTGATGACCTCGGTGCTGATGACCCCCGATGGCAAGATCGTCGAGGCCGAAGCTGCGCACGGCACCGTGACCCGCCACTTCCGCGAGCATCAAAAGGGCAAGGAAACTTCGACCAACTCGATCGCCTCGATCTATGCTTGGACCGGCGGCCTGAAGCATCGCGCCAAGCTTGACGGGAACGAGGCGCTGATGCGCTTTGCCACCACGCTCGAGCGTGTCACGGTGCAAACGGTCGAAGATGGTTTCATGACCAAAGACCTCGCACTGCTGGTCGGCCCCGAGCAGAAATGGCTGAGCACCATCGGCTATCTGGAAAAAGTTGACCAATACCTCAATACCGCGCTGAAAGGCTAAGCCTTTCGCACGATAAATACTGGGGGGCCGGGCGCTGCGACGCGCCCGGCCTTTTGCTTTGCAACGCTGACGTAACCCTTTCATCCAAAGGGACAAAATGCCGCATCCGGCGCCCTTGGATCGGGGGCGCACGTTTGTATGATGCGCGCCTTACATTCCGCATCTGGGAGATTTCGCCGTGAAAATTACCAAACTCGCCACGCTCGCAGCACTTGCGCTGAGCGTCACCTTTGGCAGCGCCCACGCACAGGAGCGCAAGGACCCGCTTCTGTCGAACATCGAGCAGCGTCAGGCCTTTTTCAAACTTGTTGCGCTGTACTACGGCCCGCTCAACGCCATGAACAAGGGCGACATGCCCTACGATGCCGCCGCGGCCAGCGCAGCTGCGGCGAACCTTGCGCTTTTGGTGCAGCTTGACCAAGCGGCGCTTTGGAAAGCCGGGGCTGATCGCAGCTTTTCCGAAGCCAGCACGACCCTGCCGAAGGCATTTGAAGACGCGGGCGCAATCGACAAGGGCTTGGAAAGCCTCGCCGCAGCGGTCGCGGCACTCGTCCCGGTTGCGGGCGATGGGCTGGAGCCGATGAAAGCGGCCTTCGCCCCAGTCGGCGGCACCTGCAAAGATTGCCACGACGCCTACCGCTTCAAGGAATAAGCCTCCGCGCACGGCCCGCCAGTTTCGCGGGCCGTGCCGAAAGCTCTACCAGAACTGGCCCCGCCCCACCGGGGGGGCCGCACTTGGCGGCAGCCCGATGTCACGCCGCAGATAGTTGTTCAGTCCTAGCCTGTCGCATGGCCGCTTTTGCCGACGGACCAACGCCGCAAGCGCCGCCGCCAGCACACGCCATGCGCCAAGTTCTTCGATCAGCCCGCGCAATTGCCCAGCCGCCGCCGCCCCTGTTGGGGCAAATCCATTATGATTTAGCATGATATTCCCGACTACGCTTGCGCGCGCCGGCTCCTTTAAATTGCCCGAAGACCTCATGCCAAAGGCCAAGCCTTGGGCGTGTTGGGGTTCAATCGGTGTGGGTTTCAGAGTGGGGGTGAGGCCGAATTGGCCCCAATTGCCTCAGCCGCGCGGGGAGAGGGTCGCGCAATATCGCAGTGAAGCGATCGCGCTGCTTCCGACCCGCAGAGCGAGAGCGTATTGACCAATCATATGACGCCTCCCTCATTGAGCGTTTCGGATGGCGGTCCAAATGCCATAACCGCGCATTTGCGCCAAGCCTCCAATTTGCCTGTGACATACGCGTGGCAACAGTTGTGGCCGCGCCGCAACAGCGCCCCCATGCCGCTACCCCTTGCAACTTTATCCCCGCAGAAATATCCCGGACCAGACCGCAGGGCGAAAAGCCCAAGGCGTTATTCGGATAGCATACATGACCGACCCCCATCACCACTCGCCAGTCGAGGACGCGCAAGGCATCGTTTACGGTGCCGGCATGGCGGCTTTTGCCATTGTCATGCTGACCCAACTCGGCTTCGTGACGGGCCAGACGGCGGGGCTGGCGATCCTGATCTCTTATGCCACGGGCTGGGGATTTGGGCCGGTGTTCTTTGCGGTCAATCTGCCCTTCTATTGGCTTGGCTATCGGCGCATGGGCTGGCGCTTTACGCTCAAGACCTTTGCGGCGGTCGGGCTGGTTTCGCTGCTTTCAAGTTACATGCCGCATTGGGTAGAGTTTGCGTATCTGCACCCCGCACTAGGTGCGGTGATGATCGGTTTCATGTCGGGCTCGGCTTTGCTGGCGCTGTTCCGCCACGGTGCCAGCCTTGGCGGTGTCGGAATCGTGGCGCTGTATCTGCAAGACCGCACCGGGTTTCGCGCCGGTTGGACGCAACTTATCTTTGACGCCTGCCTGTTTTCAGTAGCCCTCATGCTGCGCGATGTGCAGACTGTGGCCTGGTCTTTCCTTGGCGCGCTGGTGTTGAACTTGGTCATTGCCCTCAACCACCGGCGCGACCGTTACATCGCGGCCTGATCATGCTGGCAACCTACACCTACCTGTTCCTCGCGGTCCTTCTTGAAACCTTCGGTTCGTCCTGTTTGCAGGCCAGCCAGCAATTCACCCGGTTCTGGCCTTCGGTCGGGGTTCTGGTGGGCTTTGGTGGGGCCTTCTGGTTTTTCGCGCTGGTGCTGCGCGTGCTGCCGCTGGGCATTACCTATGCGCTCTGGTCGGGCATCGGCATCATTCTTATTTCCGTTTCGGGCCGGCTTCTGTTTGGGCAGCGGCTTGACCTAGCGGCGGTGCTGGGACTGACATTGATCATCTGCGGCATTCTCGTCATCAACCTGTTTTCTAATTCAACCACGCATTAGGCTGGCCAATCGCGCCGGTATCGACTATGCGGCGAGCCGCAGCATGCAATTGGCGGATCAAATGGACCTTCGCAATATCGCGATCATCGCACACGTGGACCACGGCAAGACGACCCTGGTCGACGAGCTTCTGAAACAGTCGGGCACCTACCGCGAAAACCAAGCCACGACCGAGCGGGCGATGGACTCGAACGACATCGAGCGCGAGCGCGGTATCACAATTCTGGCCAAGGCCACTTCGGTCGAGTGGAAGGGCGTGCGTATCAACATCGTCGATACCCCCGGCCACGCCGATTTCGGCGGCGAGGTGGAACGCATCCTGAGCATGGTTGACGGCGTGTGCCTGTTGGTCGATGCCGCCGAAGGGCCGATGCCGCAGACGAAGTTCGTTACCGCCAAGGCGCTGGCGCTGGGGCTCAAGCCGATCGTTGTGCTGAACAAGGTCGATAAGGCTGCTGCTGAACCGGACCGCGCGCTGAACGAGGTGTTCGACCTTTTCGCCAACCTCGGGGCCAACGACGAACAACTCGACTTTCCGCATATTTATGCTTCAGGCATAGGCGGTTGGGCGGATCTCGAACTCGACGGTCCGCGCAAGGATCTTTCGGCATTGTTCGATCTGATCCTGTCGCATGTCGAGGCACCCAAGCAGATCGCACAGCGTGATGAACCCTTCCGCATGTTGGCAACCACGCTGGGGCTTGACCCCTTCATCGGCCGCATCTTGACGGGCCGGGTTGAAGCGGGCCGCTTGAAGGTCGGTGAAACGCTGAAGGCTCTGTCGCGCACCGGCGAGAAGCTGGAGCAATTCCGCGTCTCGAAAATCCTTGCCTTCCGCGGCCTTTCGCAAACCGCAATCGACCTTGCCGAGGCGGGCGACATCGTGACCGTTGCGGGCATGTCCAAGGCCAACGTCGCCGACACGCTCTGCGATCTTTCCGTCGATACCGCCCTGCCCGCGCAGCCTATCGACCCGCCGACCATTTCCGTAACCTTCGGCATCAACGACAGCCCGCTGGCTGGCCGCGACGGCAGCAAGGTGCAAAGCCGAGTGATTCGCGACCGCCTCTTGCGCGAGGCGGAATCGAACGTGGCGATCAAGGTTGAAGACACGCCCTCGGGCGACGCCTTCGTCGTTTCGGGCCGCGGCGAATTGCAGATGGGCGTGCTGATCGAAAACATGCGCCGCGAAGGCTTCGAGCTTTCAATCTCGCGTCCACGGGTGATTTTGCGCGACATCGACGGGGTCAAGCACGAGCCGCTGGAAGAGGTCATCGTCGATGTCGATGACGAATATTCGGGTGCTGTGATCGACAAGCTGACCTCGACCCGCAAGGGCGAGTTGGTAGACATGCGCCCCGCCGGCCACGGCAAAACCCGGATCATCGCCCACGTGCCTTCGCGCGGCCTGATCGGCTATCAGGGCGAGTTCATGACCGACACCCGTGGCAACGGCGTGCTCAACCGCATCTTCCATAGCTGGACGCCATACCGTGGCCCGATTCAGGGCCGCCGTCAGGGTGTGCTGGTGTCGATGGAGGCGGGTGTCAGCGTGGCCTTCGCGCTGTGGAACCTGGAAGACCGCGGCAAGATGTTCATCGGCGCGCAAGAGCAGGTGTATGAGGGCATGATCATCGGCGAACACAGCCGTGACAACGACCTCGACGTGAACCCGCTGAAGGGCAAGAAACTGACCAACATGCGCGCCTCGGGCACCGACGAAGCCGTGCGCCTGACCACGCCGGTTCGCATGAGCCTTGAAGAAGCGATCGCCTATATCGACGACGATGAACTGGTCGAAGTCACGCCCAAGGCGATCCGCATGCGCAAGCGCTTTCTCGACCCGCACGAACGCAAGCGCGCCGCCAAGGCTAGCTGATAGCCCTGCATGTGGCGGCCCTTTGCATGGGGCCGCCATGGGCGC
>NZ_JBFHIA010000194.1:0-6040 GCF_041596715.1 Phaeovulum sp.
AGCGGCGCTGGTCGATTACCCGGTGATTTCGTCCTCTGGTGGCATACCGCTGATTGGCGCACCCGAAGGTGGCATGGCGCAGGGCAAATGGTATGCGATGGAGGGCAGCAGTGGCGTTTACGCAAGCGTCGTGCAACCCGCTAAAATCAGCCCCGACATTCTCAACCGCCCCAACGAAACCAACTGGCTTGACGATGTGGAACGCTGGGCGACCGCCTACCTCGTCGCCTTCGATCTGTCAGAGTTCGACGTGGGCTACGAGGTGGGCACTGATCACCCGGCGCTGAACTGGTCGCCGCGCCCCTCGGGCTCTGGGCGCGATAACCGCCTGCCCGGCCCTGACGGCATCGCCTCGAGCACGCCACTGGTAACGCTGGGCATGATCAGCCCGTCGCAAGCCAAGCGTGTGGCCGCCACCTTTACAGGCGGCTACAAGCGCGAACATGGTGCCTTCAAGTTTGGTGATCTGGCCTTTAGCTACTTTGGGCACCACTACGGTTTTGTGGTGAATGGCACAGTGCTAAGCAAGCTCGTGCCCGACCTTTCGACGATCTATGTGCTCGACGATGGCACTATCGGTATGCGCACTTGGACCGCCGAGGATGATGTGCTGTTGCCGCAGATCCGTTTCGCGCGCCAGAACGGCGTGCCACTGATCGCCCCCGATCCTGCCACAGGCGAATCCGTACCCGGTCCGCTAGTGCGGGCTTGGGGCCCCGGTAACTGGTCCGGTTCGGCCGAGGCGCAGTTGCGGACCTTGCGATCCGGCGCGTGCATGAAAACCGTGCAGGGCCGCCAGATGCTGATCTACGCCTATTTCTCGACCGCAACACCCTCGGCGATGGCGCGGGTTTTTCAGGCCTATGGCTGCGAATATGCGATGCAGCTCGACATGAACTCGGTCGAACATACCTATCTTGCCGTTTACACCCCCAAGCCCGAGGGGGGCTTGGAAATATCGCATCTGGTGAAAGCCATGCGCGACATCGATGCGCGCGCCAATGATGGCACTCGTCTGCCGCGTTTTGTGGCATACTCGGACAACCGTGATTTCTTTTACCTGTTGCGCAAGGTGCCACCATCATGAAACCACTGTCGCGTATTCTAGCCGGTCTTGCGATTGTCTTTGCACTCGCCCCTCTCGGCAGTGCGGCACAGACGATCTCCGATTTGAATGAACAGATGTTTGAGGACATGCGCACAGGCCGCAAGGTCAGTGCCGCCGAAGTAGCGCGGATCAAGGAAATCTTCGCCCGTTCCAACTACATCGGACAGGGCAACCCGGCGGTAACGCGCCACCCCATGAGCCCCGCCGAATGCGCCGCGGGCCTTCCGGGCGGCATCCGCTATTACGACAACGCGCGCTTCGAGCAGATCTGTGGCGAAAAATATATGGCCCCGCTATACGATCCGCGCACGCAAAGCGCCTCGCAGGCTACTGCCTGTATCGACCAGTTCGAATATCCCAACGTGCCCTGCACTTACCCCGTGGTATGGGTGAAAGCGTCAGAGGCGGCACAAATCTGCGCGGCTGAAGGCAAGCGGCTTTGCGACGCGCATGAATGGGAAGGTGCCTGCGCAGGTGCGCTAGAGGCACCCGACTATCGTTTCGATCTGGCAAGCGGCGTATCGCCCTCTACCGCCGTTGCGCGAATGCAAGCAGCGCATAACGCCAAATACGAACCGCAACGCGCTTGGGCCTATGGGGCGACATATCAGCCCGGTGTCTGCGCGGGCGGCAGCTTCAAGAACGCCTCATGCAATGGCGGCAACTTTTCGGGCTGCGGCTCGAACACCTACCCCACTGGCAGCTTTCCCGGCTGCACGGGCCAGTTGAAAGTCTACGACCTGCATGGCAACGCGGCCGAACATATGAACCTGCCGCTCGATCCTTCGCAGATGACCTCGCTCGGCTCTACCACGCTGGGTGTCACCGAAATGAAGGGAAGCTGGTTCATCTGGGATTCGATCCGCGCGCACCCCGAATGGTGCCGCTGGCGCGCGCCGTTCTGGCACGGATCTTCGGTGATGTCTTCGGGCAGCCACTCGAACTACCATCTGGGCTTTCGCTGCTGCAAGTCGATCTGATCCGAGGGCGCGGGCCCAAGGGCCGGGTCAGCGCGTGTAGAGCGACGCGAGCAGCATTTCCGATTGCGCGATCGGCCCTTCAGAGCTGAGGATCTGCGCGTAGCTGGGATCTTCCAGCAGGTCGGTCAAAGCAACCGCACGACCGTTCAGATAGGCGGTCTGGCTGACAAGCCGCACACCGTGGCTGTAATCAGAATAGTGCTGTCCGTGCACCGTTGTCAGCGGCTGAATCGGGCGGCCATTGGCCTGATGCCAGCCATAGATCGCAACCTGCCCGGGGGCCCGCCGCAAGGCATTGGTCAGCACCAGATCTTTTTTGATCCCAGCCACCAAGGCACCGCTGCTCAGGTTCGACGAAAGGATCTGGTTGTCGATGGTGGTATTGTGCTCGCGCAGGTAACTAGTCGATGTCATCTGCGGGCCGGCCTGCATTGGGCGCGGCGTCAGTTGAAGCGCCGCCTGCGCAAAGATCGCATCGACGATGCGGGTGGTCGGCAGCATGAAGCCAAGGCTATCGGCGATCTGCGCGGCCTCGGGCAGACCCATCGGCACACGCAGAAAATCATCATCGTCGCCCACCGCCACATAATCAGGTGTTACGCATACCGTGATTGTGACGGCTTTGCCGGTTGCGGCAGTGCCGCTGAGGCTGACCGGAATGAGGTTCCGCAAGAACTGCGGCACGTTGCCGGACAGAACCTCGCGCGCGATCAACTGGTCACGCGCGACACCGCTGACATTCGCCAGCGTGGTGCCAAACTCGTTCCCGCCCACCGCGTTGTTTGAACGGCGCGGAATGCCGCGCGACAGTTTCGATGTGCAGTCGGCGGCTACTGGTGAACGGGCAAGTGCATCGGCAAGCGCGCCCGTATTCGGTGCCACCGGTTCGCGCAGCGCCACGGTCTGCACCACTTCGGGTGCGGCGGCGACTGCACCCGCAGCTTGGCGCGCGGCCACCGCCGCCGCAGCGGCCAGCAGCACCTTTGCCGGGCGCGTTTCTGGCATGGGCGAGCTGGCGGGTGCCGCAGACTGTGCCGCGACAACGACAGGCGCGGCGGCGGGCGCTTGCGCGCTGGCAAGCACCGTATCGGCCTGCTCGTACGGGCGCGGCGCGGGTGTCGCAGCCACCAACGAAGCCGCGGCAACCGGGTTGGCTTGCGGGCGCGGGGTGGGTTGCGGCATTGTCGGCGCAGCGGCCAAGACGCGCTCTGGGCGCGGCAGCGGGCGGGCAGGCGCAGCTAGCGCAGCAATGGCATCGGGGCGCAGTGCAGGGCGTGGGGTATCGGCACCGGGCACCGCAACATCAACGACGAAAGCCTCTGGCGCAATCGGTGCCAGCACCTCGGCCGAAGGCAGCGGCAGCGCGGTGACGATAGTGACCGTGGCGCTGGCTGCGGCCTCAAACTCGGGCGCGGATTTGCTGCTCATCGTCACCACCGTAGATGTAGCCAGCGGCGGCAGCGCGACAAATGAAATCGGCTCTTCGCGCCGGATCACCGGGTCCGCCTGCAACCCTATCACGGCGGCAACCAATGCCTCAGGCAGTTCTGGCGATATAGACAGCGGGCGCGGCAGCACCATTTGCGACGGCGCAGGCGCGGCCACGCTGACCGGCGGGCTACGCAGCACAACAGCTAGCGTCATAGCCGCGGCTGTGCCCGTTAGCAGTATCGCAGCACTTGCCAGCAGGGCACCACGGTGCTTTGGCCAGACACCCGCATTGGGCACCCGCAGGTCGCGCGTCATATCAAATATTTTCACGTGTGCTTTTCCGGTCACTGTCCCTTGAGCATCAACTACCTCTGATATTGGTTAAGATCAAGTTATGTAGGCGGAATCTGGCCTATCCCGCAAAGAAGCACCCCGCGAGGAACAGCGGCCCTCCAACATTTTTTTCATTTTTACGCTGCGTCGCAGCACACTTAACCGCGACTCATCCGGGGTATTTTGCCAGCGCGGCGGCAAAAAGCGCCTCGTCCACATTCCCGCCAGACCCGATCGCCACCACGTCCGCCGCGATCTCGGGCAAAAACAACGCCGCCGCCAGTGCCACTGCACCACCCGGTTCAAGCACGACTCGCAGATGCCGGAACGCCAGAACCATCGCTTCCATCGCCTGTTCGTCGGAAACGGCAAGCCCCGGCCCACAAAGCCGATGCAGGATCGGGAAGGTCAGCACCCCCGGTGCCGGCGTGACGATGGCATCACAGACCGAACCCGAAAGCCGCGCGTTGCGCTCGATCCGCCCGGCAGCCAAAGATCTGGCGGTGTCATCAAAACCCATCGGCTCTACGGTGCGCACGCGCGCACCGCTGCCTTCCAGCGCCAGCGCAATTCCCGCACTCATGCCGCCGCCGCCGCAGGGCACCAATATCTCGCCCTGCCAGCCCTCGGGCAGATCGTCCAGCAGCTCCAACCCGATGGTCCCTTGCCCTGCAATCACCATCGGATCATCAAATGGCTTGACCAGCGTCAACCCACGCGCCTCGGCCATGCGCGCACCAATCGCGTCGCGGTCGTCAGTGGCGCGGTCGTATAGCACCACCTCGGCACCCAGCGCGCGCGTGTTGGCAATCTTCACCGCTGGCGCATCTGCGGGCATCACGATCACCGCGCTTGCCCCAAAGGCCGCAGCGGCACGCGCCACACCCTGCGCATGATTGCCCGAACTATACGCGATGACACCACGCGCCCGCGCCTCGGGCGCCAGTGCCGATAGCGCCGACCAGCCCCCGCGCGCCTTGAAACTGCCAGTGTGTTGCAGGCATTCCGCCTTCAGCCACACCCGCCGCCCCGCCAAGGCATCCAGCGCGGCTGAACTCAGCAACGGCGTCTTGCGCACATGCGCACCAATCCGCCCCTGCGCTGCCAGAACGTCGCTGCGGTTCATGCCATCACCTCCAACCAAGCCGAAATCGCCGCCACCGCCTCGGGTTCGTCAAGAAACGGAACATGCGCGCGGTCGGGCACTTCGGCAAAGATCATGTCAGGCCTACGGCGACGCATCTCGGCGGCGTTCGCGGTGCCGAGCAGGTCCGAATTGGCACCCCGGATCAGCGCCAGCGGCAAGCCTGCGCATGCGTCAAACAACGGCCAAAGATCAGCCTCCGGCCCCTTGAAGGCATCAAGAAACGCTTCGCGAAGCGCCGGATCATAGCGCAGCGCCAGCCCCTGCCCGGTTTCGATATAGTGGTGCCGCACTTCCTCACGCCAGCGACTGGCCGGAACATTCGCGAAACCCGGCATCAACCCCGGCAGCATCCCGGCCAGATCGTCCCAGCTTTTGGCGCGCGGCACCCGACCGACATAGTCGAAAATCCGCTCCAGCCCTTTTCGTTCCAGCGCGGGGCCAACGTCATTCAGACAAAGCCCCTGCAACCGCGCCTTCGCGGTCGCGGCAAGAAACATGCCAATCAGACCACCGCGCGACGTGCCGATGATCGCCGCGCGCTCGATCCGCAAATGGTCCATCAACGCCAGCACATCGCGCGCCTCTTGCGGCACGGTATAGGTTTTTGCGCCAGTCCAGGCAGAACCGCCTCGACCGCGATAATCGGGGCGGATCAACCGCACGCCCTTGGGCAGATGCGGCGCAAGATAGTCAAAATCGCTGCCGCTACGCGTCAGCCCGGCAAGCGCGATCAGCGGCAAACCTTCGCCTTCGTCGGTAAAATCAAGGCGGGCGCCATCAGCGGCGGTAAAGAAATCAGGCACTTTGGGCAAGCTCCGGGATAGAAGAGAGGTCTGGCAACTGGTGCTGGGGGCGGGAAGGCAGGCGATCCATCGGCAGACCGGCGCGGTTGACCCAGGCGGTGGTAAAACCAAAACCCGCCGCAAAAGCCGCATCCCAGCCGTTGGAGGAAACGAATAGAACCTCGTCATTGCGGCACCCGAAATGCTCGGGCACCAGCGCATAAACCGAGGCATCGGGTTTGAACACGCCAACGCTTTC
>NZ_JBFHIA010000195.1:0-6032 GCF_041596715.1 Phaeovulum sp.
GAAGTGCGCCCGTAACCGGGGGTGTAAAGTGGGATGTGATCTACCGTGACCTTCGGGATCAGCTGATAGGTAATGCCGGTCGAAAGCGGGTTGTAGACCAGCGCGCCAAGGCCCTTGGTCGCCTCGTAACATTCCACGCCCTTTTCGGTGTTATAGGCGGTTTCGCACTCTGGCACCGAAACCATCTCGCCGCCAATGCCGCCATCGCGCGCATTGAGCAGCGTGAAATAATCGTTGAAACCATCGGCGTAGGGTATGCCACCCGGCGCATAGGCACCGGTGCGGTAGCTGAGGTTCGGAATGACCAGCTCGGCCATTGCCGGGGCCGCGGCACAAAGGCCGCCAACCACAAGGCTAACAAACTTCATCTTCATTCGGTTCTCCTCCCAGAGCGATTGTTAACTGCCGGTTTTCCGGTTCTTGCCTATTGGGCAGCCTTTCCACCCCCATTCGGGATCAGTGCGGGAAAGGCCAAAGCCGTAGCTTCTCCTTCGCCAAGCGCCAAAGTTGCGCCATGCCGTGCGGTTCGGCGATCAGGAATGCAACGATCAGCGCACCGACGATCATCAGCTCCAGATGCGCCGCAAGGTCGGTGGGCCAGCCCAGCTGCCCCACCAGCACGTTCTTCAGGAACACCGGCAACAGCACCAGAAACGCCGCACCGGCAAAACTGCCGAAAATCGATCCGAGGCCGCCAATGATGACCATGAACAGGATCAGGAACGATTTCTGAATGTTGAACGCCTCGGTCACTTCAGCGGCACCCAGATACACCGCAAAGAACAAGGCCCCCGCGATGCCGATGAAAAACGAACTGACGGCAAAGGCGGTCAGCTTGGCATTAAGCGGGTTCACCCCGATGATCTCGGCGGCGATATCCATATCGCGGATCGCCATCCATTTGCGCCCCACCGTGCCGCGCGTAAGATTGCGCGCAACCACCGCCACACCCACCAGAACGATCAAGCAGAACAGATACTTGGCTGTGGCCGAGGTTTGCGGCCCGGTGATGTAATAGCCAAGCATCTTGCTTTGCGGCACGGTGATCTGCCCCGAGGCCGAATAGTTGTAAAACCACGGCACCTTGTTGAAAAGCCAGACCAGAAAGAACTGCGCGGCCAGTGTTGCCACGGCAAGGTAAAAGCCCTTGATCCGCAAGCTCGGCAGGCCGAACAACACCCCGACGGCGGCGGTCACAAATCCGGCCAGCAGCACATGGATCAAGATCGGCACATCGGGAAACGAGGTCATCAGCTTGTAGACCGCATAGGCCCCCACCGCCATGAAGCCGCCGGTGCCAAGGCTGACTTGCCCCGCATAGCCCACCAATATGTTCAACCCGATCGCCGCAATCGCATAGATCAGAAAGGGCAGCAAAACCGCACTGGCCCAGTAATCATTGATGATCAGCGGAATGACCCCGAAGGCCACCAGCAGCGTCACGTAATACCCCAGCCGGTCGAAGCGGATCGGAAAGGTCTGGCTGTCTTCGCCATAGGTGGTCTTGAAATCGCCTGCCTCACGGTAAAGCATCAGCGCGCCCCCCTGCTCATTGCTTCAGTCCAAATATCCCCGCCGGAGGCTTCCGGCCGTGCCGCTTGCGCCATCGCCTACACCCGCTCGATGATCTTCTCGCCGAACAGGCCCTGCGGCCTGAACACGAGGAACAAAAGTGCGAGAACATAGGCGAACCAGTTTTCGGTCGCCCCGATCGTAAAGCCGAACCACGCCCCGCCAAGATCGGGGCTCGACATGATGAACTCGAACAGCTTTTCGCCAACCCCGATGATCAACCCACCAATGATCGCGCCGGGGATCGAGGTGAAACCGCCCAGCATCAGAACCGGCAACGCCTTCAGCGCGATCAGCGACAGGCTGAACTGCACGCCAGACTTGGTGCCCCACATGATGCCCGCCACCAGCGCCACGAAACCGGCGATCGACCAGACCAGCACCCAGATGAAACGCAGCGAGATGCCGACCGATAGCGCCGCCTGATGGTCATCTGCCACTGCGCGCAGGGCGCGGCCTTGTTTGGAATATTGGCTGAAAATCGTCAGCGCGGCGACCAACAGAACCGCCACCACCGTGGCCACGATATCGAGGTTGTCGATGAAGAACCCATAGCCGAACCAGCCATCGGTCACTCGTTCAATGGTGTCAGAGATGCCTTGCGGCAGCCCCACGTCGAGTTTCTTGATGTCTGCGCCCCACATCACGTCGCCGAGTCCTTCAAGAAAATAGGCCAGCCCGATCGTCGCCATGAACAGGATGATTGGCGCTTGGCTGACCAGATGCTTGAGCACCAACCGCTCGATGATGATCGCCAGAACCACCATCACCCCCGCCGTCAGCAAAATCGCCAGAAGCGCGGGCAGTTGCCAGCCGAAGGTGCTCAGATTGGTGCCCAAGGTCGCGTTGATGACATGCGCAAAAGGCACCTGCCCGTTTTGCAGCCCGACCAAGGTCAGCGCCGCAAACAGCGCCAGCACACCTTGCGCGTAGTTGAATACGCCCGAGGCCTTGAAGATCAGAACGAAACCGAGCGCCACGAGCGAATACATCACCCCGGTCATCAGCCCGTTCAACGTTACTTCCATTGCGTAGAGAACTTGATCTGGCATCGCTTCCCCCCGTCAGTCGTGCGCCACGCCGAGATAGGCGTCGATCACATCCTGATTGTTGCGCACCTCGTCGGGGGTGCCGTCTCCGATCTTGCGGCCGTAGTCCATCACCACCACCCGGTCCGAAAGGTCCATCACCACGCCCATGTCGTGCTCGATCAGGCAGATGGTGGTGCTGAACTCGTCGTTGAGGTCGAGAATGAAGCGGCTCATGTCTTCTTTTTCTTCGACGTTCATGCCGGCCATAGGTTCGTCGAGAAGCAAAAGCTTTGGCTCTGCCGCCAGCGCCCGCGCCAGCTCGACCCGTTTTTTCAGACCATAGGGCAATCGTCCGACCGGAGTTTTTCGGATATTCTGGATTTCAAGGAAATCGATGATGCGTTCTACCTTTTCGCGATGCGCATATTCTTCGCGCGCCGCGGCCCCGTACCAGAACGCTTGCGAAAGCAGGCCCGATTTCATCATCGTCAGCCGCCCGGTCATGATGTTGTCCAACACCGACATGCCGTCGAACAGCGCGATGTTCTGAAAGGTGCGCGCAATGCCCAGCCGCGCCACCTCATAGGGTTTCATCGGGCCGCGCTTGACCTTCTTGAAATAGACCTCGCCTTCAGTGGGGATATAAAAGCCCGAAATCACGTTCAGCATCGACGATTTGCCTGCGCCGTTCGGGCCGATGATCGCGCGGATCTCGCCATCGCGAATGTCAAAACTGATATCCTTGATCGCCACCACACCGCCAAAGCGCAGCGTGATATTGCGCAGTTCCATCAGCGTGCCGCCTATCTGGCGGCCGTCGGCGGTGATATAGCCTTCCTCTGCGTGGCTGACGGGCATCAGGCGGCCCTCCTTTGCTCGGGGGCGACTTCGGCATCGGCAAGGCGCAGTGTTGCGGTGATCTTGCCCTTGCGGCCGTCTTCGTAGGTCACTTCGGTTTCGGTGTAGATGGATTTGGTATCGCCATAGAGCGCGCTGATCAGATCTGCGTATTTCTGCTCGATGACACTGCGGCGCACCTTCCGCGTGCGGGTCATCTCGCCATCATCGGCATCAAGTTCCTTGTGCAGGATCAGAAAGCGGTGGACTTGGCAGCCCGACAACATCGGGTCGGCGGCGATCGAGCGGTTCACCTCGGCCACATGCTCTGCGACCATTTCATAGACCCGCGGGTGGCCGGCCAGCTCTTGATAGCTGGCATAGGCGATGTTGTTGCGCTCGGCCCAGTTGCCGACCGCGTTCAGGTCGATGTTGATGAAGGCGATGCAATGGTCGCGGGCATTGCCGAACACCACCGCCTCTAGGATCGACGGGTAGAACTTCAGCTTGTTTTCCACGTATTTCGGCGCGAACAGGCGGCCATCGGCCATTTTGCCCACATCCTTGGCGCGGTCGATGATTCGCAGATGCCCGGTTTCAGGTTCGAAATACCCCGCATCGCCCGTGGCCACCCAACCCTCGGGGTCTTTGGTGCTGGCAGTGCTTTCGGGGTTCTTGAAATATTCGACGAACGTGCCGGGGCTGCGATAAAAAACCTCGCCGTTTTCACCAATACGCACCTCTACACCGGGCGAAGGCACGCCCACGGTATCGTTGCGCACCTGCCCGTCGGGCTGTTGGGTGATGAACACGCTGGCCTCGGTCTGCCCGTAGAGCTGCTTGAGGTTGATGCCAAGCGAACGGTAAAACTCGAAGATCTCGGGGCCGATCGCCTCGCCCGCGGTATAGCCAACGCGGATGCGGCTGAAGCCGAGTGTATTTTTCAGCGGGCCGTAAACGAGCAGATTGCCAACCGCGTAGTGCAACCGATCAAACAGGCCCACATGTTTGCCATCAAGGATTTTGGGGCCGACTTTGCGCGCGGAGGCCATGAAATGGTGAAAGAGCCATTTCTTCAGCCGGCCCGCATCTTCCATTCGGATCATCACATTGGTCAGCTGGCCTTCGAACACCCGTGGCGGTGCGAAAAAGTAGGTCGGCCCGATTTCGCGCAGGTCCGTCATCATTGTCGCGGCGCTTTCGGGGCAATTGACGGTAAAGCCGGTCCACATCGCCTGCCCGATAGAAAAGATGAAGTCGCCCACCCATGCCATCGGCAGGTAGGCCACCACTTCGTCCAGCGCATTGAGCTTGTCGAAGAACGACGAGTTCTTGGCGGTTTCAATGATGTTCCGGTTTGACAGCACCACGCCCTTGGGCTTGCCGGTAGTGCCAGAGGTGTAGAGCATCACACAGGTGCTGTCGTAATTCAGCTCGGCTATGCGCGCTTCAAGCTCGGCCTCATATCGGTAATGCCCGGCAACACCCTGCGCCTGAAGATCGGCAAGCGAGTTCATCTTGGCATGGTCGTATTTGCGCATTCCGCGCTTGTCGGTATAGGCGATGTGCTTGATGTCGCGGACCCGGTCGCCGATTTCGATGACCTTGTCCACCTGCTCCTGATCGCCGCACACCACGAACCGTGCGCCGCAATGGTCCAGCACATAGGCCATCTCGTCTGCCACCGCGTCTTGATAAAGCGGCACCGGAATTGCACCACACATCTGTGCCGCAATCATCGCCCAATAGTGGCGCGGCCTGTTGCGCCCGATGACCGCCACCGAATCGCCGCGTTCGACCCCAACCGAAAGCAACCCCAGCGCTATAGCGCGGATTTCCTGATTGGCCTGCGACCAGGTCCAGCTTTGCCAGATGCCGAACTCTTTTTCGCGGTAGGCAGGCAAGCCGCCGTAGCGCTGCACGTTGCGCGCCAGAAGCCCCGGAATGGACTGAGGTTCGGCCACGGCCGATATTGCGTCTGCCAAAGTCTTCCTCCCTCGTGCCGTTCATGCGGCAACTTGTTCGCAACGAGCGATTCCTCCAATCGCCCGAGTGCGCCATGATCGCACGCTGGCGGCCAAAGCTTACCTGACTTTGTCGCAATCCTTACGAATTGTAACAGGCCGCGCTTGCCTCTTTGCGACATGGGCGCGAGGGTGCTAGCGGTGGCTCGGGAGGCGATCTGATGACAGGCGAGCACGACACCGGGCGGCTGACGCGGGCGGGGTTGAACCTGATCCAGCAGGCGCTGTCGATTTTTGACAGTGACCTTCGGCTTGCCGTTTGCAATCGGCAATATCGCGTGATGTTCGATCTGCCAGAGGCGCTGACAATTCCAGGCGCGTCGTTCGAAGACACCATCCGTTTTTTGGTGGAGCGCGGCGAATACGGCCCGCAGCCCGATTTTGAAGCGGCGGTGCAGATGCGGGTTGATCAGGCCCGCGCTTTCGCCCCCCATTACATGGAGCGCACCCGCCCCAATGGCCGCACGATCTCGGTAGAAGGTTCGCCGCTGTCGCAGGGTGGCTGGGTGACAGTTTACACCGACATCACCGAGATCAAGCGTCAGGAAGGGATGCTGCGCGCCCATTC
>NZ_JBFHIA010000196.1:0-5913 GCF_041596715.1 Phaeovulum sp.
GACAGTTTCAATGATCGCCAGCATCGCGGGGGCCTGTGCGCGAAGGTAAAGCGTGCGGTGAAACTCTAGATTCGTGCGCACATAGGCGACCGCGTCGTGCTTGGCGACCGCTTCTGCGTTGGCGGTGTTGATCGCCGAAAGCCGGTCGATCAGCGCCAGATGCGCGCGTGGCAGCGCCCGGCTGGCAAGTTCCGGTTCGATCAGTGCGCGAAGTGCTGCCAGTTCTTCGATCCGCTCCTGACTAAGCTCGGGCGTTGCGATCCGGCCCGAGGATGACAGCATCAGCGCGCCTTCTGCTACCAGTTGCCGCAGCGCCTCGCGCGCGGGGGTCATCGATACGCCGTAAGCCTTGCCCAAGCCGCGCAACGTCAGCGCCTGCCCCGGCTTCAATTCGCCATGCATGATCTGTTGGCGCAGACCGCGATAGATACGGTCATGCGCGGCCAGGGCCGAGTCGGCTGGGCGTGTAGCGGGGCGCGTGGTGGGCAACATGACGGCAAGGGACCACAGCGCCCCCTTGCGGTCAATCGGGGAAGCGATAGGCGTGAAGTGCTTGGCCGTGCTGTTTCAGCCAAGCACGCGGGGCCGCGTAGCCGGGGCAAAGCCGCGCCACAACGGCCCAGAATGCAGGCGAGTGGTTCATTTCGGCCAGATGCGCCACCTCGTGCGCGGCCACGTAATCCAGCACCTCGGGCGGTGCCAGAATCAGCCGCCACGAAAACATCAGACGGCCGTCAGCCGCGCATGAGCCCCAGCGCGACCGCGTGTCGCGCAGGGTGATCCGGGTGAAGGGCCGCCCAAGCGCCGCGGCGTGGCGCGTGCAGGCCTCTTGCAGCCGTTGCCGCGCCATCAGGCGCAGAAAGGCTACGAGACGCACCCCCACCCGCGCCGGGTCAGGGGGCAGCAAAAGCGCGTCGCCCTCGATTCGCGGTGCCCGCACCGGGGCGGCTGAAAGCACAAGAATCCGTCCCTCAAAGGTCACGGTCGCGCCAAAACCCAAAGGTGCGGGGGGGGCCATGCGCGCCAGCGCCTCGGTGACCCACGCGCCTTTGTCACGCGCGAAGGCAAGGGCCTCGGCTTCGGCGGCCCAGCGCGGCAGGGTCAACGTAACCTGCCCGTCTGTCCGCGAAACTCGCAGGCTGAAGCGCCGCGCGCGGGCCGAACGGCGCAGCGTCACATGCACTTCAGGCGGGCCGGGCAACAGCAATCGGCGCATCGGGTTCCTTTACGGGGTGGACGAATCTTGCAAAAGGCTTTGACACCTCGCGCCGCTTATGGCAGTTGGCTCCGACTCTCGATTATCAGAGCAATGCCAGGAGTTTTCCATGCCGAAAGAGGAATGGGGCGTCAAGCGCCTCTGCCCGCATTGCGCGAACCGGTTCTACGATCTGGCGCGTGACCCGATGACCTGCCCGGTCTGCTCCAATACCTACACCGCTGAAAGCCTTGTTGCAGGACGCGGTCGGGTCATGGTTGCCGACAAGGCCGCCTCGCGCGAGCGCACGCTTGACGTAGAAGATCTGGATACCGAAGAGGATATCGACGCGGATTCGGGTGATACCGAACTCGACGACGATCTTCTCGAGGACGACGAGGATGACACCGTCTCGCTCGACGACATCGCTGATGTCACGACGAACGACGAAGAGCCGTAAGCTTTCGGTTCAGCTACAAATGAACGGTAGGGCACGGGTGCGATTCCCGTGCCCTTCACGTTTGTGCAATTGCCCCAAGAGCCATAGCTTCACCCGCGATTTTCCGCTTGCGCGGCTGCAAGCATATGCCTATACGACCCCCCACGCGGGCCCCCAAACCCGCGTATCGCGTGGGGTCATAGCTCAGTTGGGAGAGCGCTTGAATGGCATTCAAGAGGTCGACGGTTCGATCCCGTCTGGCTCCACCAATCACCCAAACACCTAAATAAACCTGTTGCGCGCACTCGGCTTGCGCTTTGGCGGATGATTGCCGGCCAACCAGACTGCCGGAAAGCGGGCGCGCTGCGATCAGTTCCAGGTTTCGGGGAACCAGCCAGAATTGCCCCAAAGTTGACCATCGTTATTGACCGCCAGAAACACGCCCAAAGGCGTTTCCACGCGGCGTATGCCTGTGGGGGATACCTGATCTTCGCCGTGCAGCAGCACCCCGGTCAGGCCCTCGCTCCGCGAGCCTTCGGCGTGGATGAAAAGCCGGTAAATCCATGTATTGTCATCCAGCAGCGCGGTCGGGTCGCTTATCTCGGTCACAGGCAACATGCCCTTGCGGATAAAGCCGCAGATGCTCCAAAGGTAGGGGCAGGGCATATTCTCGAAAGCGCCGATCTTGGTTTCGACAACCGCACCCGGGGCTGCCACGATCGCGGTGCCATCTTCGCTAAAAAGTGTGCCGAGCCAGCCTTGGCTCCGGGTGTTCGGCTGGGTGACCTCAAGCTGGTAAAGCAGGCGTCCCTCTACCTCTTGGGCGCGCACCGAGGCCGGGGCGAAGCCAGCCAGAAGAACACCGAGCGCAAAAAGAATCACGTGCAAATGGCGGTAGGACATCTCGCACCCCCCCCCGCAGCGCATCCGACCGTGCCGGGGACAAATCGCTAAACCTGTGGCCAGCGTATTCCCTATGTGTCGGCCTTTTCAACCATGATCCTGTGGCGCGACGACGCACCGCGCGCCCGGGTTCAGGCCCCGTAAGCCTTGCCCCAGCGCGCAATCAGTTGGTGTTGCAGCGTCTTGGAGCGGTTGATCCAGCTGCGCGAGCCTGCCGGGGCTTCCACCGGGCCCGCAGCCTCGCGGCGCGGCTCGTCTGCGGTGAAGATCGCAAAGGCCAGTTCCACACCACCCGGTGCGGTTATGAACCCGGTCAGCGTTGATACAAAGTTCAATGTGCCCGTCTTGGCCGAGACTTGCAGCGGCACGGCACCCGATTCTTTTGGCATCGAAAAGGGGCGCAGCAACCCGCGCAGCCCGGCAGCCGGACCCAGCTGCGCCATCGCTTCGACCAAGGCACCCGCACTCATCCGCGTTTCGACGCCAAGGCCCGAATGGTCGGCAAAACGGGTGCCCTCGATGCCGCGTTCGGCCAGCCAACTGCTCATCGCGCGACCGGACCCGGCAATGCTGCCTGCCCCCGTGCCGCGCGCGCCCGAGGCGCTCATGCCTACAGCCTCTGCGGTGATGTTGGTGGAATAGCGCAGCATCTCGCGCAGAATCGTGGTCAGATCGGCGCTGTCGTGCTGTGCCAGCACCGTGCCACCGGGCATCGTGCGCACCTGCACCGGTTCTGGCAAGGTGATGCCTTGCGCATGCGCCAGCGTGCGGAACACATCGCCCGCGTAAAGCTCTGGCAGGCGCACCGGCAGCCAGCGCCCGCCGCCTTTGCCAAGCGCGGTCACTGCCACCGTCCATTCCTCGCGCCCGTCTTTTTCAGTGTAAGCAAAAACCGGCGTGTCGCGGTCCACCACCGAAATGCGCACCGAATTGACGCGCGGCACCACGGTTTCGGAACGC
Organism: Phaeovulum sp.; assembly: GCF_041596715.1. Classification (GTDB taxonomy): domain Bacteria; phylum Pseudomonadota; class Alphaproteobacteria; order Rhodobacterales; family Rhodobacteraceae; genus UBA6213. Next base: position 3,498 of record NZ_JBFHIA010000196.1, read on the forward strand.
GCGTCCATCGAAATCTCATAGCCCGCGCCATTTGCCTTCCACTCGAAAAAGACGCGGTTGAAGTTGAGGTTGAGGCCGCTGACGGCGGGGTTGTAGCCGACATGCACGGGCTGATCGTGCGCGATTTCACGTGCATAGGGCAGTGTGGCCCCCCAGACGAGGAAACGCCCGGAAATGCCGGTCACACCAGCCGCGCGCAGATCGCGCGCCATGGCGGCAAAGTGGTCTGTGTGCAGCGTAGGGTCACCCCCGCCCGCAAGCACCAGATCGCCTTCGATCCGGCCGCCTACCAAGGGGCCAGTGGCAATCAGCCGGGTGGCAAAGCGGTGCCCCGGGCCAAGCCGGTCAAGCGCGTAAAGCGTGGTGATCGATTTGGCGGTACTTGCGGGCGGCATGGGAAGTTCGGGGTTGCGCGATTCGAGCAACTGGCCGCTGCGCAGGTCGATCACCGCAAAGCTGACATTGCCGCCCAGTTTGGCGGCATCGATCAGTGCCTCGCTTGCCTGTGCCGAGCGCGCCGCAAGCACCGTGGTCGGGCGCGCGATGGGCAGTGGCGAAACGGTCGGCGGTTCGGGCAGGGCGGGGCTTGCCAATCCGGCCAATGCGCCGCCCAAGACGAAACGCCGAGAAAAAATCATGCTTTCGCTCCCCGCCAATAGAGCGACTCTAGCCCGCCGAAATGCGCGCGATCAACCCTTCGCGTGCCAGCCGCCGCGCGCCCGGATTGCTGACGACGAGATATCGAGCATCGGCATGTCGAGATAGCACCACGCAGGCGGCGCGACGCGCGCAAGCCGCCCCGCATCACCGGGGGCAAGTCGGGCGTGGGAATAGGCGCGGGCGGCGGGCGCGCATTGCGCCGCAAGGCGTTGCCCCGGCCTTGCCAGCACGCCCACCGGCACCATGCCAAGAATACCGCGCCAGTCATGCCAGCGGTGAAACTGTGCAAGATTGTCGGCACCCATCAGCCAGACGAACCGCACCCCCGGATAGAGCGGGATCAGGCGTTGAAGCGTATCGGCGGTGCGCCTTGTGCCCAGCCGCGCCTCAAGGTCGCTGACCGTCACGCGCGGGTCGCCGCTTACCCTTGCCCGTGCCGCCGCCATGCGCAGTTCCAGCGGTGCCGGACCATTTGCCTTGAGCGGATTGCCGGGGCTGACCAGCCACCAGACCCGATCCAGCGCAAAGCGCTTCAGCGCCTCTTTCGTCAGGTGCAGATGGCCCGCGTGCGCGGGGTCGAACGAGCCGCCGAGCAGCCCGATCGCCATGCCCGGCGCAGCCATGGGAAAACCCTGTCTCATGCATACTTGCCTAGCGCATCGCTTGCGCCTTTGGCAGGGGGAAATCTCAGTCAGCGGGTGTGGGGGGCGGGGGCGTGGCCTGCGCGTCGGAACCGTGGTAACTGATGACGCAGCGCCCCCGCCCGGCCCGCTTGGCCGCGTAAAGTGCTGCATCGGCATCGGTAAAGATCTGCTCGCCATCCGGCAGGCCATAGCAGCGCGACAGCGCCACGCCGATACTGGCAGAGATTCGGCACGCCGCGCCCTCGAAATAGAACGGCGCTTCGAGCCGCGCGATCACCCGCTCGCCCAATTTGCGCAGCTGGTCAGGTTCGATCGCGCCGCGCAGAAGCAGCACGAATTCGTCGCCCCCCAAGCGTGCCACAAGGTCGTTTTGCCGCGTTTCGGCGCGCAAAATGTCTGCGACATGCGTTAGCACAAAGTCACCCGCCGCATGGCCGAGGGTGTCATTGATGGCCTTGAAATGGTCGAGGTCGATCTGCGCAATGGCAAAGGCCGAGCCGCCGCGCATCGCCTCTGCCGTGCTGCGCGTCAGTTCGCGTTCCAGCGCGCGGCGGTTGGCAAGCCCGGTCAAAGGATCGCAAAGCGCCTGCGCCTCGGCGGCCTGCTGCGCCAGTTGCAGGCGGGCGTTGAGTGCGCTGAGTTCGCGCATCACCGCCGATTTCGCCTCGTGCAGATACAGCAGTTCCAGCGCCAGATCGGTTGGCGCAAAATCGGCGGCGGTCAGGGCGTGGTCGCGCACCGCTTCGGCCACGCCTGCGCCGAACGAGAGGTTGAGGAAAAGGTCGTTTTCGCCGCTGGCCCGACAGGCCAGCACGACGCCGCGCAGATTGGTTACGGGGGGGCGACGCAGCGAAAGGTGCACCCTGCCGCCCGGCCCGTCGCGCAGCGCGGCCAGAGCTGCCCTACCGGGCGCGCTGGCAACCGTGAAATGCGCGTCGAACGGTTGGCCTATCAGCCCGGCAGCACCACCACAGATTTTGCCCAACGTCGGACCGACCGCCCGTATTTCGCCCGCAGGGCCGAGCCAAAGATGCATTGGCATCAGCTTGCCAAGTGCGGCAAGCGACAGGTTAGGCGTGACGGAAAGGGCAGGGCGCTGGTTCATGTGGCCA
>NZ_JBFHIA010000197.1:0-5901 GCF_041596715.1 Phaeovulum sp.
AGGTTCGACCTATACCGAGGTAGACAAGAACCACGACCTGTTCGCGGAAAATCGTTTCCTGCGCACCGGCGACCTTGGGCGGCTAGATTCCGATGGCTATTTGTGGATCACGGGGCGCAAGAAAGACCTGATCATTCGCGGCGGCCACAATATCGACCCAGCCGAAATCGAAGACGCGATGATGTCGCATCCGGCGGTGGCGCTTGCCGGGGCGATCGGCCAGCCAGATGCTTTTGCGGGCGAATTGCCTTGCGTCTATGTCGAACTGGTCAAGGGTGCCGATGTCACCGTGGCGGAATTGACCGAGCACGCGCGCAGCCATATCCACGAACGCGCGGCGGTGCCAAAGCACGTCGAAATCATGCTAGAGCTGCCGAAAACCGGCGTTGGCAAGATTTTCAAGCCCGATCTGCGCAAGCGCGCGATCACCCGCGTCTTTAACGATGCGCTGGCCACCGCGGGTTTTGCCGCCAATGTGGCCTCTGTCACCGAGGACAAGAAGCGTGGGCTTGTCGCGCATTTGCACCGCCTTGGCGATGTCGATGAGGCGGCGCTTGCCGCCAAGATGGGCGAGTTCACGACCCCTTGGGATTGGGCGAAGTAAGCCAACGAGAATGGCCCGCGCATGAGGCGCGGGCCATTCGTAAGCACAACTTTGGTTGGGATCAGAGCAGTTTCAGATCGCCAGCCGATGAACGCCCATCGCGCCCAGACTGCAATTCGTAAGCGACTTTCTGATTGTCGTTGAGGCCCTTGAGCCCCGCGCGCTCGACCGCCGAGACGTGAACAAACACATCCTTGCCGCCGTCGTCAGGGGCAATGAAACCAAACCCTTTAGTTGCGTTGAACCATTTCACAGTGCCAGTGGCCATCCAGCGTCTCCATACTCAGTGTACCCCAAGCACTATGCTTGGGGCCGTGCAGCCGGGTCTTTCAGGTATTCCGGCTGGCCCTGATAGGGTAGGCGGGAAGAAAGGCAGCAGCATCGCCACAAAATGATGCCGCATCCGATAAGAAAATCAACAAAAAAGGGTTAACGGGGCCGATCTGCCCGCTTACCCCCTATTGCTGGTCGGGGGGCAGGGCCTCGGCCACAAGTTCTGCGAGCGCGTCTTGTAGCGCGAGTGATCGGCTTTGCGGATCGCCCAGACGGCGCATCGAAACCGTCCGCTCTTCGACCTCTTTCATGCCCACCGCTAGAATCACCGGCACCTTGCCGACCGAATGTTCGCGCACCTTGTAGTTGATCTTCTCGTTGCGCGTATCGGCCTCGGCGCGGATGCCCTTTTCGCGCAGTGCCGCAACCACCTCGTTCACGAAGTCATCGGCATCCGAGACGATCGAGGCCACGACCACTTGCCGCGGTGCCAACCAGAACGGCAGCTTGCCCGCGTAGTTCTCGATGAGAATCCCGATGAAACGCTCGAACGAGCCGAGAATGGCGCGGTGCAGCATGTAGGGGCGGTGCTTGGCACCGTCTTCACCGATATATTCGGCACCGAGGCGCGTGGGCAGGTTCGGGTCTACCTGAAACGTGCCGCACTGCCATTTGCGCCCGATCGCATCGGTCAGCTTGAAGTCGAGCTTCGGCCCGTAGAACGCACCTTCACCGGGGTCGATCGTGTAGGGCACGCCCGCGGATTTGATGGCGGTTTCAAGCATCCCTTCAACCTTGTCCCAAGTTTCGTCGCTGCCAATGCGCACGTCTGGGCGGGTGGAAAACTTGATCTCGAATCCGTCAAAGCCGAGGTCTTTGTAAACGCTTGCCAAGAGGGTGATGAAGCCCACGCATTCGGCACCGATCTGATCTTCGGTGCAGAAAATATGCGCATCGTCCTGCGTGAAGCCGCGCACGCGCATCAGCCCGTGCATCGAACCCGAAGACTCGTAGCGGTGGCACGAACCAAACTCGGCCAGCCGTAGCGGCAGGTCGCGGTAGGATTTCAGGCCTTGGTTGTAAACCTGCACGTGGCAGGGGCAGTTCATCGGCTTTAGCGCGTTGATGCGCTTTTCCTTGGCACCTTCTTCGTCAACCTCGACGATGAACATGTTCTCGCGGTAGGCCTCCCAGTGGCCCGAGCGTTCCCAGAGCACGCGGTCCACCACCTGCGGGGTGTTGATCTCGCGGTAGCCCGCCTTTTCAAGCCTGCGGCGCATGTATTCCTGCAAGGTGCGATAGATGCGCCAGCCGTTGGGGTGCCAGAACACCATTCCGGGGGCTTCTTCTTGCAGATGGAACAGCTCCATCTCGCGGCCAAGTTTGCGGTGGTCGCGCTTGGCGGCCTCTTCCAGCATGGTCAGATGCGCCTTGAGCGCATCGCGGTTTTTGAACGCAACGCCATAGATGCGTTGCAGCATCGGGCGCGTGCTGTCGCCTCGCCAGTAGGCACCTGCCACGCTCATCAGCTTGAACGCGTCGGCGGGCAACTGGCCGGTATGTTGCAGGTGCGGGCCGCGGCAAAGGTCTTGCCAGTGGCCATGCCAGTACATGCGGATCTGCTGATCCTCGGGGATCATGCCGACCAGTTCTACCTTGTAGGGTTCGTTCTGCGCCTCGTAATAGGCGATGGCGCGGGCACGGTCCCAGGTTTCGGTGGTGACCGGATCGCGGCGGTTGATGATTTCGCGCATCTTCGCCTCGATCGCGCCGAGGTCTTCGGGCGTGAAAGGTTCGGCGCGGTCGAAATCGTAATACCAGCCGTTTTCGATGACCGGGCCGATGGTGACCTTGACCGTGGGCCAAAGCTCTTGCACCGCGCGGGCCATGACGTGGGCGAGGTCGTGGCGGATGAGTTCTAGCGCGGGCGCGTCATCCTTCATCGTGTTGATCGCGATGGCGGCGTTTTCGGTGAGTGGCCAAGCCAGATCCCAGTGCTTGCCATTCACCTGCGCCGAGATTGCGGCCTTGGCCAGCGATGGCGCGATAGAGGCTGCCACTTGCGCGGGGGTTACGCCCGCGTCATAGCTGCGTGAATTGCCATCGGGGAAAGTCAGGGAAATCTGGGACATCTGGGTCCTCCTCGTCGGTTTGGCGCCTACGGCACGCCCGGTTGCGGGTTATGGCGCAGGTGGTAAGAAGATTTCGGGGGCAAGTCAACACCGCCCCCAACGGCAAGGAAGGGCAAGATGAGCAGATTTATGACTTCGCCGCAGGGCCGCCGGATTGCCTATGAACAAAGTGCTGGGCGCGAGCCGGGGGTGATGTTTCTGGGCGGGTTCCGCTCGGACATGCAGGGCACCAAGGCGCTGGCGCTAGAGGCTTGGGCGGCGGCGGCTGGCCGTGCGTTCTTGCGTTTCGACTATTCTGGCCACGGCGCTTCGGATGGTGCTTTCGAGGATGGTTGCATAGGCGACTGGTTGCAGGATGCCGAGGCGGCGCTGGCGCTGACCAAGGGGCGGCAAGTGCTGGTAGGCTCGTCCATGGGCGGCTGGATTGCGCTGTTGCTGGCGCGCGCGATGCCAGAGCGGATCGCCGGATTGGTGCTGGTGGCCGCCGCCCCCGACTTTACCGAAGACGGAATGTGGGCCGAGTTCGACGCGGCGCAGCGCGTTGTGCTTGCACGCGACGGGCGGGTGGAACTGCAATCGGAATATTCCGATGAGCCCTATGTCATCACGCGCCGCCTGATCGAGGACGGGCGCGAGCATCTGATGCTGCGCACTCCGCTGCCTTTGCCAATGCCCGTGCGCTTGTTGCAGGGCACCGCCGATGCTGACGTGCCGCAATCGGTGGCGCTGCGGCTGTTGGCGCATGCCGATGGGCCGGACATTCGGCTGACGCTGGTGAAGGGGGCTGACCACCGCTTTTCGACGCCGGAGTGTCTGCGGCTGATCGAGGCGGCGGTGACGGAACTGGCAGAGTAGGGGCCGACGACATCTTGGCAATGCGAAAGGGCGGCCGATGGGCCGCCCTTTGCTGCAAGGTGCAAGGCGGGTTCAGACCGCGCGGAGCGATGCCGTTTTGGGTTCTGCGCCCGCGTTCTGGTCGATGAAGTTCAGCACCAGCGGGCGGATGTTTTCGCGCCAGCTGCGGCCTGCGAAGATGCCATAGTGGCCCGCGCCCATTTCGATGTAGCCAGCCTTCTTTTCGGGCGGCAGGCCGGTAAGCAGATCGAGTGCCGCGGCGCATTGGCCGGGGGCGGAAATATCGTCTTTGCTGCCCTCGACGGTTTTTACCGCGACATCGGTGATTTTACCGATATCGACCTGACGGCCCGCAACGGTGAAGCGGTTTTCCGCAATTTCACGGCCTTTGAAGATACGCTCGACCGTGGAAAGGTAGAACTCGGCGGTCATGTCCATGACCGACAGGTATTCATCATAAAAGATGTTGTGCTTGTCGCGTTCGGACCCCTCGCCCTTGGCTTCGGCGCTGATTTTTTCAGCGAACGCCTTGCCGTGCGTTTCGGCGTTCATCGAGATGAACGAGGCAAGCTGCATCAACCCCGGATAGACAAGCCGACCCGCGCCCTTGTGCTTGAAGCCGACACGCTGGATGACGAGGTGTTCTAGCTGGCCCATGGTCACGCGGCGGCCGAAATCGGTGACTTCGGTTGGGGCCGCGTCTGGGTCGATCGGGCCGCCGATCAGCGTAAGGGTGCGCGGCTGCGCGGCGGGTTCGATTTCGGCCAGATAGGCGGTGGCGGCAAGCGCAAGCGGTGCGGGCTGGCAGACCGCGATCACGTTGATGTCAGACCCGAGGTGGCGCATGAACTCGACAAGGTAGAGCGTGTAATCCTCGACGTCGAACTTGCCTTCGGAAACCGGGATGTCGCGCGCGTTGTGCCAATCGGTGATGTAGACTTCGGCATCGGGCAGAAGGCTGGCGACGGTCGAGCGCAGCAAGGTTGCGTAATGACCCGACATCGGTGCCACCAGCAGCACCCGCCGCTGCATCGGGGCGCGCCCTGCAACGTTGAAATGCACGAGGCTGCCGAAGGGGCGGTCAACCAAGGTTTCGACATTGACCAGATGATCGCGCCCGTCTGCACCCGTGATGGTGCGGATGCCCCAGTCGGGTTTGATAACCATGCGCGCGAAGCTGCGTTCGGTCACCCGGCCCCAGGCAGACATCACCTTGAACATTGGATGCGGCACAAGCCCCCATGCGGGGTAAGAGGCCATGGCGCGGGCCGAGGCACCCATCCATTCGTTGGTGTTCCTGATGGTCTCCATCAGGTCGTAGCTTATCATGCCCTTCATTATGTCTCCTGACGCGGCCGGTCCCAAACGTGGCTTTACCCTTGGACCCCTGCGGCATTATGTTACGTTAGAGGATAGGGAGGAAATATGGCTATGACAACGGGAGAGAACGGGAATCTTGCTGCATCGCAGCAATTGACCGAAAATCTTGCCCGGGTCGAGGCATTGTCTCAGCGTTTGGTAGCGGCATTGGCGCAAAAACGGGCACCGAACCCCTCGCTCGAGGGGCCGGGCAACGATCTTTACATCAAGGCAAGCTCGGCGCTGTTGAAAGAGTGGATGGAAAACCCCGCGAAACTGCTTGAGACGCAGATCAACTTCTGGGGGCAGTCGCTTAAGCATTATGTCGAGGCGCAGCAGGTGCTGGCCAAGGGGAAGCTGGAGCCGCCCAAGGATACCGGGCCAAAAGACCGCCGCTTTGCCAACCCGCTTTGGGACAGCAACCCCTATTTCAACTTCATCAAGCAGCAATACCTCATTTCTTCCCGCGCGATCGAAGACGCCGTCGCCAAGATCGAGGGGTTGGAGCCCGTAGACCGCAAGCGCGTTGACTATTTCACACGCCAGATCATCGACATGATGGCACCGACGAACTTTCTGGCCACCAACCCCGATGCACTAGAGCGCGCCGTGGCGACCGAGGGCGCAAGCCTTGTGCGGGGGCTGGAAAATCTGGTGGCCGATATCGAGGCGAGCAAG
>NZ_JBFHIA010000198.1:0-5709 GCF_041596715.1 Phaeovulum sp.
CGATGGCAGCTTGCTGCGCGCCTTTCAGGTATCCGATGGCCGCTGGCGGCTGGCCCCCGGCCCGGTCGATGAACGCTTCATCGCCATGCTGCTGGCCTTTGAGGATCACCGCTTTTACGACCATGCGGGCGTCGATATGCGGGCCATGGCGCGCGCAGTCGTGCAGGCAGTTCTGAACGGGCGGATCATCTCGGGCGGATCGACGCTGACGATGCAGGTGGCACGGCTGCTTGAAGATGGCCCGACCGGCACATTCAGAGGCAAGCTTCGGCAGATCCGTGTGGCGCTGGCGCTGGAACAGCGGTTGAACAAGGTCGAAATCCTCGACCTCTACCTGCGCCTTGCCCCTTACGGCGGCAATCTTGAAGGCGTGCGCGCCGCCAGCCTTGCCTGGTTCGGCAAAGAGCCGCGCCGCCTGACCCCCGGCGAAGCCGCGCTTTTGGTGGCACTGCCGCAATCGCCCGAAATGCGCCGCCCCGACCGCGCCCCCGAGGCCGCACACGCCGCGCGCGACAGGGTGCTGGCGCGGCTGGCCGCAGATGATGGCGTGCTTCCCGCCGATGAAGCCACCGCAGCAACGCGCGAGTCGGTGCCCACCGCGCGGCGCGCCTTTCCACTGCTGGCACCGCACCTGACTGAAAGGTTGCACAGCGCCTTTCCTGAATCGCTGCGCATCGCCACCACCATAGACCCTGCGCTACAACGCGCCGCTGAAGCGCTGGCAGCGCGCGCCGTGGCCGGACAAGAGGCGCAAGTCACCGCAGCAATGATCCTTGCAGACCATCAGAGCGGTGAAATCCTTGCCCATGTCGGCGCGGCAGAATGGAGCAGCGATGCGCGCGCGGGCTTTGTCGATATGACCACCGCGCTGCGCTCGCCCGGATCAACGCTCAAACCCTTTGTCTATGCGCTGGCCTTCGATGATGGCCTCGCCCACCCCGAAACCCTGATCGAAGATCGTCCCACCGCCTTTGGCGACTGGCGACCGCAAAACTTTGACCGCCAGTTTCGCGGCACCGTCACCGTGCGCGCGGCATTGCAGGCCTCGCTCAACATCCCGGTGGTCAGCCTGACCGAGGCGGTGGGCCCCACGCGCCTACTGGCCACGCTGCGCCGTGCCGGGGTGGAAACACAAGTGGAGGGCACACCGGGGCTTGCGGTGGCGCTGGGGGGTGTCGGCGTCAGCCTTGAAGGGCTGGTGCAGGCCTATGCGGCGCTAGCACGGCTGGGTGCGCCGATCACTCTTTCGCCGCTGCCGGGGCAATCCGCGCCTTTGGTCCAACGCCTGTTCGGGCCGGTGGCGGGCTGGCAGGTGGCCGACATTCTGGCCGGCCTGCCGCCACCCGCGGGTGCCGCCCCGGGGCGCGTCGCTTACAAGACCGGCACCTCTTATGGGCACCGCGACGCGCTGGCACTGGGTTTTGATGGGCGGCACGTGGCGGGTGTTTGGCTTGGCCGCGCTGATGGCACGCCGGTGCCGGGCGCGTTTGGGGGCGAGCTCGCAGCGCCGCTGCTGTTCGAGCTGATCGGCCGCGCCAAAAACGCCCCCGACCCGCTGCCACCCCCGCCCGCAGCCACGCTGCTATTGCCGACCGAACGCCTGCCTCTGCCGCTACAGCGTTTTCGCCCGCGCGATGCCGCGTTCAGCACGCTCAACCCCGATGCGCCAGAGCTGATGTTTCCCCCGAACGGCGCGTTGGTTGAGGCACCGGGCGGGGCGCTTGCGGTGAAAATACTGGGTGGCACAGCGCCGTTTACATGGCTTGCCAATGGCGTGCCGGTGGCGCTGGCGATCCGGGCGCGCGAAACCACGCTGCCGATGCCCGGCCCCGGCGCTGTCACGCTTAGCGTGATCGACGCTAGGGGCAATGCCACCAGCGCCGATATCACCTTGCGATAAGCGGCTATTGCTTTTCCGAAATCCCGCCGCCGGGGGCCGCACCAGCGGTGCAAAGAGCCTCCGGCGGGGATATTTTGGCTGAAGCAATTGACGCGGGCGGTCAGACCCGCTCGATCGCCAGTGCGATGCCCTGCCCGCCGCCGATGCACATCGTGATCAGCGCGCGCTTGCCGCCAGTGCGCTCCAACGCGTGCATCGCCTTCACGGTCAGAATTGCGCCAGTAGCGCCCACAGGGTGACCCAGCGCGATTGCGCCGCCATCCGGGTTCACCCGCGCCGCATCCAGCCCCAGCTCACGCGATACCGCGATCGCCTGCGCGGCGAACGCCTCGTTCGATTCGATCAGGTCGAAATCGGCAAGCGTCAGCCCGGTGCGCGCCAGAAGCGCGCGAATAGCAGGTATCGGGCCAAGCCCCATCACCTCGGGGCGCACGCCGCCATGGGCGTAGCCCAAAATCCGCGCGCGTGGGCGCAGCCCCGCCTTTGCCGCCGCATCGGCCCGCGCCAGCACCAGTGCCGCCGCACCATCGTTGATGCCGCTGGCATTGCCCGCTGTCACGGTGCCGTCTTTCTGGAAAGCGGGTTTCAACCCGGCCAGCGCCTCGGCGCTTGTGACCTTGGGGTGCTCGTCGGTGTCAAAGACCACCGTGCCTTTGCGCCCGACAATCTCGACCGGCACGATTTCGTCTTTGAAATGCCCCGCGGCAATCGCCGCCGCCGCCCGCTGCTGGCTTTGCAGCGCGAAAGCGTCCTGATCGGCGCGGCTGATACCGTATTCGCGCGCGACGTTTTCGGCCGTGACCCCCATATGGCCGCTGCCAAACGGGCAGTTCAGCGTGCCGGTCATCATGTCGATCGCTTTGGTGTCGCCCATCTTCTGGCCCCAGCGCGCCTGCGGCAGAACATAGGGCGAGCGGCTCATGCATTCGGCACCACCCGCCAGCGCGAAATCCGCGTCATTCAGCAGCAACGCCTGCATCGCGGAAACCACCGCCTGCGCGCCAGAGCCGCAAAGCCGGTTCACGTTCATCGCAGGTGTGGTTTCAGGCACGCCCGCGCCCATCGCGGCCACCCGGCTGACATACATATCGCGCGGTTCGGTGTTGATGACATGACCAACCATCACATGCCCGATCTGCGCGCCCTCGACGCCCGCGCGCGCCAGCGCCGCCTTCATGGCGGTGGTGGCAAGCTCGATCGGCGGCAGGCTTGAAAGGCTGCCCCCGAAGGTGCCTATGGCGGTGCGCGCGCCGGACAGAATGACGATGTCGGTCATGATGATCTCCCCCTATGTTTCGCGTAAAGACTATCTCTGCGCCCAAAGCCGCACCAGCCCTTACGCCGCGTTGCAATGGCTTAGAACGGCAGGCCAGCTGCCAGAACGCGCCTGAGCACGATCAGCACCAGACCATCGCGAATTGCCCAGTAGGCCACCAGCTCCAGCGCCACGGCGAGTGCCACGCTGGCCCAGACCGGCAACCAGCGCGCCAGCCAGAACCCGGCAAGCATGGCCAGCATGTCGCCTTGGGAGTTGAGCACCGTATCGCCTACCGCGCCAAGTTCTGCCGCTTCTGCGCGAAACAGCCTGATGATCAGATCGGAGTTTTCGAAAACCTCCCACGCGGCTTCGATTGCAACAGCCCCTACCATGCGCCACGCCACCGCAAGCTGCGGCAACACCCACCAGCAGGCGCCAAACAGCAATACCCCATGCACCACGTGCGAAAGCGTGTACCAGTCGGTGAACTGTTGCGAGACTTGGGTGATCTGGGCTGCGGTAGAGGCCAGCCGGATCGTGCCGCAGGGGCAGAAAAGTGTTCGCCCGGCAAATAGCATCGCAGGGGCCACTGCGGCCATCAGCAAAGCCGTCCAGAACCATGGCAAAAGGCGCGCGCGCATGGGGGCAGAGAACCACGCCTTACCGCAGTCGGCAAGCCCACGGCCGCGCTGCGACTATTGGCCCGAGAAGGTATCAAACACCGCGCGTCAGGGCAACAAAGGCTCGCGCCCGGCAGGTGTCAGCAGCCAGGCATCGCGGCCCTCGATCACCACGGCGGAAAGCGGGCCGCCGTAGGCTGCGGAACTGTCGATGTTCAGCCGGTTTCCGTAATGGCGCGGTGTTTCAATCGCGGTGTGGCCGTGCACCACCAGCGCGCCATAATCCCGTGTATCTTCCAGAAAGTCTGCGCGAATCCACAGCAGGTCATCTTCGCGCTGCGCCGCAAGATCGACGCCGGGGCGGATGCCCGCGTGCACAAACAACGCCTGCCCCCGCAGAAAGTGCAGCGGCAGCGCCGCCAGCCAATCGCGATGTGCTTGCGGCACCGCGGCCAGCGCCTCGGCGTGAACTTGGTCAACCGGGCGGTCAGCCGGCTTGATAAGCCCGTAGGATTCCAGCGTTTGCGGCCCGCCAAGGCGCGGGTGAAACCAGCTCAGCTCTGCCCGCAGCCCCGGGTCACGCGCCCAGGGATCAACCAGAAAACCGGCAAACATACGGTCGTGATTGCCCTTCAGCACACTCCAGGGTGCACCCGCCGCTTGCCCCTGCATCAGAAACTCGATGACCCCGCGGCTATTTGGCCCGCGGTCCACCACATCCCCCACATGCACTACCGGCGCATCCGCCGCACCATGCTGCGCCCGATCCGCCTCGATCAGATCGTGCGCTTTTTGCAGCAGATCGAGATGGCCGTGAATATCACCGATGGCATAGGTCTGCATGGCACCTCGTGAAGCAAAAGACCCCCCGCGAGGTCGCGAGGGGTCTACACCGTTTACACCTGTTTTCAGTGAACCTCAAACTCAAGCGGTTTGACCTGCTGGAACAGGCCGGTTGCTTGCAACTCGGCAATCACGGCCACGGGAAGCGGCTCGTCGAGGTACAGAATGGCGATTGCATCGCCCCCCGCCGCAGCCCGCCCCAGCGTAAAGTTGGCGATGTTCACCCCGTGTTTTCCCATCGTGCCACCCAGCGTGCCGATAATGCCCGGCACGTCGCGGTTGGTGGTGTAAAGCATATGCGCGCCCACCTCGGCGTCGATGTTGATGCCCTTGATCTGGATGAAGCGCGGCTTGCCATCGACAAAGCAGGTGCCCGCCACCGAACGCTCGCGCGTTTCGGTGACAACGGTCAGCTTGATATAGGCATCGAAAGCACCCGATTTTTCTTGCCGGGTCGTGGCGATCTGAATGCCCCGCTCGCGCGCGATCACGGGGGCCGAAACCATGTTCACATCCGGGTTCGTGGCTTTCATGATACCGGAAATGGCGGCCGCGTTCAGTGCGGCAAGGTTCATCTCAGCCACAGCGCCGTCATAGAGAATGTTGATCGCCTTGATCGGCTCGTCGGTCATCTGGCCGACAAAGGCCCCCAGATGCGCCGCCAGCTTGAGCCACGGCCCCATCACCACGGCCTCTTCCGCCGTGACCGAGGGCATGTTGAGCGCGTTCTGCACCGCGCCAGTCAGCAGGTAATCCGACATCTGCTCGGCCACCTGCAAGGCCACGTTTTCCTGCGCTTCGGTGGTCGATGCGCCAAGGTGCGGTGTGCAGACCACGTTGGGCAGGCCGAACAGCGGCGATTCCGTTGCAGGTTCTGTCGAAAACACATCGAGCGCCGCACCAGCCACCTGCCCCGATTGCAGCGCCTCGACCAGCGCTTCCTCGTCGATCAGCCCGCCGCGCGCACAGTTGATGATGCGCACGCCGCGCTTGGTCTTGGCCAGAGCCTCGCGCGAAAGGATGTTGCGGGTCTTTTCGGTCATCGGCACATGCAGGGTGATGAAGTCGGCGCGCGCCAGCAACTCGTC
>NZ_JBFHIA010000199.1:0-5706 GCF_041596715.1 Phaeovulum sp.
CCGCGCCATCGGCATTTCCGAGGCAGTGATTGGCCTGACACTGGTAGCGGTTGGCACGTCGCTGCCAGAACTTGCAACTTCGGTGACTGCCGCGGTCAGAGGGCGCGCAGATGTGGCGCTGGGCAACGTGATCGGGTCAAATATCTTCAACATTCTTGCGATTCTTGGCGTGGCCGGGCTGGTTGGGCCAATGCCCTTTCCCGCGCAGATGACACAATTTCATATTTGGGTCATGCTTGCGGTTGCGCTGGCGCTTGGCCCCTATGTGATGGGAGGTCGCCCGATCAAACGCAGCACGGGGTTTGTGATGGTAACTGCTTACGCGGGCTATGTGGTGGCGATGGCAACCGGGGTGGTGCAATGAAACAGGCCGCACTTGTAACCGGCGGCGCGCGGCGATTGGGCCGCGCGATGGCCGAATACCTCGCCGGGCGCGGCTACGCGGTGGCGATTCACTACCATACCTCGGGCAGCGAGGCAGAATCGCTTGCCGCAGATTTGCGCGCCAAGGGGTGCAACGCAGTTGCGCTTGGCGCGGACCTTCTGGACGAGGCCGCCACGGCCGATCTGCTGCCGCGCGCAGCCAAAGCGCTTGGAACTTCCTTGACGCTGTTGGTCAACAACGCCTCGATTTTCGAGTATGACACGATCCGCACAGCAACCCGCACCAGTTGGGACCGGCACATAGGCTCGAACCTACGCGCGCCCTTCTTGCTGACGCAGACCTTCGCTGCGCAGGCACCCAAGGCCGATCGCAGTGGTGCAGAGCCACGGCCAAGGGCGCAGATTGTCAACATGCTCGACCAGCGGGTGCTGAAGCTGACCCCAGAGTTTGCAAGCTACACTGTCGCCAAGATGGGCCTCTGGGCGCTGACGCGCACCGCTGCACAAGCGCTGGCACCCGATATCCGTGTAAACGCCATCGGCCCTGGCCCGACGATGCAAGGCGCGCGGCAAAGCGACAGCCACTTTGCGCGGCAGCGCGCGGCAACGCCGCTGCAACGTGGCGCGGGGCCAGAAGACATATGCGCGGCGCTCGGATATTTGCTTGATGCACCGGCTGTAACGGGGCAATTGATATGCGTGGATGGCGGCCAGCATCTTGCGTGGCAAACCCCCGATATTCTTGGCCTTGAGTAGGCACTGGCCACCATGTCGCAGCCTGACCCACTTGACTTGTGCACGTCTCGGTCCGACTTCACAAATCCGTTAAGAATCTTTAAGTATTTTCAGTCATTTGCCTATGTGCAAAATATTAATTACATGTTCTCAATGGCTTATATAAAAGCCTAAAAATTAGGCACTGCGATAAACCGGGCCAAAAACAAGGCAAAAACGACGCTACGCAAATTCTTCCAACAGAGTTATCCACAGATTCCGTGGACAGCTTTTCTCTTGCGCGATGTCGCGTAAGGTTGCAGGCACACCAAGGAATCAAATGCCGATGACCGAGACCCCACCCCCGAGCACAGCACCACTGACCGGCCATGCGCTGATCCAAAGCCTGCTCAAGACGCTCGATAGCTCGCCCGGTGTCTATCGGATGCTGAATGCGGCGAATGAAGTGCTTTACGTCGGCAAAGCACGCGCCTTGCGGGCGAGGGTGTCGAACTACGCGCGGCCCTCTGGCCACTCGGGCCGCATCGCGCGGATGATTTCCGAAACCACGTCGATGATGTTTCTGACAACGCGCACAGAAACCGAGGCGCTGTTGCTTGAGCAAAACCTGATCAAGCAGTTGAAGCCGCGCTACAACGTGCTGCTGCGCGATGACAAAAGCTTTCCCAATATTCTTGTATCAAAGACCCACGCCTTTCCGCAGATCAAAAAGCATCGCGGCGCGAAATCTGAAAAGGGCGATTACTATGGCCCATTCGCAAGCGCGGGGGCCGTGAACCGTTCGTTGAACCAGTTGCAGCGGGTATTCGGTCTGCGCACCTGCACTGATGCGGTGTTTGAATCGCGCACGCGGCCATGCCTGCTTTACCAGATCAAGCGGTGCGCCGGGCCCTGCGTCGGCAAGGTTTCTGAAGCCGATTATCGAAAGCTCGTGGCCGACGCCGAAAGCTTTCTGCAAGGCAAGACCACGCGGATTCAAGAAGACCTTGCGCGCGAAATGGGCGCTGCGGCCGAGGCGATGGAATATGAACGCGCCGCGGCGCTGCGCGACCGGATACGGGCGCTGACGCAAGTGCAGCAAAGCCAAGGCATCAACCCGCAAGGTGTGGCCGAAGCAGACGTGGTGGCGCTGCATATGGAAGGCGGGCAAGCCTGTGTGCAGGTGTTCTTTATTCGCGCCAACCAAAGCTGGGGCAACCGCGACTTTTACCCCCGCACCGGGTCTGGGGCCGAGCCGCCGGAAGTGCTCGAGGCGTTTCTGGCGCAGTTTTATGACGACAAAACCCCGCCGCGGTTGATTTTGCTGAACCACGAGATCGAGGATGCCGATCTGATGGTGCAACTGCTCAGCCAGCGCGCCGGGCGGCGGGTAGAACTTGCGGTCCCGCAACGGGGCGAAAAGGCCGAGTTGGTAGAAAACGCCGCCCGCAACGCGCGCGAAAGCCTCGCCCGGAAAATGAGCGAAAGCGCAGCACAAAGCCGTTTGCTGGCCGGGCTGGCCGAAGCCTTCGGACTAGAGGCACCGCCGCGGCGCATCGAGGTTTATGATAACAGCCATATTCAGGGCGCGCACGCGGTAGGCGGCATGATTGCGGCGGGCCCCGAAGGTTTTTTGAAAAGCCAGTATCGCAAGTTCAACATCAAGGGCGCAGATCTGACCCCCGGCGACGATTTCGGGATGATGAAAGAGGTGCTGAGTCGTCGCTTTGCCCGGCTGCTGAAGGAAGACCCGGACCGCGAGCTTGGCCTCTGGCCTGATCTTATACTGATCGACGGCGGTGCCGGGCAGGTTTCGGCGGTGGCGGGCATCATGGCCGAAATGGGCGTGGATGACATTGCGATGATCGGCGTTGCCAAAGGCATCGACCGAGACCTTGGGCGCGAAGAGTTTCATCGGCCCGGCGCGCCCCCCTTTGCGCTACGCACTGGCGACCCGGTTCTTTACTTCGTCCAACGGCTGCGTGACGAGGCGCATCGCTGGGCAATCGGCGCGCACCGGGCAAAACGGTCCAAGGCGGTCTCGGCCACGCCGCTTGATGAAATCCCCGGTATCGGTGCTGCGCGCAAACGCGCTCTGCTGGCGCATTTCGGCAGCGCCAAGGCGGTCAGCCGTGCAGGCCTGCCCGACCTGCAAGCGGTGCCCGGCATCTCGCAGGCGATGGCCGAAACGATCCACGGGTTTTTTAACGCAAAAACCTAGACAAGCTTCTGCTTTGCGCCCGCAAATCAGAACCGTTGCGACATTTTGTCGCAGCGCGTAGCATCTGCAGACGGCCCGCGCGCCGGAGCGACGGGTGTTGGCAGAGGAGGGTTGCCATGCGTGGAATAGCTTTCTGGTTTATTGCGACAGGCTCGGTTTTCGTCACGATCGGGATGGTAGGCGGTATTGCAATGTCGATCGCGGCAGATCACACCTTTGCGCCAGCCCATGCCCATTTGAACCTTGTAGGATGGGTCACGATGGCGCTGTTCGGTTTTTACTATCATCTGGTGCCGGCGGCTGGTGCCACCAGCCTTGCGCGCATCCATTTCGCCGTCGCTACGATTGGCGTGATCACCATGATCCCCGGCATCATGTTCGCCATCGTCGAGCAAGGCGAATTGCTGGCAAAGGTAGGCTCGTTGCTTTCACTGGCATCTATGCTGATCTTTGTCTTCACGGTCTTGCGCAACCGCACCTGACTGCGCGCGGAGAACGAACGAAGCGGCAATCACAATATCTGCCGACACGCCGCCTTGGCACCAGTAACGGCAACAAGCTTCGACCCGCCGACCTTCGTGCGGGGGGTTGTGCCGCAATCCCCCTTTCAAAGGCAACCTAGAATAGGCTATCGATCAGATATGCGATTCAACCTGCCCAATACCCTGACGGTAGGCCGATTGATTGCCGCGCCGGGCGTGGCAGTCATGTTTCTGTATTTCCAGCGCCCTTGGGCCGATTGGTTTGCGTTGACGCTGTTCATTTCAGCCGCCATCACCGACTACTTCGACGGCTATCTGGCGCGGCTTTGGAAACAGGAAAGTCGGTTCGGTGCCATGCTCGACCCCATCGCCGACAAGGCAATGGTGGTGATCGCGCTGGTAATTCTGACCGGCTATTCCGGCATGAACCCTTGGCTCATCCTGCCTGCCACGGTGATCCTGTTTCGCGAGGTGTTCGTATCGGGGCTGCGCGAGTTTCTGGGTGCTGACGCGTCGCTGCTCAAGGTCACCAAACTCGCCAAGTGGAAAACCACGACGCAGATGGTGGCGATTGCCATTCTGTTTCTTGGAACCGGGCTTGAATATCTTGAAGGCGTGGCGCGCCGCGGCCTGACGCCCGAGCAATATGCCGATGCTGTCAGCCACGGGCTTGCAGACCCGGTGCGCTCTTGCGGGTTGCGTGGGTGTTCGTCACTGGCGACCGACATCGGTCTGGTGCTGATCTGGTTGGCGGCACTGCTGACGCTGATCACCGGGCTCGACTATTTCCGCAAGTCGCTGCCATTTCTGAAGGACCCCGTGAAATGATCGACGTGCTCTATTTCGCTTGGGTAAGAGAGCGTATCGGAGTAGCGCGCGAAGCGGTCGAAACACAGGCCGCGACCGCGGCCGAACTGGTGGCCGAATTGGCCGCGCGCGATGCGCGCTATGGCGCGGCTTTTGCCGATACATCGGCGTTGCGGGTGGCGCTTGACCACAAGCTTTCCAGCTTTGACGCCCCCCTCGCCGGGGTTCGTGAGGTGGCGTTCTTTCCGCCGATGACCGGGGGCTAAGCCATGCGCCTAAGCGTGCAGCAAGCCGCCTTTGACCCCGCAGCCGAGCTCGGGGCCTTTAGCGTGGCCCAAAGCAGCGTTGGCGCCGAGGTCAGCTTTACCGGACGGGTGCGTGACGATACCGGCACGCTGGTCGCGCTGGAAATCGAGCACTACCCCGGCATGACCGAGGCGGCGATCAGTGCCATTATGGCCGAGGCCACGGCGCGCTGGCAGTTGGCCGAATGTCTTGTCATCCACCGCCACGGACGCCTTGCGCCCGGCGAAGCGATCATGATGGTTGCAACAGCGGCGCGGCACCGCGCCGAAGCGTTTGCCGCCGCCGAATATCTGATGGACTACCTCAAATCGCGCGCGCCATTCTGGAAGCGCGAAATCACCGATACCGGTGCCACTTGGGTCGAGGCCAAGGCAACCGATGAAGATGCGCTGACGCGCTGGTAGCAGCAGGGCAGGCTTCTAAAGGCAATCCTCAACGCGGAAGCCATCGGGGATGTCGTCACGGCCTTCCAACAACAGATCGGCCATCGTGGTGGCAACCCGTGGTGCCATACCAAAGCCGATCTTGAAGCCGCCGTTTGCAATGTAATGCCCAGCACGCCCCGGCCATGCCCCCAGCACTGGCGCCATGGTCGAAGACCGCGGCCGCACCCCGGCCCAACGCGCCAGCACCGGTGCCGCTGCCAGATCGGGGCAAAGCGCGCGGATACGCAGCAGAACGTCGTCAAGCTGCGCGTCGGTAGTGTCGGGCGCATCAAAGTTCTTTTCGGCAGTAGACCCGACCGCGACAGTGCCGTTGGCATGCGGCACCACCAGCAACCCGTTGGCAAAC
>NZ_JBFHIA010000200.1:0-5626 GCF_041596715.1 Phaeovulum sp.
CCGGGTTTGCCCGCAGCCAAGCCCAGATCGCGGCACAATTGAGCCGCGTTTTGGCGCGCGGCGAACGCAACCGCTGAGGAGGCGCGCATGGCTTTTCACGAGATCCGCTTTCCTGCCAATCTGAGTTTCGGATCGGTCGGGGGCCCGGAGCGGCGCACCGAAATCGTGGCGCTTGCCAACGGATTTGAAGAGCGCAACACCCCTTGGGCCCATTCGCGCCGCCATTACGACGCAGGGGTCGGGCTGCGCAGCTTGGATGACGTCGAGGCGCTGCTGGCGTTTTTCGAGGCGCGACAGGGGCAGTTGCACGGCTTTCGCTGGAAGGACTGGGCGGATTACAAATCCTGCCCGGCCTCGCGCGCGGTTGCCTATGACGATCAGGTGCTGGGCGCGGGGGACGGTGTGCGCAAGGCGTTTCAGTTGCAAAAGACCTACAGTTCGGGTGGCGTTGGCTATGCGCGACCGATCTGCAAGCCGGTGCTTGGCACGGTTCAGGTTGGCGTGCAGGGGCATCACCGGGCAGAGGCGGTTGATTTTTCGGTCGATCTAGAAACGGGGGTCGTGCGCTTTGAGGCAGCCCCGCCCGAGGGGGCGCTGGTGACGGCGGGGTTCGAGTTCGATGTGCCGGTGCGGTTCGATACGGACCGGATTCTTGTGTCTGTCGCGTCGTTTCAGGCGGGTGATTTGCCGCAGGTGCCAGTGGTAGAGGTGCGGATCTGATGGCGTTTCCCCAAGGTTTGAAGGCGCATTTACAGAGCGGTGCCACCACCATTTGCCGCGCTTGGGCTGTGAGGCGTGGCGACGGCGTGTTGCTTGGGTTCACCGACCACGATTGCGCCCTAGTATTCGATGGCATCACCTTTCAGCCCGGCAGCGGCATGACAGCCAGCGCACTTGCGCAATCGACAGGGTTGGCGGTGGATAACGCCGAGGCGGTTGGTGCGCTTTCGTCTGATGCGATCTGCGAGGCAGATATTTCCGCAGGGCGTTTTGATGGCGCGGAAGTTCGTATATGGCTGGTCAACTGCACCAACCCCGCAGAGCGCGTATTGCAGTTTCGCGGCCATATTGGCGACATCACGCGCGGCGAGGGCGCATTTACAGCAGAATTGCGAGGATTGGCCGAGGCGTTCGGGCGCGCGGCGAGCGTGGTTTATCAGACGGGTTGCGGGGCTACGGTAGGTGACGCGCGCTGCAAAGTTGATCTGACTGCCCCCGGTTATTCGGTAGAGCTTGGTGCCGAGACGGTTAGTGACGCGCGGGTTTTCAGCTTTGTCGACCTGGGCAGTTTCGCCGATCGGCTGTTCGAGAAGGGGCTGCTGCGTGTGCTTGACGGGCCCGCAGCGGGTCTGGCGGGGGTGATAAAGAACGACCGCCTTCTGACAGGCGGCGCGCGCCAAGTGGAATTGTGGCAGGCCCTTCGGGCAACGGTTGGGGTTGGAGACACGATTCGGCTTGAGGCGGGGTGTGACAGGCGGTTTGAAACTTGCCGCCTGAAGTTCAACAACGCGCTAAACTTCAGGGGTTTTCCGCATATTCCCGGCGAGGACTGGTTGACGTCTTACCCGCAGCGCGCCGGGTTGAACGACGGCGCGAGCATGTGGAAATGATTGGGGCGCAAGTGGTTGCGGCGGCGCGTGGCTGGCTTGGAACACCCTATCTGCACCAATGCTCAAGCAAGGGGGCGGGCACGGATTGCCTTGGGCTATTGCGAGGCGTGTGGCGAGAGGTCCGTGGCACCGAACCCGAGCCGGTGCCGCGCTATAGCGCGGATTGGTCAGAGGCTGCGCGTGATGAGCGGCTTTGGCGCGCAGCACGGCGGCATCTGGTGGAGCTTGCGGCGCTTGACGCGGACGAGCCGGGTGATGTGGCGCTGTTTCGTATGCGGTCAGGCGCAGTGGCAAAGCATCTGGGGATCATTGCCGCAATCGGTGCCTCGCCCACCTTCATTCACGCCTATTGTGGGCACGGGGTGGTCGAAAGCCCGCTTTCCCCGCCGTGGCGCCGCCGAATTGCGGCGCGTTTTCGATTTCCTGAAGGAGCGATCTGATGGCAACCATTTTGCTTGCGGCGGCCGGGGCCGCGGCCGGTGCGGGGTTTGGCGGAACGCTGCTTGGCCTTTCGGGCGCGGTCATCGGCCGGGCGGTTGGTGCGACGGTTGGACGGGTGATTGACCAGCGCCTGCTGGGGCAGGGTTCCTCGGCTGTCGAAGTTGGTAGAATTGATCGTTTTCGTATCACAGGCGCGTCGGAGGGGGCCGCAGTTGGGCGGATCTGGGGCAGAATGCGGCTGTCTGGGCAAGTGATCTGGGCCAGCCGTTTTGCCGAAACCGTCACGCGAAGCGGTGGGAAGGGGCTGCCAAAGACGGCATCCTCGGAGTTCACATATTCGGTCAGCCTTGCGATTGCGCTGTGCGAGGGAGTGATTACCCGCGTTGGGCGGGTCTGGGCAGATGGCATCGAAGTTGCGGCTGAAAGGCTGAATATGCGCGTCTATACGGGTTCGCAAACGCAGGTCGCCGACCCGAAAATAGAGGCGGTCGAGGGCATTGGTATGGCACCCGCGTATCGCGGTATTGCCTATGTGGTGTTTGAAGACCTTGCGCTGGCGGAGTTTGGCAACCGGGTGCCGCAGTTCAGCTTTGAAGTGATGCGCCCGGCGCAGGGGGCGTTTCTGGACGATGTGCCTGATCTAGTGCGTGGCATACGTGCGGTGGCGTTGATACCGGGCAGCGGCGAATACGCGCTGGCAACGTCGCGCGTGCATTTCGACTACGGGTTGGGCGAGAGTGTATCCGCCAACCAGCATTGCCCCGGCGGCGAAACGGACTTCAGCGTTTCTTTGACGCATCTTCGGGAAGAACTGCCGAATTGTGGTTCTGTCTCGCTAGTTGTCAGCTGGTTCGGCGATGATCTGCGCGCGGCGGAGTGCCGCCTGCGCCCGAAAGTTGAAAGCAGAAACTTCGACGGCGTTGGAATGCCATGGCAGGTGAGTGGTGTTGCGCGAAGCGATGCCGAGCTTGTGCCGCAGCTTGATGGCCGCCCTGTCTATGGGGGCACGGCCGCCGATGCTTCGGTCATCGAAGCGATCACGGCGCTGCACGAGGCGGGAAAGTCGGTCGTTTTCTATCCGTTTATTCTGATGGATCAGCTGGCGGGAAACGGTCTCGGTGACCCTTGGGGCGGAGCCGAACAAGCGGCGCTGCCGTGGCGTGGGCGCATCACGCTTGCACATGCGCCGGGGCAAGAAGGTTCGGCCGACGGCACCGCTGCCGCAGAGGGCGAGGTTGCCGCGTTTTTCGGCGCCGCGCGAGCCGCCGATTTTTCGATTGCTGGAGCAGAGGTTGTCTATTCCGGGCCGGTGGAATGGTCTTTTCGCCGCTTCGTGTTGCATTATGCGGCACTCTGCAAGGCGGCGGGTGGTGTGGATGCGTTCTGTATCGGCTCGGAACTCGTGAGCCTGACGCGCGTGCGAGGGGCTGGGGGCGGGTTTCCGGCCGTGGCGGAACTGCGCGCACTTGCGGCAGAGGCGCGCGCGTTGCTTGGGCCGAGTTGCAAGATCGGCTATGCGGCTGATTGGAGCGAGTATTTCGGCTATCATCCCGGCAATGGCGATGTCTTTTTCAATCTCGATCCGCTCTGGTCGGATGCGAACATCGATTTTGTCGGTATCGACAATTACATGCCGCTTTCCGATTGGCGCGATGACGAAGGCCACGCTGATGCCGACTGGGGTTCGATCTACAATATCGATTATCTGAAGGCGAATATCGCGGGCGGCGAGGGATTTGATTGGTACTACGCGGCACCCGAACATCGCATGGCGCAACTGCGCACCCCAATTACCGACGAAGCCTCTGACGAGCCTTGGGTCTGGCGCTTCAAAGACCTGCGCGGCTGGTGGCAGAACGCGCATCACGACCGCATCGGTGGTGTGCGACAGGCCAGCCCAAGTGCGTGGGTTCCAAGCTCTAAACCGATCTGGTTTACTGAACTCGGCTGTGCGGCAGTGGACAAAGGTAGCAACCAGCCCAACAGGTTTCTTGACCCGAAAAGCTCTGAATCAGCGCTTCCCCATTTTTCGGACGGGCGGCGGGATGAGTTGATCCAGATGCAATATCTGCGCGCGATGGCCGATTTCTGGGGCGATCCGGCGAACAACCCTGCCGCAGAAAGCTACGACGGACGAATGGTCGATACTGCACGCGCGCATGTTTGGGCATGGGATGCGCGCCCTTATCCGCAGTTTCCTGCAAGGAGTGATGTCTGGTCGGACGGCGCCAACTACGCGCGTGGCCATTGGATTACCGGGCGTGTGACCGCACAGCCCCTTGCGAATGTGGTGGCAGAAATCTGCGAAAGCCAAGGGCTGGAAGATTTCGATGTCTCGCAGCTTCACGGCGTTGTGCGTGGGTTTCGGGTGGATGGCGGCGAGACCGGTCGGGCGGCGTTGCAACCATTGATGCTCGCCTATGGCTTCGAAGCGATCGAGCGGGATGGTCTGATCGTTTTCCGTATGCGTGATGGCGCAGTGGACAAACGGATCGACGCCGAAAAGCTCGTGATCGGCGAAAACCCGAGGTTGCAGGCGGTGCGACTTGCCCGCGCCGAAACCGCAGGACGAGTTCGGCTGAACTATGTCGAGGCGGACGGCGATTATGAGACGCGCGCGGTTGAGGCGATTTTTCCTGACGAAACCTCTGGTGCAGCGGCACAAACCGAAGTTTCACTGGCGATGACCCAGTCCGAGGGACGCCGCGCGGTGGAGCGTTGGCTTGCCGAGGCGCGGATCGCGCGCGACACATTGCGGTTTGCGTTGCCGCCATCGCACGCGGATGTCGGCGCGGGCGACATCGTAGAGTTTGATTCAGACGAGGCCCGAGGAAGGTTTCGTATTGACCGCGTAGAGCAGGCCGGGGCGCAAGAGATCGAGGCCACGCGGGTTGAACCTGCGGTCTATGTATCATCGGACGAAGCCGAGAACGAACCGGTGCCGCGCGCGTTCGTGGCGCCGGTTCCGGTTTTTCCGGTGTTTCTTGATCTGCCGTTGCTGGGGGGCGATGAGGTTGCGCACGCGCCGTATCTGGCGGTGTCGGCGCGGCCTTGGCCCGGATCGGTGGCGGTTTATTCGGCGCTGGACGACGATGACTACGCATTGAACCGCACGATCGTATCTGCGGCGATCACGGGGGCTACGCTTGCGCCGCTTTATTCGGCGCGAACAGGTGTGCCCGATCTTGGCCCGCCGCTGCGGCTGCGGCTGTCGGGAGGCGCGCTCGAGTCTGTATCGCGCGCGCGTATGCTGGACGGTGCAAACCTGATGGCGATAGGCGATGGCACCTCTGGAAACTGGGAGGTCTTGCAGTTCGCGCGTGCCGAGATCATCGAGCCTGGCGTTTGGGAAATCAGCGAGCGGTTACGCGGGCAGGCGGGAAGTGACGCGGTCACGCCCGACGTCTGGCCCACTGGCAGCACGGTGGTGTTGCTGAACGGAGCCCCGGCGCAGATTGATCTGTCGCAAAGCGCAAGGGGGTTGGCGCGCCACTACCGCATCGGTCCCGCGACACTCGGCTATGACGACGCGTCTTTTGTGCATCGGCATGAAGCATTCGAAGGTATCGGGCTTC
>NZ_JBFHIA010000201.1:0-5587 GCF_041596715.1 Phaeovulum sp.
AAAAAATCCGAAGTCGAGGATTTCGTTCGCAATTTGCGAGCCGGAAATCTGCCTGAGAACCATCTTAATATTCATGTAACGCACCCTGAAGGCATGCCACTTTATAGATGAATAGTGGCCCCTCCGGTGCAAACGGGAGACTGAGAAATGGGTAACTCAAGACATCCTAACTTCATGTTCGGGCATCCGCACCATCCTAACCAGAATCAGGAACAGGATCAGGATCAGGACCAGCTGCAAGCGCAACTTCAAGCGCAGGCCCAAGGTCAGCTTCAGGGTCAAGGTCAGGTGCAACACAGCACCAGCGACAATGACAACACCAATACCAATGGCAACGGCAATGGTAACGGCAACCTGAACGGCAACGCCAACGGCAACCTGAACGGCAACGCCAACCTCAACTACAACGCCAACACGGCGAACAACGGCGCTGACAACAAGGCCACGAACATGGCCTCGAACAAGGCCACGAACGAGTCCAACACCACCGTCGACACCAACGTTACAACCAACGTTTCGGTCGGGCTCGATGGTTGGGAACCCAGCGATGACGATTTTGCTGACATCGATCTGAGCAAGAGCAAAACCGGTGACATCTTCATCGTGGGCAAGGGCAGCAGCATGGCCTATGACCCCGGCAACGACCAGTCGTTGAAGAACATTCTCGACAACGCGTTGACTGGCGCTGGCAATGACACTGCCAATGTCATCGGGCAAACCGGCAATATCGTCGACAACGACTACCTCAAAGACGTTAAGCTGGAAAACGACGACAAGTTTGATGTCCATATCAAGTCCGATGGCGGCAAAGCCGAAACCGGTGATGGCATCAACTCTGGCAGCGAAGCTGGCCGGGGCGGCTCGGGCGCGGATGCGGGCGGCGATGATGGCGGTCATGCCGTGTCGCTTGGCGGGTTCGCAGTAGCCGGTGGCGGCGATAGCGGCAAAGCTGAAGCCGACAAGGCTGATGGCGGCGACGCTGGTGGTAATGCTGCTGCACTTGGTGTCGGTCTTGGCGTTGGCCTTGGCGATGGCGGCAAGGGCGGCGACGCTGATGGCGGCGATGTCAACGATGGTGGCGATGGCGGCTCGAACGTCGATCTCGCGCTTCTCGACTTGTCACTGTTGGATATGAATCGTGCCGGTAACGGCGGCGATGCCGAGGGTGGCAAAGGCGGCGATGCCGATGGTGGCGGTGGCTACGGTGCGGGCCTTGGTGCCGGCTGGGGCGGTGCCACTGGTGGTAACAACAACGACGGTGGCTACGGCTACTCTGGCGCGCAAAGCGGCGATGCTTACGGCGGTCACGCCTGGGGTGGGCTTGCTTCTGCGCAAGGTGGTGCCGGTGGTGCCGGTGGCACAGCCACAACCGGAAACGGCGGCAACGCCGGGTACGCCGGGCAGTGGGGTTCGCAAAACGGTGATGACGGGTATGTCACCGGTCAGGCCATGGCCTCGGCAGACTCGATCGTTGATGTCACTGCGTTCAACATGAACATCGTGCTTGGCGCCAATATCGTGGGCAACCAAGTCGATATGACCGTTGTTGGCGGTAACCTCAACTCGACGCTGATTGGCGGCGACGACGACGGTACTGCCTGATCCGCAGTTTATAAGAGTGTTCTGCGCGGGGTAATCCCGCGCAGACTTTTCTGGGGCAGGCGGCGAGTCGATCGCTGCAGCCGGGAGACAGAAAATGTTCCGCGACGCTGCCAACGAAATCATCACTCATTTCATAGGCTTGTTCGAGTTGGGCACCGAAGCTGCTCGACTGCGGCTGGCGCATGAAGAGTTCACTTATCGCAAGGCGCTGCAAGACACCCCGACTGACCTCATGCTGGTCAAGGTCGTCGTCAGCGCGCCTTTCGATCCACAAGAACTGCCGCATTCGCTGCGCTATGCGCCCTCGGGGCAAGAGTCCGTCGCACCGCTCGACTACTTCCCGCTGCATTATGGGCCGCTGACGCCAGTATATCTGTACATGCCGATGTTTTCGCCCCGGTGGGATGCGCCGCTTCCGCTGCCGCCAGGGCCGGATATGAACTATATCATCCAGATCGAACCGCCCTCGTCGCTGGTCGCCATTCTGTACCAAAGCGGGCGCATCATCGATCTTGATGTGATGAACGGCGAAGATTTCGGCGCGCCGTTGGTGCCGTTTGAACATCTGAATTACCAACTCGCCGAACTGATCCTCGATGCAGGGGCAACCCAAATCTTTCCTACCCTCGAGCTTCCTGCCGACGAGGCAGCACTGCACACGATAGCGAGCGACCTATTCGATGCCGCCCAACAGGCGGAACTGCCCGACGCTGGCTCCGCAGGTAGCGCGGCAATGTTCCGCGGGCCCGAGGTGTCGGGCTTGCATGAAAATGGCGTATCGGTCGAAGAGCTCGCAAAACTCGACGATGCAATGCCCGCGCTGCTTGCCACGCCGGAAGACGAGGCCAGCGAAGATCCGATCGAAGGTGTTTACGATGTGTCGACCGGCGGGAACACGCTGGTCAACGAAGTCGCCCTTGGCAGCAGTTGGCTTGTATCGCCCGTCATGGCGGTTGGCGGCGACGCGATTTCGCTTGCCGCGATTACCCAAACCAACATCTGGAACGACGCCGACCAGATCTTTGGCGTGGGCGGCATGACCCATAGAATCGACGCTGCTGCGACCCAAGCCATGAACCTTGCCTCTGTCACGCTGGTTACGACGACCGACCCCGAGGCGAGCGTGGTTTCAGCATCTGGCCAGCTGCCATCGTCATGGGTCGTCACACGCATTGACGGCAACCAGATCAATTTCAACTGGGTGCAGCAAAGCAACTTCATGCTCGATCATGACATCGCCAGCATTACCCTGCAGGGCCGATCCAGCTTTATCGAGTTTGGCGGCAACATGACGCTGAACTCGGCGCTGTTTACCGAAATGGGCTTTGGCTACGATCTGATCGTCGTTGGCGGCAACCTTATCAACGTATCGGTCATCCAGCAGACGAACATCATGTTCGATGGCGATATCGTCTACCTCAACGATAGTTTCGGCGGTGCGTTATCGACGGGCGAAAACCTGCTTTGGAACTATGCCAGCATCCACGCCGTGGGTGCCAAGGCCTATCAACCTGTCACGAGCGATTACCAGAAAGCGCTCGATCAACTGAGCAATGGCAACGATGACCCGGTTTCCGGGGTGCTGTCTGACAGCCTCTTCGCCGGTCTTGGTGCCCTTCGCGTGCTCTACATCGAGGGCGATCTGATCAATCTGCAATATATCGAGCAAATCAATGTGCTCGGAGATGCAGATCAAGTTGCCTTCATGGCAAACGAGACCCTTGCGCTGGCCGGTGAGGGTGCAACCCTGACCACCGGTTCCAATGCGCTGATCAATGTCGCCTCGATCGCAGAATATGGCGTCGATGCACAAATCTATCTCGGGGGCGACCTCTATTCCGATGCGCTGCTGGTGCAGGCCGAACTCATTTCAGACGATGTGATCGTTGCGGGCGACCCTGCACATTCACCGCTGGCTAGCGAAGCGGTGGTGTTTCTGGCCGATGGTTTTCTTTCCGAAGACGAGGTCCCGGAGTATTTCGGCGGCTCGACCGCTGCCGCAGATGGTCCGCCGTCAGACCCGATGCAATCCATGTTGAGCTGAACTGTCCGGCCCTGAAGGAGCAGCCAGTTGAAAGACTTTGACACAGAACACGGTTCCCAGCGGCAGCCGAAAGACCCGAGTGATCCTTTGTCGAAAGGTTCAAAGGCAGCTGCGGCGTTTGTATTGAAACCCGAGGCGCGCGTTGATGCGCGCAGCGCCGAAACCGCAAAGACCCCGGAACCGGCAGAGGCGCAGCCCACAGCCCGGCTTGGTGAAACCATCGAGGGGAAAGCGGGTTTCGAGCCGTCTTCGCCCACGCCCGACAAGCCCACGCCCGCAAACCCCGGCAGCGGTGGCGGTGGCAAGCGCAATGGCGGCGACGGCAAGTTTCACAAGCGGCTTGGCCCAGTCAATTTTGCCAAAAGCCTCAAGGACGGCGTCAAGACGGTTCGGCGCAATATGATAACCGTGATGCTGTTCACCTTCGTGACCAATGCGCTGATATTGGCGATCCCGGTCTATCTGTTCCAGATTTCGGACAGGGTGCTGACGAGCCGCTCGGTTGATACCCTGATCATGCTGACCGCGGTTATCGTCGGCGCTGTGTTGATGCAGGCGATCTTTGACGCGCTCCGCCGCTTTGTTCTAATGCGCACCGCGGTCGAGGTGGCGACCCATCTGGGTGCCCCCGTCCTCAGTGCTGCGGCGCGCGCATCGCTGCACGGGTCGGGGCGCGAGTATCAGACATTGGGCGATCTGCAACAACTGCGGTCGTTTCTGGTGTCTGGCACGCTGCTTTCGTTTCTCGACGTTCCCTTTGCACCGCTTTTCATCGCTGCAATCTTTCTGGTGCATCCGCATCTGGGCTATATCGTTGTCGTGACGGCGCTGATCTTGCTGGTGATTACGATGATCAACCAGCGCGCCACCGCATCATCTTTTGCCGAGGCAAATTTTCACCAGAGCAGGGCCAACCTGCATCTGGATTCGATGGCGCGTAACTCTCAGATCATCAATGCGCTGGCGATGATCCCCGAAGCCGTCTCGATCTGGGGGCGCGATACCGCGGCATCGCTCAAGGCGCAGGTGCGCGCGCAAGATCGCAACATCGTTTCATCTGCGGCGTCGCGCTCGGTTCGGTTGCTGACGCAGGTCGGTTTGCTGGGCTGGGGCGCATTTCTCGCGCTTCAGGGGCAGTTGAGCGGCGGCATGGTGATTGCGGCCTCGATCATCGCAGGCCGCGCACTGGCACCGATCGAGGGTTCGATCGAAGGCTGGAACAGCTTTATTCTGGCGCGTGCCTCTTACGACCGTGTTGTCGGGCTGCTCAGATCATCGCCGCTCAATATGGACCGGCTTCAGCTTCCGCGCCCCGAAGGCCGGCTCAATGTCGATCGGTTGCTCTATGTTCCGGCGGGCACCAAGCAGGTCATTCTCAACAGCATCTCGTTCTCGCTTGCTCCGGGTGAATCGCTCGCGGTGATTGGCAACTCTGGCGCAGGCAAGACCACGCTCGGCAAGATGCTGGTCGGCTCGATCCTGCCGACTTCTGGTAGCGTCAGCCTCGATCTGATGGACCTGCGCAACTGGGACCCGCGCCAGTTGGGCGAGAATATCGGCTACCTGCCGCAAGACGTGCAGCTTTTCCCGGGCACCATCAAAGACAATATCGGGCGTATGCGCGCCGATGCCACCGACGAGCAAATCTATGAAGCCGCGGTGCTTGCCGATGTGCACGATCTGATCGCCGCTTTCCCGCAAGGCTATGAAACCATGGTTGCCTCCGATGGCTCGCCGCTTTCGGGCGGGCAAAAACAGCGCATCGCGTTGGCACGTGCGTTCTTCGGTGGGCCGCGTCTGGTGGTGCTCGACGAGCCGAACTCAAACCTCGATAGCTCGGGGGATCAGGCACTGGCCCGCGCCATGGCACATGCCAAGCAACAAGGCACGACGGTGGTGGTGATTACCCAGAAATCGGCGCTGCTGGGCTCGGTGGACAAG
>NZ_JBFHIA010000202.1:0-5584 GCF_041596715.1 Phaeovulum sp.
ATTGAAAAGCGTGTCTATTCCAGCCTGAGTGCGTCAATTCTGGAAAGCGCCGGGGCGATTGCGCTTGCCGCGCGTGCGCTGGCGGAAATCGACCTTGCCGCTGCATTCGCAGATCTTGCCGCCGCCGAAGACTGGGTGCAGCCAGAGTTGGATGACAGCCGCGCTTTTGATGTGACCGGGGGCCGGCATCCGGTTGTTGAGGCGGCGCTGCGGCGTACGGGCGAGGCGTTCGTGGCCAACGACTGTGCACTGACCGAAAGCCAGACCCCCGCGATATGGCTGCTGACCGGGCCGAACATGGCGGGCAAATCAACCTTTCTGCGGCAAAACGCGCTGATCGCGCTTTTGGCGCAGGCGGGCAGCTTTGTGCCTGCAAAAAGCGCGCGCATCGGGCTTGTCAGCCAACTTTTCAGCCGGGTGGGCGCTGCCGATGACCTTGCGCGCGGACGCTCTACCTTCATGGTTGAAATGGTCGAAACCGCAGCGATCTTGAACCAAGCTGACGACCGTGCGCTTGTGATTCTTGATGAAATCGGGCGCGGCACGGCCACCTATGACGGGCTGTCGATCGCCTGGGCGGTGCTAGAGCATCTGCACGATGTCAACCGCTGCCGCGCGCTTTTCGCCACGCACTATCATGAAATGGCGGCACTTTCCGCCAAACTTGCAGGGGTGGAAAACGCCAATGTCACCGCGCGCGAATGGCAGGGTGAACTGGTATTTCTGCATGAGGTCAAGCGCGGCGCGGCCGATCGCAGCTACGGTGTGCAGGTCGCCCGGCTGGCCGGTCTGCCGCAAGCGGTGATCGAGCGCGCGCGCGTGGTGCTAGAAGCGCTCGAATCGGGCGAGCGCGAGGGCGCGGCACGGCAACGCGCGATGATCGACGACCTTCCGCTGTTTCGCGCAGCGCCGCCGCCGCCCGTACGCAAGCCCGAAAGCAAGCTGCAAGAGCGGCTGACAGCGCTGCACCCCGACGAGCTTTCGCCGCGCGAGGCGCTTGCGCTGCTATACGAACTCAAGGCGATTTCGCAGGAATAGGGTCGATTACGACTTTGGCGTTGACGAAACGCCCACCTGTGCAGGGCGCAGCAAGCGGTCGTGCAACATGAAACCCTCGGTCATTACTTCGATGATGTCGCCGGCCTTGGTGCCGGGCAGCGGCGCCTCGAACATCGCTTGATGTTGCGCGGGGTCAAAGGCATCGCCGTTTTTCGGCTGAATTGGCTGCATACCATGCTTCACGAACACGTTGAGCAATTCGCGCAGGGTCAGTTCTACCCCTTCGATCAGTGCGGCAGCGGCGCTATGCTGTTCTTCGCCAGCGGCGTCGAGCGCGCGGCGCAATGCATCGTAAACCGGCAAAAGATCGCGCGCGAGCTTGGTGCCACCGTATTGTTCGGCCTCGCGACGATCGCGCTCGGCACGTTTGCGCATGTTTTCTGTG
Organism: Phaeovulum sp.; assembly: GCF_041596715.1. Lineage (GTDB taxonomy): Bacteria > Pseudomonadota > Alphaproteobacteria > Rhodobacterales > Rhodobacteraceae > UBA6213. The sequence goes on from NZ_JBFHIA010000202.1 coordinate 1,445, forward strand.
TCGGCAAGCGCGCGAATGAAACGATCGCGCATGTCGTCGCGCTCTGCGCGAAGCGTTTCTATTTCAGCCGAAACGTCGTCCAGACCGGTATCAATCTGCGCCTGATCTTCGGCAATCTCGTCTTTCTTCATATCGCTCATGCTCTTACCCCTTGCCCTGGCCTGACAGCACGCGCCCGACCAGCTGCGCCGTATAATCAACGATCGGAATGATTCGCGCGTAGTTGAGGCGTGTTGGTCCGATCACGCCCACTGCACCGATAATCTTCCGGTCAGCGTTCATATAGGGAGACACCACCAGAGAGGAACCCGAAAGAGAGAAAAGCTTGTTCTCCGAGCCAATAAAAATGCGCACACCGGCCCCGCCCTCGGTCAGATCGAGAAACTCGGCGATGTCGCGCTTGCGTTCAAGATCGTCGAAAAGGGATCGCACTCGGTCCAGATCCGCCACTTCGCTGTCGATGAGGTTGGCGCGGCCGCGCACGATAAGCCGCTCTTGCGGCTCACCGGCATTTTCCCATAGCGCCAGCCCGCTTTCGGCAAGTTCGCGGGCAAGAACATCGAGTTCCTGCCGCCGCTCTGCGATTTCGCGCGCTACGTGCTGGCGAAGTTCGCTCAGAGTGCGCCCCTCGACCAATGCATTCAAAAAGTTCGCAGCTTCGCGCATGGATGAGGGTGTTTGCCCGAGCGGAGGCGTGAAAACGCGGTTTTCCACCATGCCGTCGGCAAAGACCAGCACCACCAGCGCGCGGTCGGCGGCAAGGCTGACGAACTCGATATGCCGAATGGGCGCTTCGTGTTTGGGCGTCAGCACGAGACTTGCGCTGCGGGTGATCGCCGAGAGCGCCCCACCAATCTTGTCGAGCGCTGACGCGACCTCGGGCTGATTGCCGCCGAGCGTTGCATCGATCATTTCGCGGTCGGCAGCGGCGACCTGCGATACCTCCATCAACCCATCAACAAAGATCCGCAAACCCGCCTGAGTGGGAATGCGCCCCGCCGAAACATGCGGACTGTCCAGCAAGCCCATATATTCGAGGTCTTGCATGACATTGCGAACGGTGGCGGCCGAGACCCGCTCGCTCATCGTGCGCGAGAGCGTGCGCGAGCCGACCGGGTCGCCAGTATCGAGATAGCCTTCGACGACGCGGCGAAAAACCTCGCGCGAGCGTTCATTCATTTCAGAGAGGCGGCGACTGGCGTCGGACATTTCTTGCTCCTTGAGTCCGAGGTAAGTGCAGTGTGGCGGCACGTCAATCGGGGTTGCATCGTGCGGCGGCGCGGCTGTAACTGGCCAAAATATGGGAAAGGACCCTTTATGCGCCCCTCTGGCCGAAATCTGAACGAAATGCGCGCGATCTCGATCGAGACGGGCGTCATGCGGCACGCCGAGGGTTCGTGCCTGATCAAGGCGGGCGGCACGCATGTGCTATGCTCTGCGACAATCGAGGACAAAGCACCCCAGTTTTTGAAAGGCTCGGGGCTTGGTTGGGTAACGGCGGAATACGGCATGTTGCCCCGCGCGACCAATACACGCAACCGGCGCGAGGCGGCGGCGGGTAAACAAACAGGAAGAACGCAAGAGATTCAACGCCTTATCGGGCGGGCGCTGCGCGCTGGCGTAGACCGTGCGGCAATGGGCGAGCGGCAGATCGTGATCGACTGCGATGTGCTTCAGGCTGATGGCGGCACTCGCTGTGCGTCCATCACCGGGGGTTGGGTCGCGCTACGAATGGCAATGGATAAGCTTCTGAAATCTGGCGCTATTACCACGGACCCGCTGGTTGACCATGTAGTGGCGGTGTCCTGCGGGATTTACGCAGGACAGGTGTTGCTGGATCTCGACTATGCGGAAGACAGCGAAGCGGGCACAGACGGTAACTTCATCTTGACCGGTCGCGGTAGGCTGATCGAAGTGCAGATGTCGGCGGAAGGTGCAACATTCTCGCGCGATGAGATGGGACAATTGCTCGATCTGGCAGAAGTTGGTGCAGCCGAGCTGGTTGCCGCACAAAAGGCCGCGCTGGCATGAGGCGGTTTGCAGGCAATCGCCTGCTGGTGGCGACGCATAATGCGGGCAAACTTGAAGAAATGCGCGCCATGCTTGCGCCTTTCGGTGTTGAGGTCGTTGGCGCGGCGGAACTTGGGCTGCCGGAGCCCGAAGAAACCGAAGACACTTTTATCGGAAATGCGCGGATCAAGGCGCATGCCGCGGCGCAGGCAACCGGATTGCCGGCCTTGGCTGACGATAGCGGCATCGAGGTGGAAGCGCTTGGTGGCGCACCGGGTGTATATACCGCGAATTGGGCCGAAACGCCCAAGGGGCGCGATTTTGAACAGGCCATGACACGGACATGGGCCGAGCTTGACGCGGTGCATGCACCAATGCCCCGGCGCGCGCGGTTTTGCGCAACCCTCGTGCTTGCATGGCCGGATGGGCACGATGAAGTGTTCGAGGGGCGCTGCGAGGGGCAGGTGGTTTGGCCAATGCGGGGCGCAGAGGGGCATGGCTATGACCCTATGTTTGTGCCCGAAGGTTACGAGATTACCTTTGCCGAGATGGACCCGTCCGAAAAGAACCGGATCAGCCATCGGGCAGATGCTTTTCGCAAGTTCAGGCAATGTCTGGGGGGCCGCATGCAGCGCATTTCGACAGGATCACCCTTCGAGGCGACAATGGGATACAGCCGCGCAGTGGTGAAAGGGCCTTGGTGCTTTGTATCCGGGGTTACCGGCTACGATTATTCGACCATGGCCATGCCCGAGGACATCGCAGCCCAGGCCCGCAACTGCTTTGCCACGATCCGCTGGGCGCTTGAGCAGGGCGGCTTTGAGATGGCTGATATTGTGCGGGTGCAATACACGGTTGTCGATGCGAGCTTGGTTGATGCGCTTGCCCCGGCGCTGGGCGAAGCCTTGGGTGACATACGCCCTGCTGCAACCATGGTGATTGCGGGGTTGATCCGGCCCGAGATGAAGGTGGAAATCGAAGTCACCGCGTTCAAAGGCTGAATGATGGAAGATTGGAGGAGCGTGGGGTTCGGGCTTTACATCCACTGGCCCTTTTGCGCCTCTAAGTGCCCCTATTGCGATTTCAATAGCCATGTTGCGGAGAAAATCGACCAAAAGCGCTGGATGAGAGCCTATTTGGCCGAGATCGACAGGATCGGGCGCGAGACAAAGGGGCGCGTACTCAGCACAGTTTTCTTTGGCGGGGGCACGCCTTCGCTGATGGACCCGGAACTGGTTGCCGCAATTCTTGAACGGATCGGTAAGACCTGGGTGCTGGCCAATGACCTCGAAGTAACGCTAGAGGCCAATCCTGGTAGTGTTGAGGCGGGCCGCTTTGCGGCCTATGCGGAGGCCGGGGTGAACCGGCTTTCTATGGGGATTCAGGCCTTGAACGACACTGATTTGCGCCGGCTTGGCCGGATGCATTCAGTAGCAGAGGCACGCGTGGCTTTCGATATTGCGCGAGCAAACTTCGATCGCGTGAGCTTTGATCTGATTTACGCGCGCCAAGGACAGTCGCTGAGCGCGTGGCAAGCAGAACTGCGCGAAGCACTCGCAATGGCAGTGGACCATTTTTCGCTTTACCAGCTGACGATAGAACAGGGCACGGTTTTTGGCGCAAGGCACGCGCGTGGCCAGCTAAAAGACCTGCCGTTGGATGACGACGCGGCTGATATGTATATGGCAACACAAGATATTTGCAATTCGGCCGGGCTTGCGGCCTATGAGGTTTCCAATCATGCGCGCCCTGGGCAGGAAAGCCGGCACAACCTGATATACTGGCGCGCGGGGGACTACGCAGGCATCGGGCCCGGCGCGCACGGGCGCCTTACGCTGGACGGTGTGCGCTGGGCGACCGAGGCACCGCGCGCGCCGCAGGCTTGGCTAAATGCCGTCGAGGCTGGGAAACCCGGTGAGTTGCCGCGCGAAGCGCTTGGCCAAGCCGAGCGTGGCGCGGAGTTTTTACTTATGGGGCTACGACTTGCTGAAGGCGTCAGCCGCGAGAGATTTACCGCGCTATCGGGTGCGGCCTTGCCCGAAGACGCGATAGCCCGACTTGTCGAACTTGGCATGGTGAGCGCATCGGGTGATCGTATTCAAGCTACGCGCGATGGCATGCCGGTGCTGA
>NZ_JBFHIA010000203.1:0-5572 GCF_041596715.1 Phaeovulum sp.
ACTTCGCTCAGGCGGCGGTTCTCGGGAAAATGCAGCATCCCGAGCAGGTTTGCCACGACCGTCGCGCCGATAATCAGCAGGCACAGCGGCAGATCGAAGTTGATGTCAAAGAACCGCCACGCCACGCCGATTGCGACGATTTGTCCAGTAACCGCGATCCAGCGCAGATTTACCAGTGTTCGCAGGCGCACCCATTCGCTATGGGATTCGCGCGAAGAGTGAACAGTTGCGGTCATTTCGGTTTTCCCTGCTCACATTCGCGTGCAGATAGTTGATAAAGGCTCCTCGTTAGAGGATCAATGCGCAAGCAAAACAGGAGTGCGAGATGTCGATTTCAACGCGCAGCTATGCGGTAGGAGCGGCGACGATTGCCGCAGTCGCACTTGGTGCGACGTGGTGGGCCACGCAGCGCGCGCCAGCCAGTGACGATATCTTCGCACAGTGCCGCCAAGGTGAAATCGCGGGCGGTATCGAAGCGATTGGCGGGCCCTTCACGCTGGTTGACGAAACCGGCGCGACCGTAACCGACGCGGAGGTTATCACCAAACCGTCGCTGATCTACTTCGGCTATACCTTCTGCCCCGATGTCTGCCCGCTTGATAACGCGCGCAATGCCGAAACTGTTTATCAGCTTGACGAGCGGGGCTATGACGTGACGCCGGTGTTCATTTCGGTAGACTATATCCGGGATACGCCCGCCTTGCTGGCCGATTTTACCGACATCATGCACCCGCGCATGGTTGGCCTGAGCGGCACCGAAGAGCAGTTGCGCGCCGCAAGCAGCGCCTATCGGACATACTTCAAGCTGAAAGATCCCGAAAACGACCCGTATTTCCTGATCGACCACTCCACCCAGACCTACCTGACGTTTCCCGAGCCGGTGGGCTTTCAAGAATACTTCAACCGCGATGATTCGCCCGAGGAAATGGCCGATCGCATAGCCTGCTTTGTCGATGTCTGGAAATCGACGCAATAGGATCGTCGAAACAGTCAGTTTGACCTATGCGACACAACCGCCTAGAACCATCCGAAGCGCAACTCGTAAGGGCGGTTAAACATGGCCGATGAAGACTTTGCCGAACTGGGGCCTGACCGGTCGCTTCTGCTTGTCGATGATGACGTAACTTTCCTGACCCGGTTGAGCCGGGCGATGGAAAAGCGCGGCTTTATCGTGCACGCCGCCGAAAGCGTGGCCGCCGGAAAAGCCATCGTGCAGCAAAGCGCACCTGCTTACGCGGTGATCGATCTGCGGCTGGAAGATGGCAGTGGCCTCGACGTTGTCGAGCAACTGCGCGATGCCCGCCCCGATGCACGAATCGTGGTTCTGACCGGGTATGGCGCAATTGCTACGGCAGTGGCTGCGGTAAAAATGGGGGCGACCGACTATCTCTCAAAGCCTGCCGATGCCAATGACGTTACCGCCGCGCTTCTTGCCAAAGGTGAATCGCTACCGCCGCCGCCAGAAAACCCAATGAGCGCAGACCGCGTGCGTTGGGAACATATCCAGCGTGTTTATGAACTTTGCGAGCGCAACGTTTCTGAAACTGCGCGCAGGCTCAACATGCATCGCCGCACTTTGCAGCGTATTCTGGCCAAGCGTAGCCCGAAATAACAACCTATTGGTGAAACTCAGCTTAATAGGTAGCCTTTTTGGCTAACTTGTAATCGTTTATAATTGGTTTATGTTAGGAATCCCGAACTACCAATCAGGAATACAAAAGAATGCCGATAAACATGGAGCTTGATCGCCTTGATCTGAAAGAGCTCAAGGATTTGCGCGTAAAGGTTGACCGCGCAATTGCAGATTTCGAAGATCGCAAGAAAAAGCAGGCGCTGGCCGAGCTGGAAGAATCCGCTCGCAAGCTGGGCTATTCATTGGCCGAGCTGACTGCACTTAGCGGCATTCGCAAGCGCAAACCCGCCAAACCGAAATACGCCAACCCCGCCAATGAGTCCGAAACCTGGAGCGGGCGCGGGCGCAGACCGCATTGGGTAACCGCGGCACTTGCCTCGGGAAAAAGCCTAGAAGATATCGCGATCTGACTATTGCGGGGGCGGCTTTGGCCGCCCCTACAATTCTGCCTTTAGCCATGTGGTAAAGGCCTGCGCGGCAATGCTAACTGGCCCAGGTGGAAATACGGCGTAATAGCCAAGGCTTTCATGGCTAAGTTCGCAAATCTGCACCAGCCGCCCCGAAGCAATATCGTCTTCGACGAGCGCCGCGCTTTCCAGATGTAGCCCCAATCCTTCGCGCACCGCTGAAAGCGCAAGCTCCTCATTGGGAAACTCTGTAAATCTCAGCTTGGCCGGATGCAGGCCGATGCTTTTAAGCCAATCCATTTGCTCTGGCCAATCCTGTTCTCGCACCCAAGGCAACGCGGCCATTTCCGCAAGCGTCAGTTTCGCGCGGCCTGCCAGCAGTTCTGGTGCGCCCACCACCACCTGCGGGGCCGGGGTCAGGAAAACGGCCTGCACACCCTGCCAATGGCCATCACCGAACCGGATACCCATTGCAGCACCCGAGTGCCGCAGATCGACCACTTGGCGGTCTGGCAGCAGCGACAACGAAATATCGGGATGCCGCTTCCAGAACCGGGCCAATCGCGGCATCAGCCACTCGGCGGCAAAGGCGGGTGGCAAGGTCACTGTCAAAGGTTTGTGTCGCGCGTCATCGCGCAGCGCCGCAAGCCCTTCCTGCATCGTGACGAACCCGGAGGTGAGCGCTTGCCCCAGTTTTTCGCCCTCGGGCGTCAAGCGCAACATGCGCCCATCGCGCCAGACAAGCCGCACGCCGATTTCGTCCTCTAGTGCGCGGACCTGCTGCGCAACGGCGGCGTGGGTAACGTTCAACTGCCGCGCTGCCGCGCTGAACCCCCCGCATCGCGCGGTTGCCTCAAAGGCGCGCAGCGCCGCAAGGGTGGGCATCCTGTGCCAGTCGATATCATTCATCTGTAAGCCAAGCTAACAACTGCAAAATATTTCTGACTCGCCTTCTTCGTCGTCTCGAGCATAAAAAGAGAACATTAGGCGAGGAAAAGGAGGGTCAGGCGATGATCCGCATCATAGCAGAGGTTATGGCAATTGCCATCGGGGGCTACACCCCGCGCCGCAGGCTCGACCCGGTCCATAAGGGCCGCTAAGGCTTATGCGGCAGCCATGGCCGCCAGAAGCGCGTGGTGGCGCGCGGTAAAATCCGCGCGCACCTCAGCCGGTGGCCGCAGCCGAATCGCCAACCCGCCCAACGCCCCCTCTGCGGGCTTGCCAAACAGGCGATCAGCCTCTTCGCGCGAAAACCCGGCAATCTGCACCGCTTCCGCCCATGCTGAAAGCCGGTCTGCGGCCTTGATGGCCTTCTTGATCGCGGCGGGCAGCACCGCTGGCAGGCCAAAGCGCAAGTGCACGGCCGCGGCCAGCCGCGCGTCCATTTCACCATAAGCAGCACCGATGGCCGATTTCACCGGGCTGATCATGTCGCCGATCACATATTCGGGCGCGTCATGCAGCAGCGCAGCCAAGTGCCAGCGCGCGCCCACACCGGGATTTGCGCGCGAAAACAGTGCTTCCACCAGTAGCGAGTGTTCGGCCACCGAATAGGGCCAGTCACCGCGCGTCTGCCCGTTCCAGCGCGCAACAAAGGCCAGCCCATGCGCGATGTCCTCGATTTCGACATCCAGAGGTGTCGGGTCCAGCAGGTCGAGCCTTCGACCCGAAAGCATCCGTTGCCAGGCGCGGGGCTGTTTCATCTTCACCTCAAATTGATCCCTGCACCCTATTCCGGCCGTAGGAACATTGTCGAGACAGCGCCCGGGTGTTATCTGGCGTGCAACTAAAAGCAAGGAGTGCGGCGGATGCCGAAGGACTACATCGTCAAGGATATCTCGCTTGCCGCGTTTGGGCGTAAAGAGCTCGATATTGCCGAAACCGAAATGCCGGGGCTGATGGCGCTGCGCGAGGAATATGGCACGGCAAAGCCGCTCAAAGGTGCGCGCATCGCTGGCAGCCTGCATATGACCATCCAGACCGCCGCGCTGATCGAAACGCTGACTGCGCTGGGTGCCGATGTGCGCTGGGCCAGTTGCAACATCTTTTCCACGCAAGACCACGCCGCGGCGGCGATTGCCGCAGGTGGCACGCCGGTCTTTGCGATCAAGGGCGAAAGCCTAGAGCAATACTGGGAATATACCGACCGCATCTTTCAGTTCGGCGGTGAGGGTGGCACCTGTAACCTGATCCTCGATGACGGCGGCGATGCCACGCTTTACATCCTGATGGGCGCGCGGGTCGAAGCGGGCGAAACAGATTTGATCGCCGTCCCGACCTCGGATGAAGAAGTCTGCCTTTTCAACCAGATCAAAAAGCGGCTCAAGGCCAGCCCCGGCTGGTTTACAGCGCAGCGCGCCGCGATCAAGGGCGTCTCTGAAGAGACCACCACAGGCGTGCATCGCCTTTACGATCTGCACAAGAAGGGCCTGCTGCCCTTCCCCGCGATCAACGTGAACGACAGCGTCACCAAGTCGAAGTTCGACAACAAATACGGCTGCAAGGAATCGCTGGTCGATGGCATCCGCCGCGCGACCGATGTGATGATGGCCGGCAAGGTCGCCGTGGTCTGCGGCTATGGCGACGTGGGCAAAGGCTCGTCCGCCAGCCTGCGTGGTGCTGGCGCGCGCGTGAAGGTGACAGAGGTTGACCCGATCTGCGCGCTACAGGCCGCGATGGACGGTTTCGAGGTTGTGGTGCTGGAAGATGTGGTCGCCGACGCCGACATCTTCATCACCACCACCGGCAACCGCGACGTGATCCGGATCGAGCACATGCGCGCAATGAAGAACATGGCGATCGTCGGCAACATCGGCCATTTCGACAACGAGATTCAGGTCGCCGCGCTCAAGAACCACAAATGGACCAATATCAAGGATCAGGTGGACATGATCGAAATGCCCTCGGGCAACAAGATCATCCTGCTCAGCGAAGGGCGCCTGCTCAACCTCGGCAATGCCACCGGCCACCCGAGTTTTGTGATGTCGGCCAGCTTTTCCAACCAAGTGCTGGCGCAGATCGAACTTTGGACCAAGGGCGCTGAATACGCGCCCGGCGTCTACATTCTGCCCAAGGCGCTCGACGAGAAAGTGGCGCGCCTGCATCTGAAAAAGATCGGCGCGAAACTTACCGAACTGCGCCCCGAACAAGCCGATTACATCGGCGTAACGGTCGAAGGCCCGTTCAAGGCCGATCATTACCGCTATTGATGCGCTGAAACGAATGGCAAGGCCCGGCACCGCAATGCCGGGCCTTTTCGTTTTCGTGCCCAGACAACTCTTCACACAAAGCGCACAATAATTTGCTACAGATGTGATCGCGACGACAATACAAGCCATCACACTGGGCTTGCCCCGCGCCAGTTTGCGGCGCGCGATACCCGCGCCAACCTGCGGTCAAGTCGCCAGTGACGCAGGCCCGACATTTCCCTTTGTGTGAAACCTAGAATGGATTTAGCTTGATGTAGGGGCGGGAAGCGCCCCTGTTGCACGTATCAATCCGAACCGGAACGGGTGGGAGTGGAAAATGGGTA
>NZ_JBFHIA010000204.1:0-5563 GCF_041596715.1 Phaeovulum sp.
GGATTCGTGGTTCCGGTGCCCGCCGACAAGCGCGATGCGTATCTTGCCTCCGCCCGTATGGGGTGGAAAATCTTCAAGAAATACGGCGCGCGACAGATGGTGGAAACGCTGTCAGACGACATCCCCGAAGGTGAACTGACCGATTTCAAACGCTCGGTCGCGGCCAAACCGGGCGAAATCGTCGCCTTTAGCTGGATTGTCTGGCCCGACAAGGCAACGCGCAATGCCGGAATGGAAAAGATGATGAAAGATCCCGAAATGGCTGCCATGAGCGACATGCCGTTTGACATGAAGCGGATGATTTATGGCGGCTTCATCCCGATTTTTGACTCGGAGGGCGCGCCATGACCACCACCCCAAACGGCAATCCGTGCTGGTATGAACTGACAAGCTACAACCCAGATGCCGCGCAGGCATTCTATGCCGCCGTGCTCGGCTGGAAGGTGACCAATGCGGGCATGGAAGGCGCAGATTATCGGCTTGCCGCGGCAGGCGACGACATGGTGGCGGGCATCTGGGTGCCGGAGGCACAGGGTATGCCGCCCTTCTGGATGGTGTATTTCACCACCGGCAATTGCGATACCGCCATCGAAGCCGTCACAAAGGCCGGAGGCAAGGTGCATATGGAACCCAACGACGTTCCCGGCACCGGGAGGTTTGCCGTTGTGCAAGACCCGCAAGGTGCGGTTTTCGGGCTATTGCAACCACTCGATTCCAAGGGCAATGCCTTCGATCAGAAAAAGACCGGTCATGGCAACTGGCACGAATTGATGACCACTGATCCCAAGGAGGCTTTTGCCTTTTATTCAGAGCTGTTCGGCTGGAAAGCCGGCACCAGCATGGATATGGGCGCGATGGGCCGCTACGACATCTTCAGCCATCAGGGCACCGACATTGGCGGCATGATGCGGCTTGCACCCGATATGCCGGGGCCGGGCACGCCGTTCTGGCTACCCTACTTTGGCATCGAAAGCATCGACGCGGCCGCCAAGCGGGTCACCGCGTCCGGGGGCAAAGTGGTAAGCGGGCCGCAAGACGTGCCGGGCGGTGCCTTCATCGTGGTGGCAAGCGATCCGCAGGGGTCCATCTTCGCGCTGGTCGGGCCGCGCTGAGGGCCGCGCGACATCGGGCCTTGGCCTTTGCAGAAGGGGGCGTTAAATCGGGGCAACCCAAGGAAAGTTGCCCCGATGCCGATGGAAAAGACCTTTGCGCCCGCCGAAGCCGAAGCCCGCATTGCCGCCGCGTGGGAGGCCGCCGGTGCCTTTGCCGCGGGTGCCAACGCCAAACCCAAGGCTGACGGTTCGCCCGCCGAAACCTTCTGCATCATGATCCCGCCGCCGAACGTGACCGGCAGCCTGCACATGGGGCACGCCTTCAACAACACGCTGCAAGACACGCTTGTGCGCTGGCACCGGATGCGCGGGCACGATGTGCTGTGGCAACCGGGGCAAGACCACGCGGGCATCGCCACGCAAATGGTGGTGGAACGCGAACTGGCCAAAGACAAGAACAACGCCAGCCGCCGCGAGATGGGGCGCGAGGCGTTTCTGGCCAAGGTCTGGGAATGGAAGGCGCAATCCGGCGGCACGATCATCAACCAGCTAAAACGCCTTGGCGCGTCATGCGACTGGTCGCGCAACGCCTTCACGATGGACGCGCATTTCCAGCAGGCGGTCATCAAGGTCTTTGTAGAAATGCACGCAAAGGGCCTGATCTACCGCGGCAAGCGGCTGGTGAACTGGGACCCGCATTTCGAAACCGCGATTTCCGATCTCGAGGTCGAGAATATCGAGGTCAAGGGCCACATGTGGCACTTCAAATACCCGCTGGCAGGCGGTGAAACCTATGAATATGTCGAGAAAGATGCCGAAGGCCGCGTGACGCTGCGCGAGACGCGCGACTATATCAGTATCGCCACCACCCGGCCCGAAACCATGCTGGGCGATGGCGCGGTGGCGGTTCATCCGTCAGACGAACGCTATGCGCCGATCGTGGGCAAGCTGTGCGAAATACCGGTGGGGCCCAAGGCGCACCGCCGCCTGATTCCGATCATCACCGACGAATACCCAGACCCGACCTTCGGCTCGGGTGCGGTTAAAATCACCGGCGCGCATGATTTCAACGACTACGCGGTGGCCAAGCGCGGCAATATCCCTTGCTACCGGCTGATGGACACCCGCGCCCAAATGCGGGCTGACGGCGCGTCCTATGCCGATTGCGCCCGCCGCGCGCAGGAAATCGCGGGTGGTGCGGCCTTTACCGAGGCCGAGATCGACACGCTGAACCTTGTTCCCGACGAATTGCGCGGGCTTGACCGCTTTGCCGCGCGCGAACAGGTCATCGCGCAGATCACTGCCGAGGGGCTTGCCGTGATGGTGCCCAACCCCAAGGCCGAGGAAGAAGGCGAACCCGCGCTGGTGCCATACGTCGAATCCAAGCCGATCATGCAGCCGTTCGGTGACCGCTCCAAGGTCGTGATCGAGCCGATGCTGACCGACCAGTGGTTTGTCGATACCGCCAAAATCGTGCAGCCCGCCATCGACGCCGTGCGCGACGGGCGCACGAAGATCCTGCCCGAGCAGCACGAAAAGGTCTATTTCCACTGGCTGGAAAATATCGAGCCTTGGTGCATCAGCCGCCAGCTTTGGTGGGGGCACCAGATCCCGGTCTGGTACGACGAGGAAGGCAACCATTACTGCGCCGCGTCCGAGGCCGAAGCGCAGGCGATGGCACCGGGAAAGGCGCTTACCCGCGACCCCGACGTGCTCGATACGTGGTTCTCCTCGGGGCTCTGGCCGATCGGCACGCTTGGATGGCCGGAAAACACGCCAGAGCTGCAAAAATACTTCCCCACCGACGTGCTGATTACCGGGTTCGACATCATCTTTTTCTGGGTCGCCCGGATGATGATGATGCAATTGGCAGTGGTCGATCAGGTGCCCTTCCACACCGTCTATGTGCACGCGCTGGTGCGGGACGAGAAGGGCAAGAAAATGTCGAAATCCTTGGGCAACGTGCTTGACCCGTTGGAGCTTATCGACGAGTTCGGCGCGGACGCCGTGCGCTTTACCATGACCGCGATGGCGGCGATGGGGCGCGATCTGAAGCTTTCAACCCAGCGCATCGCGGGCTACCGCAACTTTGGCACCAAGCTTTGGAACGCCACGCGCTTTGCCGAAATGAATGGTGTGTTCGAGGCCCCGCTTGGCCTGCCCACGCCCGCCCATACCGTGAACCGCTGGATCATTGGCGAAGTGGCGCGCACCCGCGAGGCGGTGGACGAGGCGCTGACCAACTTCCGCTTCAACGATGCCGCCAACGCGCTATACGCCTTTGTCTGGGGCAAGGTTTGCGACTGGTATGTCGAGTTTGCCAAGCCGCTGTTTGACGGCGAGCACGCGCCAGAAACGCGCCAGACCATGCGTTGGGTGCTTGATCAGTGCTACACGATGCTGCACCCGATGATGCCCTTCATCACCGAAGAGCTTTGGGCGATGACCGGGGCGCGCGCCAAGTTGCTGGCGCACGGCGACTGGCCCGAATACGGCGCCGAGTTGATCGACCCGCAGGCCGACCGCGAGATGAACTGGGTCATCCAGCTTATCGAGGAAATCCGCTCGGCGCGCAGCCAGATGGGCGTGCCGGTGGCCGCCAAGATCGACATGCTGACAACCGAAGCCGATGACGCCGCGCGCGCAGCCCTTGCCCACAACGAGGCGCTGATTCTGCGTCTGGCACGGCTGGAGCGCATTGCCGATGGTACAAGCCCAAAGGGCGCTATCTCGCTGGCGCTGCCGGGTGCGGCCTTCGCGCTGCCTCTGGCGGGTGTCATCGACGTAGCCGCAGAAAAGGCGCGGCTGACCAAGTCGCTCGACAAGCTTGAAAAAGACATGGGCGGCTTGCGTGGGCGGCTGAACAACCCTAAGTTTGTAGCATCGGCACCTGAAGAGGTGGTCGAGGAAAACCGCGAATTGCTGGCAGCGGGCGAGGCCGAAGGGGCCAAGCTGCGCACCGCCTTGGCGCGGCTGGCAGATCTGGGATAAGTCGATGAGCGGTGCCGACCGCATGGCTGAAAGGCGCATATTGAAGGCTTTGGCCGAAGGCAAACTTTCGGGCCTTGCGGGCGAGGGCAAGCCTTTGCCGCACCGCCCCGGCGATGCCTTCGTTTCGGCGGGCGATGCGGCAGGCTTTCGCATCATGGCCGAAGCGGGCGTGCTGCCCGAGGAAATCGTGCTGAAAAAGCGGGCCGCAGCGCAGCGCGCGCATCTGGCAACCCTGACCGACCCCGAGGCGCGCAAGGCGGCGATGGCCGAGCTTGCGCGGATCGAAATGCGTCAGGCGATTGCCGAGGATGCGCGGCGCAAGTTCATGCGCGGCTAGGCCGCGGCATCTGGCCCCGCTGCGGTGCGCCTAAGCGAACTTCGGCTCGCGGTCCTCGATATTGGCAGAGACCGCCTCGATGAAATGCGGCTTGCCGATCAATGCGGCCTGCTCTTTCGATTCCGCCGCAAGCACATCGGCAGCCCCCGCCACCAGCGCCCGCCCGATCAGACGTTTCGCGGCGCGAATGGCAGACGGGCTTTTCGATGCAATCGTTTCTGCCAGCTCGAAAGCGCTTGCCATCAGATCATCGGCAGCTTCCGTCACCAACCCCAATGCAAGAGCCTGTTCAATCAGCATCGGCTCGGCGGTATAGATCATCCGCGCCAGCGTGTCGGCGCGCACCAGTCGAGGCAGCAGCACCATACCGCCCATGTCGGGCACGAGCCCCCATTTCATCTCCATCACCGACATCCGGACGCTGGCATGTGCAATGCGGATGTCGGCACCCAAGGCCAACTGGAACCCGGCCCCAAAACAGGGCCCGTGCAGCGCCGCGATCACCGGCACCGGCAATTGCTGCCAGACCAGCGAAAATTGCTGAAACCGGTTCGCCGCCCCGTGCGTGCGCGGCAGGATCAGCGCCTCGGGGTCGCTGCCGGCCAACGCGCCAAAGCTTGCTACATCAAGCCCCGACGAAAACGCCTTGCCCGCGCCCGAAAGCACTACGGCGCGCAGATCGGCTTGCTTGGCAAGCGACTCGCCGACCGCGACCACTTCATCAATCATCGCCATATCCACGGCGTTAAGCTTTTCGGGGCGGTTCAGTTGCACATGGGCAATGTGGCCCTGCATGGTCAGATGGACACGGCTCATCGGCACCTCCTAAGAATGTTCTGCAAAGTATGCCCTCGCGCGGCCACGCGCGCCAGCGCGTGTGCGTGGCGGCGACGCCACGGCACCTTCGGCCCCTTGTCGGCAGTGCAATTTATGCTACGCCTTGTGCCATGATTGGACCTCGCTTGACCCCGCTTGCCGCCAGCCTTCCCGCCTCGGTGCCCTTTGTCGGGCCAGAGACGCAGGAACGCACGCGCGGCCGCCACTTTGCCGCCCGCCTCGGCGCCAATGAAAACGGCTTCGGCCCCTCGCCACGCGCCATCGAGGCGATGCAGGCGGCTGCGGCAGAAAGCTGGATGTATGGCGACCCCGAGAACTTCGATCTGCGCACCGCACTTGCGGCGCA